>JAYSYH010000076.1:0-2162 GCA_043716645.1 Betaproteobacteria bacterium | reverse complement strand
CGCGCGGCGCGCGGCCTCGGCGATGTCGAGCAGTTCGCAGCCCTCGCCCATCGGGGTGGCCATAAACTGTTCCAGCACTCTCGAAGCCTGCGGTCGAAAGGCGCTCAGATAAAGACCGTGGTGCAGTACCGCGATGCCAGCCTGCAGGGCGACCTCGCCCCACACGTCTCGCGAGCGCCGGGCGCGACGCCAGGTGTCACCCGCTCCCTGACCGGTGACGGTGATGAAGCCGAAGTTGCGGATCGATGCACCGACACAGGCAGCGTCGCGTTCGACCACGCACACCTTGAGGCCGCGCCTGGCGGCCGTGTACGCGTGGGCCATGCCGACGATGCCGGCACCGACCACGATCAGGTCAAACTTTGTTGCAGAGGATGTCATGTTGAAGATGAGGCAAGGGTTATTTGTAAATGCGCGGCCTGCATCGCTTCCCCATCACCGGTCAGAGCCGTGTCGTCCAAATGGGACCGGGCGAGTGTGGCCATGACGATCAGCGACTGGGCGCCCGCCACACCTGGGTTCGCCGATCAACCCACTTGCCGACCAGCAGGTACAGCAGCGTGACGATCAGCGATGTCGCAGCGATCAGCACCGCCATCGCCGCGGCTGGGCCGGTGTCGCCGGCTTCGTCGAGGTTCAGGATGGCGACGGCCGCCACCTTGGTGTCGGATGAATACAAAAACACGACGGCTGAAATCGTTGTCATGGCATTGATGAAGAAATAACGCGATACGTCCAGCAATGTGGGTAGGCAGATCGGCAGTGTGACGCGCCAGAAGGTCTTGTAAAACGGCACCTTCAGGGAAGCCGCGACCGCCTCGAATTCAGGGTCGATCGACTTCAGCGCAGTCACCATTGTCAAATGGCCGGTGGTGTAGAAATGGATGACGGTGCAGAGCACCAGAATGCCCATCGACTGGTACATGAAATTCAACGGATTTGCCGGCGCGTTGAAGAAGAATATGTAGCCCAGGCCCAGCACTAACCCCGGTACCGCCATCGGCAACATGGCTATCAGGCGGATGACTGGCCGCGCCCAGTCGAGGCCACGGGTCTTCTCGAGCAGATATGCGCCAAGGAACACGACGATAGTGCCGAGCACCGCAGTACAGCCCGCCAACGTGAGGCTGTTGACCATCGCCTGGCCCAGTTCGGCATCGACCAGGCCCGAGACGTAGTGCGCCCAGGTCGGCGTCAGGTTGTAAGGCCACAGCGTCGTCACCGAAGCGAACACGGCCATGCAAAACATGGCAAGCATCAGCCCAGCGATGACGGTGCAGTAGATCGTCATGGCTGCGTCGAAGCGACGCGCCAGCCGAGGCACCAGCGCCACCGCGCGCGCAGACAGCACTGCGACCTGTTTGCGCTGCACGAAGTAGTCGATAACGAAGGTGAGCGCTGCCGGGGTCAGCAAGAACAAGGCGACGACCGCGCCCCGCTGAAAATCGTGTTGCCCGATCACCAGTTTGAAGACATCGGTTGCCAGCACGTTGAAATTTCCACCCACCACCTTGGGAATACCGAAGTCGGTCATCACCAGCGTAAAGCTGACCAACCCGGCCGATATCAGCCCGTACTTGGCGCCGGGCAGCGTGATGGTGAAGAACTTGCGCAAGCTGCTGGTACCCAGCGCATCGGCAGCTTCATACAGCCTCGCATCGGCAAGCGTGAGTGCGGTAACCAGAATCATCAACACGTGGGGAAACACCGAAAAACACTCGGCCAGCACAATGCCGGATGCCCCATAGATGCCGTCGAACCCGAGCGCTCGCCAAGCGTCTTTTGCAATTCCCTGGTTGCCAAACCAATAAATCAGCGATATCGCCGACAACAGGGATGGCGCTAGTAACGGCAGCAACGTGATGGTGCGAAACAGGGGCTTGAGCGGCATGCGACTGCGCGTGAGCGCGTAGGCAAAAGCGAACGCCAGTGGCACCACTATCAGCGTTACCAGTAAAGACACCCAAGTGCTGTTCCACAGGCTTTGCAACAGTGCGGGCGAGCTTGCATAGGCGCCCAATGCGCTCACGCCGAAGGCCGCGCCGTCGGGCCGCTGCAAGGCCTTGGAAAGAACGAAGAACAGGGGTGCGATCAGGCCGATGGCCAGCAACCCGAGCAAGCCGAGCAGTGCCACATGCGGTAAGCGGTCGATCCAATGCACG
>JAYSYH010000075.1:0-6753 GCA_043716645.1 Betaproteobacteria bacterium | reverse complement strand
ATCCTGCACCTCGTCACCCACAGCCTGTACAGCAACAAGGAAATCTTCCTGCGCGAACTGGTGTCCAACGCATCCGACGCCTGCGACAAGCTGCGCTTCGAAGCGCTGGACAACGCCGCGCTTCTTGAAGACGCGCCCGAACTGCAGGTGCGCGTCTGGTACGACGAGGCTGCCAAGACCATCACCATCCGCGACAACGGCATCGGCATGACGGCCGACGAGGCGGTCGCCCACCTGGGCACTATCGCCAAGAGCGGCACGCGCGAATTCATGGCCAAGCTGGAAGGCGACAAGAAGAAGGACGCCAACCTCATCGGTCAATTCGGCGTGGGCTTTTATTCCGGCTTCATCGTCGCCGATCGCCTGACGGTGGAGACCCGCCGCGCGGGCGCCCTGGCCACCGACGGTGTGCGCTGGTCCAGCGAAGGCACTGGTGACTTCGAAGTCGAGACCATCGACCGCGCCGAGCGCGGCACCGACGTCATCCTTCACCTGCGCGACGGTGAGGAAGAGTTCCTGTCGCAGTGGAAGCTGAAGTCCATCATCAGCAAGTACAGCGACCACATCAGCCTGCCGGTGCTGATGGCCAAGCAGAAGTGGGACGAAGAGAAGAAAGAACAGGTCACCACCGACGAATGGGAGCCGGTGAACAAGGCCGCGGCGCTGTGGGCGCGACCCAAAAGCGACATCACCGATGCGCAGTACCAGGAGTTCTACAAGCAGATTTCGTACGACCAGGAAGCGCCGCTGGCTTACACCCACAATCGCGTCGAAGGCCGCACCGAATACACGCAACTGCTCTACGTGCCGGCCAAGGCACCTTTCGACCTGTGGAACCGCGACAAGCGCGGCGGCGTCAAGTTGTATGTCAAGCGTGTGTTCATCATGGACGACGCCGAGGCGCTGATGCCGGTCTACCTGCGCTTCGTCAAGGGCGTGATCGACAGCGCCGATCTGCCGCTGAACGTCAGCCGCGAACTGCTGCAGGAAAGCCGCGACGTGAAGGCCATCCGCGAGGGCAGCACGAAGAAGGTGCTGAGCATGCTGGAGGACGTGGCCCAAAGCGACGAGCCGGGCAAGAAAGACAAGTACGCCGCCTTTTGGGAACAATTCGGCGCGGTGTTGAAGGAAGGCATCGGTGAAGACCACGGCAATCAGGAACGCTTGGCCAAGCTGCTGCGCTTTGCCAGCACCACGGCCGACAACGGGGTGAGCTTCGCCGACTACCTGGGCCGGATGAAGGACGGCCAGGAGGCGATCTACTACATCACTGCCGACACCCTGGCTGGCGCCAAGAGCAGCCCGCAGCTGGAGATCTTCCGCAAGAAAGGCATCGAGGTGCTGTTGCTGACCGACCGCGTGGACGAATGGATGCTGCAGCACTTGTACGAGTTCGACGGCAAGCCGCTGCAGAGCGTGGCCAAGGGCGGCGTCGACCTGGGCAAGCTGCAGGACGAGGCCGAGAAGAAGCAGGCCGAGGAAACCTCCGAAGCCTTCAAGCCAATGCTGGAAAAGCTTCAGGCTGCCTTGAAGGACCGTGCCAAGGACGTGCGCACGACAACGCGGCTGGTCGATTCACCGGCCTGCATCGTGGTCGATGAAGGCGACATGAGTTCGCACCTGGCGAGGTTGCTGAAGCAATCGGGTCAGGGTGCGCCAAAAGGCCAGTCCAGCATGCCGATCCTCGAAGTCAACCCGGCTCACGGGCTGCTGAAGCGGCTCGAGACCACGTCCGATGCGGCCTTCGACGACTTGGCGCAGATCATCTTCGACCAGGCGCTGCTGGCCGAAGGCGGCCAGCTGGAAGACCCGGCGGCCTATGTGCAACGGGTCAACCGGCTGCTAACGGCCTGATCAGGCCATCGCTTCGATCTGCTCGCGCAGTTGCGAGGTCTGCTGGCTCCAGTAGGCCGCGCTGCCGAAGAAGGGGAAGTTCAGCGGGAAGGTCGGGTCGTCCCACCGGGCCGCCAGCCAGGCGCTGTGGCGCAGCATGCGCAGCGTGCGCAGTGGTTCGATCAGCGTACGTTCGCGGTCATCGAATTCGCTGAACTGTTCGTAGCCTTCCAGCAGCGTGTTCAGCTGCTGCGCCATCGTGGCGTGGTCGCCGGAGACCAGCATCCACAGGTCCTGCACGGCGGGGCCTTGCATCGCGTCGTCCAGGTCCACCACGTGCGGTGCGCCGTCACGCCACAGCACATTGCCCAGGTGGCAGTCACCGTGCAAGCGCAGAGTCGCCAGCGGGGCGGCTGCGTCGAACGCGGCTTCGACGGCATCCAGTGCGCGTTCGCAGGTGTCGCGCCAGGCCGCCAGCTGGGTGTCGGGCACGAAGCCGCCATCGATCAGCAAAGCCAGCGCACGCCGGCCATCGACACGCGCATTCAAGTGGTGGCGATGCTTGAAAGGCTGGCGCCGCCCGACGGCGTGCAGCCGGCCGATGAAGCGCCCCAGCTGGCGCAGTGCCGCCGGGTCTTCCAGTTCGGGTTCTCGGCCCGCGCAGCGGCGCGCCACGGTGTAGCGATGGGCGCCGGTGCTGGTGTGAAGACAGGCCAAGGTTGGTGGGTTGCCCAGCAGGCGCAGACCGGGCCTGTCACCGCAGGCCTGAAGCAGCAGCGGGGGCACCACCGGCACTTCGGCGGCGGCCAGTTCCAGCGCGTAGGCGTGTTCTTCGACGATCTGGTCGTCGTCCCAACGGCCGGGCCGGTAGAACTTGGCCACCACGGCTTCCTGCCCTGGCGCTGCATCTTCGAGAAAGACCTGGAAGACGCGGTTTTCGTAGGAGTTCAGTTGCAGCACACGCCCGTCGCCGCGCAGGCCCACCGCGTCCAGCGCGTCCAGGACTTGTTGCGGGTCCAGGTTGGCGTAGTTCACTCAGTGCCGCAGGGGCGAGACCGGTGTGTCGATGACAACTCCACCGATTTCGTCCGGGCCCGGCGATCGGTCGCGGCCTGAATAGCCGGGGCCCGCACCACTGAAGCCGCTGCTGCGCATCTCGCCGCTCCCGTCCATGCTGAAAAAAGAGTCCTGCATGAAGCCCGAGTCCTGCCACAGTGTCTTGCGCTCTCGGCGGCTGGCATTGGCGTCCAGCGCCGCGCTCAAACCTATCGGCACGGCGCCCGGCGCTGGTATCAGCTGCTGGATTTCACTGACCGTTGGCATGCGCTCGGCGGTGCAACTCAGGTAGCGGATGCCGCAGGCTTCCATCACCGATTGCTTGATGGCGGTGAGTCGGCGTGAAGGCGAGCGATCGCCTTCGATATCCACCACAGCCAACACGCGTGCATTGTTGCTGCAAATTGCAAAGCTGATATGGCTGTTGCCCAGCAGTCCGAACCAGTAACGAACTGTCTTGGGGTCGGTGGGTTGGCAGAATCGCACCAGCGGCAGCTTGGCCAGCACCACCTGCTGTGGCACTGCTTCACGCAACAGTCGATACAGGCGGCGTTCGCTGCTGTTGAAGACGGGGCGGGGCGTCAGGGCCCAATCGGTGGGCAAGGCTTTGGCAATGCGGGCTTGCTTGCGCGACGTGAACATCACTGCTGCGCCCAGCGCGAGTGCAAGGGACAGCGAAGCCAAGATCCACGGAAGGAGGTGCTGCATGAGCTGCCAGGTTCGCGCGGGTTGGTCGCTAGAACGGCAAAAAACCAGAGGAGATTCGAGGATATCAGCGCCCCGCAGACGGTAGCGCCCTGGCTTCGGGTGGTTACCCCCGATCAGGTGGTGCTGAGCGGGCCCGGGCTGTCCGGCCGCAGCGCCTGCATCTTCAGGCGATAGTCGAATTCAGCGGCTTGGTGCCCCAGCATTTCCTGGATTTGCGAGCCCAACGTGTCGGCCGGCAAGGGCAAGGTTGCGATGGCATCGCTGCCGTCGAAAGCCAGCTTCGCGCCGGCTCTGCGGACGATGGCAAGCATGGGCGCGTTTTCGCGCGCCAGGTGAATGATCAAGGTGTTGATACTGCGGTTGCGCGCCAGCGTGACGGCGTGCTCAAAGAGCAGCGCACCAACACCCCGCCCTCGCATCTGGGGCTGCACCGAGATCCCGAATTCGGCAGCGCCTTCCTGCGGCTGGAACGCCAGGTGCACTATCGCCCCCAAATGCAGGCGCCGGTCGAAAACGCCAAACATCGCATCTGCGTCGAAGTCCATGCTGTCGACGTAGCGCCGGATGCGCTCGTCGCTAGCCATGTGGCCGAAACGCCGGGCTCTGTCTTCATCATCAAGCGCCAGCAAGTGTTGGCAGACGCGCTCGCGGTGGCGCGCTCCCAAGACCCGGATGGGTACCCAATTGCGCGGACCGCGCTCTCGCGAGCGATTGCCGTGCGCGCCGACGGCAAACTTTTTGCCAAGTTCAGGGCTCATGCGAACGCCTCCATACATCGATGTCGGATCGTAAAAGATTTATTGAGGGTTTACCCTCAGTTGCGCAGCCCGCACGTTGCGAGCAGGGTGAGCGTGTCCTGCGTCCCCAGCAGCGCGATCAGCAACCCATTCGGGCTATACTTCTGCGCTGCCCTCCGATTTCGGCCGGGGAGTAGTGCTGCCGCAATCCATTTGATTGGTCGGATTGCATCCTGCGAGGCCGCCCTCAATGAGCGGCGCCAAAGGCTGGCAGGCAAACCATGTCAAAAAGGCAGGCCGATGGACTCACGCGCTTTTTCCGTCAACAACGGGTAGCGCGTAAACCGAAAGATTCTCATGAAGACCTTCAGCGCCAAGCCGGCCGAAGTGACGCATGAATGGTTTGTGATTGATGCCACCGACAAGGTGCTCGGTCGTGTTGCCAGCGAAGCAGCACGTCGTTTGCGCGGCAAGCACAAAGCCATTTACACGCCTCACGTCGATACCGGTGATTTCATCATCGTCGTCAATGCCGACAAGCTTCGTGTCACCGGCGCCAAAGCCACCGACAAGATTTACTACAGGCATTCAGGCTACCCTGGTGGGATCACCGCTACGCCCTTCAAAGACATGCAGGCCAAGCACCCCGGCCGCGCGCTCGAGAAGGCCGTCAAGGGCATGTTGCCCAAGGGTCCGCTTGGTTATGCGATGGTCAAGAAGCTGAAGGTGTATGCCGGCGACACCCACCCGCACACCGCACAGCAGCCCAAACCGCTCGAATTCTGAGGACGCAGCCATGATTGGACTTTGGAACTACGGCACCGGCCGCCGCAAATCGAGCGTCGCACGCGTCTTCATCAAGAAGGGTAGCGGCAACATCGTCATCAACGGCAAGGCAATCGGTGACTATTTTGGTCGCCAGACCTCGATCATGATTGCGCGCCAGCCTTTGCTGCTGACGGGCAATAACGAGGCCTTCGACATCAAGATCAACGTGCACGGCGGCGGCGAATCGGGCCAGGCCGGCGCGGTGCGCCACGGCATCACCCGTGCGCTGATCGACTACGACACCGCGCTCAAACCCGACTTGAGCCGTGCCGGTTTCGTGACGCGCGATGCGCGCGAAGTCGAACGCAAGAAAGTCGGTCTGCACGGCGCGCGTCGCCGGAAGCAGTTCAGCAAACGCTGACCATCTATCCGGGGCGCTCAGGCGTCCCGGTTAGTTTCTGCGGTCTGTCCAAGACAGCACTGGTGCCGGTGACATCGGTGGCGCAGGCTCCGGTCCGCTCCCACTGGCGGTACAGTGTCAATGTTTGAGGCTCATTGGGAGCCGAAGTTTACTTCCAGGAGCATCCATGAATGCCGTAGCCGAACAACTTGCCTCCGCCTCTGACGACATGCCGCCGCCGCTGGTCTTTACCGACAGCGCTGCCGCCAAGGTCAAGGATCTGGTCGACGAAGAAGGCAATCCAGACCTGAAGCTGCGAGTCTTTGTGCAGGGCGGCGGTTGCTCGGGTTTTCAGTATGGATTTACTTTCGACGAAGTCGTCAATGACGACGACACGCAGATGAGCAAGAACGGTGTCACGCTGCTGATCGACGCCATGAGCCTGCAGTACCTGGGTGGCGCTGAGATTGACTACAAGGAAGACCTGCAAGGCGCGCAGTTCGTCATCAAGAACCCTAACGCCACGACCACCTGTGGATGTGGTTCGTCGTTTTCGGCTTGAGGTTAGAAGCCCGACATCGGGCCGGGTCACTGTGAAACTCGGCGTCAGGCCGGGTGAAGCGCACCCAGCACGCGCCCGCCGCGTGCACCGGTGACCGCCGGCACACTGCCGGGGTGTCGGGCGATGAATGCCCAGGCCAGCCAAGCGAAAGCCAGCGCTTCAACCTGGTCAGGCGGTACGCCGTCTGCCGCGCTGCTGCTGACCGCCACTGCGGGGCCCAGTAATGCGCACAGCCGTGACATCAGATGGGCGTTGTGCGCACCGCCCCCGCACACCACCAACTCATCCAAATCAGACGCGTCACGTCTCAGGGCATCGCAGACGCTGGAGGCCGTCAATTCAGTTAGTGTGGCCATCACATCGTTGGCCGCCACTTCCCTGCCGGCCAGGCGGGCTTCCAGCCAGGCCGTATGGAAAAGGTCGCGCCCTGTGCTTTTGGGTGCCGCACGCGCGAAAAACGGTTCGGCCAACATGGCCGCCAGCAAGCCCGGGATGATCTGCCCAGTAGCAGCCCAGCGACCGCCCGCGTCGTAGGCCCAGCCCCGCTGACGCTGGCACCACAGGTCCATCAATATGTTTCCGGGACCGGTGTCGTGGCCGCGCACCCCGCCATCACGGCCCAGTAGCGTGACGTTGGCGATACCACCGAGGTTCAGCACTGCCCGGCTGGCACCTTGCTGCGCAAATCG
>JAYSYH010000074.1:0-6755 GCA_043716645.1 Betaproteobacteria bacterium | reverse complement strand
GCGCCATGTTCAGCGCCGCGATCACGAGGTCCGCCGTTTGCTGCTGCCCGAAGGCCCAGCCCAGGCCCGCATGGCCATCTTCACCTGGATCGAGGGCTGGTACAACCCGCGCCGCAGACACAGCAGCATCGGACAGAAATCGCCCATCAACTTCGAAAAGGAACTGCAAGACAAAGCCAACGTCGCCATGCCCGCCACCGCTGAGTTGACCTCAACAGAGAAATGAGAATCTAGTCCAACCGTGTCCGTGAGATCAGGGTAAGTCCACACCCCCTGGGGGTCTGCAAGTCAAGCCAGTGCGTCATTGAGCGGCCTGGATGGTGCTGGGGTTCATGGTGACAAGGTCGTTCGCCGGTGTGTTTGCCATGACAGCAGCGCCTTTAGGGCATCTGCTCGGGCGTGGTGTTGAATGCTGGCAATATGGCGCCGGCCAGCACGATATGGATGCGCCAGGCTAGCAGACCGTGGAAGTCGTCGCCGGGCTGGTCGTTCCAGTATTGGATGGCGCCGCCGGTCTCAACGCGCACGGCAAAGCAGGTCTCGCCGCTGGCTGTTCGCGTCTGGGTGATGCACAGCCGTTGACCGTCGACGCGCCAGTTGCCGACCGCGGTAGTCACCGGGTCGCGGCGTTCGTACGTATTCAGCGCCTGGAAGCGGCCGTCTTCGCCGAAATGGTCGTACTCGGCGTAGTAGGGCGGGCTTTCGTCGCTGCGCTTGCGGAACTCGCTGACGTGGGTCCGACCGGCAAGCAGGCGCCGCAGTTCGATGCCGCCGACGGCACGGGCCGGGGCCGCCTGCTGCGAGGCCAGGCGGTTGTTGCGCAGCGCGTCCTGTCGCCTATGCTCGGAGGCGCGCGCAAAATTGGCATTGTCCGAGCGCAGCATCTCCATGCAGGCCGTCTGCATGACCGCCAGCAGCACCAGCGTTGTGCACAAAAGGGCGCGCCGGTCAATCATGAGTCGGCGCGTCCGCTGTCCTGGCCGGCGTCATGACCGTCTCATCGAACGGGCCCTTTGGTTCGGCAAAGGGCGAAGGCTGTACCGCAGCGCGCGGCGCTGCGAATGTCGCCACCATTGGGGCCAGGCCCTCCAGCGTGCGCCCGCCGGGTGCGCTGTGGTACCCGACCAGCCCCAGCAGTATCGGGATGGCTCCCTGGTTCAGGATCTGCTGCCAGGGCAATTTTGATGGCTGTGCTTGCGATGGGTTCATGGCGGCTTCCAGTGGGGCCGTGACAGGTTGTCCCGGCGAACTCGCACTGTAGGCAGTCATTGCCGCCGTGTCGTCACGGGGCGGTCCTGCTTCGGTGACCGCGTGGTGCGATCCGGGGTTACCGCACCGGTCAAACACAGGCCACAGCGGCCCCGAATCGAAGGCGCCGTCGTGGTCCGGGACAAATACCAGCTGACGCTGGTCGAAGTCACCTGCGTGTCACCCCACCGCGTCCCCGCTGCGCTGATGCCGGTCCAAGAATGCAGGGTCGCCCGGATGGTCTGGGCAACCTCCAAAGACTTGCCATGATCCTCGTTGCCAAACCGACCTGTCCCTTTGCCCGTCTCTTTGCCCGTCCCTTTGCCGCCACCGTGCTGTCCACGACGTTGGTGCTGCTTTGTGCCAGTGCCCACGCGAACCTGCTGGTCAACGGCGGTTTCGAAGGGTCCAGCAGCAACTTCACCACGCCGCCCGGCTGGTTCAACGTCGGCCACACCGAAGGCGTGTTGGGGTACGCGCAGGTTGGCACGCAGCCGGTCTACGAAGGCCTGAACTTTTATTCACTGGGTGGCGCCGGCAACAACGGCAACATGCAGGTTGGCGAGGGCATCGCCCAGACCTTCTCTACATTCGTCGGCGCGCGCTAACGCATCGGCTACGGCTACGGCACAGAGAACGTCCCGGGTGCGGCCACCGAAACGCTGCGCGTCAGCGCTGCCGGCAGCTTCGTCGACCACGTGATGGTGCCCAACGGCGGTGGCGTCTTCACGAGCCCCTGGGTCAGCAACAATTTCGACTTCGTGGCCAGCGCGACGACGACCACGCTGTCCTTTATCCTCACCGCCAGCGTCGGGTCGCCCGGCAACAACGACCCGCTGATCGACGGCGTTAACGTTATGCTGACCGCGGTGCCCGAGCCGCAATCGTGGACCCTGTTGCTGGGTGGGCTGGCACTTCTGCAACGCGCCGCCCGCCGCTCACCGCCGCGGTCGTGACACCGCAGGCTGGGTGCCCCGCAGAGTCAGCAAACGTTCCCGACGCGCCACTGCGGCGCCCATGCACCATTCGCCTTGCATCCCGCCGCGCACGGCGCGAGTTCGCCGTTATGACGGCTACCACGCTGGCCGCAGGCGCGGCGCAAGCGGCACTCATCGACCGTGGCAACCCGGCGCAGATCGGCACCGATCAGGGCTGGTCGGCAGCGCTGGTATCCAACCTGGGCTGCACGGTCCGAGGTTGGCCCAAGTTCAAGAATTAGGTCTGCACGGTCCGCAGGCGCAACTTCAACGCGTGTCGCAGCGGCGACGCGATGCCAGCAACAGCCCGCCGCTCAGCATCAACATCCAGGTGGCGGGCTCAGGGACGGCGAACGGTGTGGTCGCGATCGCCTCGACGGCACCCTGGCGGTGGAAGTAACTGCCAAGCGTGGGCTCGAAAAAGAACAGATCGAGCCCGGCGCCGTTCTCGGCCTTCGTCAGGTCCGGTGGTGTCGCGACGGACACCATGGCGAACGCGCCGCCGACGCCGAACGGCGAGAACCATGGCCATTTGTCGCTCGGGCTGGCCGAGCTCGGCCCAAAGTGCGTGAGCTGCAAGACGTCCAGTGCGGCGAGGCTGTAGTGGCTGGGCTTCGGGCCTGCTACTGAACCGCCGTTGAGGATGAGTTGTTCGCCATTCGCATCGGCGTATTCGATGATGCGGCTGCTGCCCGCCGAGCCAAAGTGACTGCCGGCCACGTCGATCGCTGTTGCCGCGAGCGCGTTGGTGGTGACGAAATCGGTTCGCGTGCTGTTGAACACAACAGGGCCGCTGGCCGAGTCGAAGCTGAAGCTTGCGGTGAAGAGCGCTCCGTTGGGCGCCAGCGTCATCAGGTCGGTCGGCGTGCCGGGCAGCGCAGGCAGCATGTGTCCGGTGACGTACCAGGTCACCTGGACGGCATGCGCAGGCGCGCAGAGGGTGCCCAAGACTGCAAGTGCAGCTGCGACGAAAGAATGCTTCATGGAAATTTCTCCGGATCAAGCGGCGGCGCCGCATTTCGAGGGTGGCACGCCACCGGCCATCACCATCAGGCTCTCCGGTTCGTGCCCCAGGCGTCGCGAACGTTGTGCGTGCCGGCGGTGAACCACACGTGATTCAGCACGTGAATGGCAAAGTAGAGTCTGGACGCCAGCCGGTCACCGATCGGTAACGGCCGCCCCTGCGAACAAGGGGCGCCCGTTGGGGGGGGAATGTCAGCCCAGCTTTTCCAGCCGCCGGCGAAGCTCGCCCACCGGCGGCGCGCTGCAGCCGGCCAGCACATAAGGTGCTGCCCGGGCCAGCGCGCGCGGCTCGTGGTCTTCCTGCCACCACAGGTCGCACGCCACGTGCAGCAAATTCAGCGCGACAACGCCGTTGCGCACCAGCACGGCGTCGTGGCCCAGCCACGCGCGAAGGCGGTGGATCCCCATCTTCAGCGACGCCGCAGCTTTGTCGCCTTCGGCCTCGGGCCATAGCCAGTCCACCAGTTCGGCCTGCGTGGCGCCGTGGCGGCGCGCCACCAGCACGGCCAGCAACTCGCGCAAACGGCTCGCCGGCTTAGCGCCGCTTTCGGCTTCCCTGCCGTTGATCTTGACGGCCAGACCTGCCAGAGCGTTGATCTGCACCGGCATTGGCCAGGCCTGCAGCACCGCGGGCGGCGCGCCCTCGGGTGGCGGCACCCGCTTTTCGACGATCCACTGCCGCGCAATCGCCGGCAGCACACCGTGTTCGAGCGCAAAGGCCAAAAGCTGCGCGCGCACCGGCGTGCGCCAGCCACAGTCACTGTGGAATCCGCCGAGATGCTTGACGGTCAGCATGCGTTCGACTTGCTTCTTCAGCGCTTCAACATCGCCGACCTGCAGCGCGATTTCGGCCCCGGCGCAGAAGGCGATGTAGGCGAACGTCGGGTTTTGGCTGCCTTTGGCCAACGCCAGTTGCGCGCGGTAGGCCTGCTGCGCAGTGACGGTGTCGCCGGCATGCAGCGCGGCCGGTGCCAGCGCCGACAGCACGATCACTTTGTGGAACAGGCTGCCCATCGCTTCGGCCATCGGCAGCGCCGTCTGCGCGTGCGACAGCGCGGCGCCGGCGTCACCACGGCTGAGCGCATACCAGCTGCGAAAGAAGTGGTGGACCATCGTGTCGAGCCGCCGGTAGCGATGGCCATGGCTGCGCTCGGATTCGGACAACCGCATTAGGTAAGCCTCGGCGCGCGGCCAGTCCTCTTGCGACAGCGCGCAGAAGATGCCCTGCGTCAGCAGAAAGAAGTCGCGCACGTGCACGCCCGACGCTGCTGCCAGCGCCAGACCGCGTTCGACTTTCTCGTGACAGCGCGCTGGGTCACCGCACTGCCAGTCGACGATGGCGGCGTTGCTCCACCACATCAGGCGCGGCAGCGGGGCCAACTGCTCACCGGCGTCCACTTCGGCGTCGAAGGTGTCATACAGCGCACGACCGCCGGGAAAGTCGCCGGCCCACCAAAGGCGGTAAATCAGCAACTGCGCAGCGGCCATGATGCGCCCGCCGGCGTCGGGCGCCTGTTGCACGGCCAGCGCTGTGGCCTGGGCATAGCGGCGGATACGAGGGTCTTCAGCGCGGCCGTACATCAGCGCCGTCAGTGCGTCGGCGGCGGTGCGGAAACGGCCTTCGCCTGGAGCGGGGCCGAAGTGTGCTTCGAGTCGTTCAAGCTCGTCGACGAGTTCGGCCAGGCCCTGTACGGCACCCCATTGAACGACATAGCTGGCAACTTCGCCGCTCCAGGCGCGGTAGGCGCCTTCGGCATCATCCTGGCCCACCAGCGCCGCGCGGCTTTGCGCAAACAGGGGGCGCGCGTCTTCGGGCGTACCGGGCAACAGGGCTTCGGCGCGCCAGAGCAAAGCCTCGGCATTGCCGTTCGCTGGCAAGGCCTCAAGCCAGCCGCGCAGCTGCGCGTGCCGCCCCTGCGCCAACCAGGCGCGGCCGTGCCTGCGCAGCAAGGCCAGCGCGCCTGTGCTGTCGCCGGCGGCGACCAGCAGGTTCATCGCCGTGTCGGGCGCGTACGGCAGTACCCATTCGGCGCGCTCGCGGCGAGCGGCAGCCAGCGCGTCGGGCGCTTCGGTGCTGACGTTCAACGCGCGCAGGCCGTCGCGCAGCAGGTCATGCAGCCTCCACGCGTCACTGGCCGTCACGTCGACGAAGCAGCGGCGGTCGGCCAACTGGTCGAGAAATCGCGCCAGTGCCTGGCCGCCGAGCAACACGCGCGGCAGCTCGGGCAGCTCGGCCAGCAGGCGGAAGTCGCGGCGCTGAGGCAGCGGCAGCATCAACAACAGTTCTTGGCACAAGAAGTTGCCAACCTGCCCGCTAGCTTGCGTCGACAGAGGCTGCGCGCTGCCGCCAGCGGGCGACTGCGCGCCCGGAATCGCGCCCGGTATCGCGTTCGTCATCGCGTTCGTCATCGCGTTCGTCATCGCATACGCCAGCACATGCGCCATCCAGCCCTGCGCGGCGCGCAGGCCCTCAACCTCGTCGGCCGACCAGGCGCGACCCGAGACGCGCTCGGCCACCGCCGCCGCCTCGTCCAAGCTCAGCGCCAGGTCGTCGTGCACGCGCAGCCAGCCGGCCAGCGCGCCGCGCGCCAGCAGCGGCGGCGGCGCCTTGCGGCTGATCAGCAGCAAGTGCAGTCGTTCACCGGCCACCTCGCGCGCGGCGTCGAGCATCTCGAAAAAAGCGCTGTTGTCGCCGACGCGGTGGCAGTCGTCGAAGACCAGCGTCAGCCGCGTGCTGGCTGCCTCGGCCAGGCCAGCGAAGAAGCGCTGCGCAAAACGATGCAGCTCAGGCTGGTTGTCGGGCGACCAGGCCGGCAAACGTTCGGGAGCGCCGTGCTGCGCGTGATGGCGCAGCGCATCGAACAGCGAGGCGGGCTCGGCGTCGTCTTCGTCCAGGCGGTACCAGATGCAGCGCTCGCCCCGTGCCTGGGCCGCTTGGACCCATTGAGCGGCGGCCGAAGTCTTGCCAGCGCCGGGAAGCCCCACCAGCCACTGCACTGGCAGCACTGCCGCTCCTGCCGACAACGCCTGCACGATGCGCTGCTGCGTGACTTGGTCATGGGTTCTGGGAATTCCCAGCTTGAATGACGCGGTGCTCATGAAATTGATGCTAGCGCCACCAGCATCGTTCAGCGTTCAGCTTACAGCGGCTGTCGGTTTCCCTTCAATCTGTCACTTTTGTGCTTTCAATTGGCACAACTGACCCTTTCATCGTGTGACCAGCTTTTGGTCTGGCTTGCTTCAGGCTATTGCATCATCGATCTCCTGCTCGGCCGGGATCTTGAAGATGCCGGCCGCGGCAGCGTCTATGAGCAAGTCGAGGCTGATGGACACGGTCTTCTGACGGATGGCCAGTTCAGCCGCTTGGGCCAGCAGGCTGGTGATCTTGCCGGTCAACCCGCCGCTGTGGACCATGAGCTTCTGAATCATCGCCTTGTCGCCGAACGGCGAAGGCTTGTGCAGCGGAAGCAGCCGCTCGAAGCTCACGACGAATTCCCGCAGCGCGGC
>JAYSYH010000073.1:0-6758 GCA_043716645.1 Betaproteobacteria bacterium | reverse complement strand
TCGAACTATGACATGCCCTCGCAGGCTTCGTCAACCCCACGCACGCTTGCGATCTTCTCAGACCACCAACTAGGATGCCCTGCACAAGACCTGCCCCTCTGTGGCCGGGTTGCGAACGTAGCGCAACACGGTCAGGTTTACCCTCAGGCCACAGCCACTGCCGCAAGACAGCCTACTAGCGATCCAGTCTTCCCCGTCTAGCCAGCTGCCAAGCTTGCGCAGGATCATCCGCCTCCAGCACACCGGCGATCTGTTCGCGAAGCAATCGCGTATTTGCCCTGAGCACGCGCTGCTTGATGGTGGAAATGCGCGCCGGGTGCATCGAAAAGCTACGCAGGCCCATCGCAAGGAGCAGTTCGGTAAATGCGGGGTCACCGGCCATCTCACCGCAGACGCTGACACTGCGCCCGCAATCGGCCGCCGCGGTAATGGTTTGTTGCAGCAGTCGCAACACTGCCGGATGCCAGGGGTCATACAAATGGGCCACAGACTCGTCAGCGCGGTCGATGGCCAGGGTGTACTGGATGAGATCGTTGGTGCCAACCGAGACAAAGTCAAAGTGCTTCAAGAAGCGATCGATCAACATTGCTGCGGCAGGCACTTCAATCATGGCACCGACTTCAACCTTGCCAAAAGGACGCCCGGCATCGTCGAGTTGTTGCCGCGCCCGTTCAAGCGCATCGAAGATCATCTTCACCTCAGCCATCTGCGCCACCATCGGGATGAGGATGCGCACCTTGCCGTAGGAACTAGACCGAAGAATGGCGCGAAGCTGCTGGCGAAACATGCCCGGCTCAGCCAAGCTCCAACGGATCGCGCGCAGGCCCAGCGCGGGGTTCAGGCTGTGTTCGTGCCGCAAATCTTGCTGTGAGAGGCGTTCCAGCGGCTTGTCGGCGCCGATGTCCACCGTGCGAATCGTCACTGGCAACCCCCGCAACGCCAACACCGCATCCCGATAGGCTTCGAACTGCTCGTCTTCTCCCGGCAGCGCGCCTCCTCGGTTCATGAAAAGGAATTCAGTGCGAAAAAGACCGACGCCCACCGCACCTGCTTCCAACGCACCGGCTGCGTCGCCCGGCAGTTCAATGTTCGCCAACAGTTCAACAGACTGCCCGTCTAGCGTGACGGCTGGCGTGTGCCGCAGGCGGTCGAGGCGGGCACGTTCGAGTTCGCTCTGGCGCTGGCGGAAGCGGTATTCCTCCAGCACGATCGGTGAAGGATCGACGATGACAACCCCCGCATCGCCGTCGATGACCAGCCAGTCGTCCTGCCGGATCAACCGGCTGGCTTCCCGCGCCCCGACCACGGCAGGTATGTCCATGCTGCGGGCCACGATGGCGGTGTGTGAGGTGCGACCGCCCACGTCGGTGACGAAACCGGTGAAAACGCTGCGCTTGAACTGCATCATGTCGGCCGGTGCCACGTCATTGGCTACCAACACCAACGGATCTTCTCCGGCGAAGTCGCGCGCCACCTGGGCCGTTTCGCCCGGGACGCCCGTGAGGGCACCGGCTTGCCCCGCCAGTTCGCGCAGCAGCCGCTCGACCACCTGCTCGACATCGGCCTTGCGCTCGCGCAAATACACATCGTCCATGTCGTCAAACTGGCGGGCCAGCACTTCCAGCTGGGCCGACAGCGCCCACTCCGCGTTGTAGTGGCGTTCGCGTATCCAGCCCTTGGTAGCCCCAATCAGCGCCTCATCGTGCAGCAGCATCACGTGCACGTCCAGCAGGGCCGCCAGTTCATGCGGAGCTTCGGCCGGCAACTCGTGCTTCAAGCCTTCCAGCTCGGCGGACACCGAATCGCGCGCTTCTCGCAAACGACTGATCTCGGCGTCGATGCGGTCTGTAGCAACGAAGTAGTGCGCCACGTCCACGCGGCTGGACGCCACCATCACCGCCCGACCGATGGCCACGCCGCGCGAGACCGGTATGCCGAAGACCTGAATGCTCATCGGTCCAATGTAGCGCAGCACGCCGCTGGTTGATGACCGTATCGTGAACATCTCCGGCGCCGGGCACCCCCGCGTGGCAGCCCGCCAAGCGGGCCTGTCGAGCCTATTCCCCTTCGCCGAACTTGCCCTCGATGAGCCCGCGCAGCAACTCCATGGCCTGCACTTCGTCGGGACCGGTAGTTTCGATCTCGACCTCGCTGCCCAGGCCGGCAGCCAGCATCATCACGCCCATGATGCTTTTCGCATTGACGCGCCGGCCGTTGCGACTGAGGAAGACCTCGCTTTGAAAGCCGCCGGCCATCTTGGTGAGCTTGGCCGACGCACGCGCGTGCAAGCCCAGCTTGTTACTGATCAGGATCTTGGTCTGAACCATGGCTCGGCGGGCGTTTGGGCTGTTCTTGGCAAAGGGGGGATGTGACGGGCATGATGCCTCGACGCCCGCCGTCCGCTGCGCGTTCGACGAGTTCAACCAGGGGCAAATGGGCGTAGCACAGGCTGCGCCACAACATAGGCACATTGACACCAGCGACGACGCGCGAACGCACGCCATCCGCCACGTTCAACGCTGCCGTGCAGGGCGTGGCGCCGAAGACATCGGTCAGTATCAACACCTCGGTGGCAGGCATCGCAGCCAAGGCGACGGCTATCTGCGCCTCAGCGGTGGGCAGACCCCCCGCCGACTGCACATCCACCGCCACCACCTCGCCGCTGCATTCGGCATAGGTGTGACCCGCAATGGCCTGCAGTGCAGTGGCCAGCGGCGCATGGGCGACGATGAGGATGGAAACCATGGCGATTCAGCGCAGATTATGGAGACCGCCGCGCCGCTCGCCCACAAACCACAAGCAGGCGACCGCGCTGCATCCGGCGTAGGCCGTGAATGCAATGCGGAATGCCGCGTCGTCGCCCAGGCCGCCGGCCCGCACGGCATCGATCAGCAGGCCCACGCCACATTCCCCATTCCCCATTCCCCATTCCCCATTCCCCATTCCCCATTGCACGCAAAACACGCCGCTGAAAATGACCAAGTTGGAAGCCGACAACGCGCGGCCCGCCTGCTGCAGCGGAAAAGCACCGCCAACAGCGCGCTGACTCAGAGTGATGAAGCTTTTGGCCACGCACCAGGCGGCCCAGTGCACGGCGATTGCTACGGCTCCCGGCCAGAGGTTGGTCACCAGCAACATCAGGGAGGCCGCCAGTCGCCAGCGCATCAGGCGCAGCACCTAAACACCGGCCCGCACCAGCCGGGGCATGACCGCACCCCAGACCATGAAGGTGCATGAATGCAACCGGCGCAAGCCGGCGGAACAACGGGTTACGGCCGGTGTCGCGGTAGCCACCCGGGCCGCCGGCGCCCGCGTCCGACCCCGCAGCGGCCAGCAACCCCAGATCGGCAGCCTGCAGGCCCAGTTCGGCACTGAACACTGGAGCCAGCGTGGCCGTGATCGCCCGCAACAACGCCGACAAGAAGTAGCTGACCGCGAATGCCAGGAACAGCACCGCCGGCGCGCGGCAGGGGTCGGTCATGGCACCAGGCGGATGGACGTGAAGTAAGCCTCGACGTCTTCTTCGGCCAGCGCTGCACCCAACACACTGGCCTGAAAGACCTGTGTGCCGCTGGCGAAGACCAGGGTCTGCATCTGAACCTTCTGACCATCGCCACGCTGACCTTGCAAGCGCGTGCGGCCACTGCCGGTCTGGGGCGTGGCACCGGGCACGGCCAGCGGTGCCAAAGCCGCTGGCCGCGTGCCCAAGTTCGCCGCTGCGCCCGCCTGCAGGGCCGCCAGCGCGGGCGCCACGCGCGCCGGTTCGGCCACGTCGGCCAGCGCCAGGGCCCAGATTTGCCCGTCGGCTTCGCAGACGTTCAGCACCAGCTGCACAGGCGACCCGGCCAGAGCGACGCGGCGCTCCTGCGTGTCGGGCTTGCACGGGAAGAGCAGCTGCACGGCGCTGCCCCCCACGCGTACCTCGCGCCAGTTCAATGGGGGGGCGCAGGCGGTCACAGCGGCAGCAGCGACAAGCCATATGGCCCGGTGGAAAGGGGCCGACGGAATAAGGGAAGTCATGGCGTGGATTATCCCGAGCGCCGCCACAGAATGCCGCCATGCGCGCCCCCTGCCACCGACACCCTTCTTCCCGCCGCCATGAGCCCTGATTTGCCGGTCCCACCTGGCGCCCTGTCTGGCGTGCGCGTGCTCGACCTTTCGCGTGTGCTGGCCGGCCCTTGGTGCACGCAAACGCTGGCCGACCTGGGCGCCGAAGTCATCAAGATCGAACGCCCGCCTG
Organism: Betaproteobacteria bacterium; assembly: GCA_043716645.1. Classification (GTDB taxonomy): domain Bacteria; phylum Pseudomonadota; class Gammaproteobacteria; order Burkholderiales; family Burkholderiaceae_C; genus Rubrivivax. The sequence goes on along the minus strand of JAYSYH010000073.1, from coordinate 2,518 downwards.
GCGCCAACCACCCCGGCGGCGACGACACGCGCGGCTGGGGCCCGCCCTTCCTGCAAGACCGCGACGGCCGCGACACCGCCGAAGCCGCCTATTTTCTGGGCGCCAACCGCAACAAGCGCTCGGTCACCATCGACATCGCCCACCCCGAGGGCCAGGCTCTGGTGCGCCAAATGGCGGCCGATTGCGATGTGCTGGTCGAGAACTACAAGGTCGGCGACATGGCGCGCTATGGCCTGGACGCGGCCACGCTGCGCGCGGAATTGCCGCGCCTCGTCTACTGCTCGATCACCGGCTACGGCCAGACCGGACCCTACCGCGCCAAAGCGGGCTATGACTACGCCGTGCAGGGCCTGGGCGGGCTGATGAGCGTGACCGGCGAACGCGACGACCGCCCCGGCGGCGGGCCGCAGAAAGTGGGGGTGGCGGTGGCCGATCTGTTCACCGGCATGTACGCCACGGTGGCCATCCTGGCGGCGCTGCGCCACCGCGATCTGACCGGCGAGGGGCAGGTCATCGACATGGCCCTGCTCGACACGCAAGTGGCCATGCTGGCCAACCTGGGCGCCAACTACCTGGTCACCGGCGTGGCCCCCAAACGCGCTGGCAACGCGCACCAGAACATCGTGCCTTACCAAGTCTTCGAAGTGGCCGACGGCCACCTCATCCTGGCGGTCGGCAACGACGCGCAGTTCGAACGTTTCTGCGCCGTGGCCGGCTGCCCGGAACTGGCCGCCGACCCGCGCTTCGCGCAGAACGCCAACCGCGTGCGCCACCGCGACGCGCTGATCCCGCTACTGACCGAGCAGATGCTGAAGCGCCGGCGCGCCGACTGGCTGACCACGCTGGACGCCGCCAAGGTGCCCTGCGGGCCGATCAACGACCTGGCCGATGTCTTCGCCGATCCACAAGTGCAGGCCCGCGGCATGGCGACCCAGGTGGCCCACCCGCACAACGATGCGCTGCGCCTGGTGGCCAGCCCGATGAAGCTGTCGGCCACGCCAGTGACGCTGCGCCGCGCGCCGCCGCTGCTGGGCCAGCACACCGACGAGGTCCTGACGGCGTACGGTGTCGCTGAAGGCGAACGGGCCAGGCTGCGCCACCTGGGCGTCATCGGCTGAGCCGACACCAGCCCGGCCCGAGAAACAAGTCGCAAAAAACCTCTCTGCACAACAGGCAGCACCGGAACCGGGGATGGCGTTGGCGGTGGCCAAAACGCAACCTCCAGGCTTCGCTGGGGCGCGACCGGGCTTGACGACGGGTAGCGCCAAAACACTAACCAGGCCCGGACACCGCGGCCAGGACGCCGGCCCACCGGCGCGTTGGAGCTTTGCACCATGAACCTGTCAGACGCTGCGCTGGCGCAGCCTTCGACCAAGCCGCCCATGGCGTTGGCCCACACCCCCGACCCCGCCGACCTGGACCCGCAAGCCCTGCTGGCGCAGTTGGGCGGCGAAGTAGCGCGCACCTTGTCCTCGGCGCTGGAACGCGTGACCAGGCTGGTGACCACCGGCAAGATCGACCGCGAAGGCCTGCGCGCCTTGCGCGAGGAAATCGACGGCGCCCGGCGCGTCGGCATCATGGGGCAGCAACTGGTGCGCCTGGCCGCCAACGACCTGCGCCCGGTCCATGAAATGGTGGACCTGGCCGCCCTGCTGCGCGAAGCGTTGACACAGCGCCAGCGTGAGGCGCAGGCGCACCAGCTGCAAGTCAAGCAGACCTTGGCCGAGGTGCCGCTGGTCAGCGATGCCGCCCTGGTGTTCACGCTGATCGAGACCGTGCTGGACTGGACCTTCGAACACGCCTGCTCGCGCATCGTGTTCCGGCTGGACCTGAAGCACACGGCGTCACCCAAGACCCACCGCGCCCGCCTGACCTGCGCCTTCTTGCGCCGTCAGCACGGCGCCACGCGCCACAGCGCGCTGCACGGTGACCTCAAAGGAATCGGCACCGGCACCGGCACCGGCAGGCACATCGCGCACGACCCGCAACACCCGCACGACCCGCAACACCCGCAAGACCCGCGAGACCCGGCGCTGAACACCCTGGCCTGGCGCCTGCTGCAACAGACCGCAGCCGTGCTGGGCCTGGAACTGCAGCGCCGCGACTGCAGCGAACGCTGCGAACTGCGCCTGACCTTTCCGGCCAGCGAGGCGCCCGCCACGGCAAGCCTGCCCACGCCCGGCGTGGCTACCCACGACACCGGCCTGCAGGCGCCGTTCACGCACACGCTGGTGGGCCGACACGTCGTGGTCTTGTCGGCACAGCGCGAGCTGCGCAACATCGTGCGCGACGCGCTGCGGCCGACCGGTTCGATGGTCGACTTCGTGACCACGCTGGACGAGGCGCAACGCCTGTTTGAAGACGCCCTGCCGCACGCCGTGATCTACGAAGCCAGCCAGTGTGGCGCGCGCTTCGACCGCCTGCGCAACACGCTGTTGCTGGACGTGCCGACGCTGGCCTTCATCCAGATCACGCCCGATGGCCGCGCCTTCGAAGTGCTGCAAGCAGATGGCCACCG
>JAYSYH010000072.1:0-2187 GCA_043716645.1 Betaproteobacteria bacterium | reverse complement strand
AGCCGGGCCATGCGGCCAGCGAGGCCGATCTGCAGGCGCACGTCAAAAGCCAGCTTGCGCCGTACAAGTACCCGCGCTGGATCGAGTTCGTGCCGGAGCTCCCCAAGACCGCGACCGGCAAGATCCAGCGCTTTAAGCTGCGCGGCGCCGTACAGACCCCGCCTGTCAAGGGCTGACGTTCACTGTGCGCATGATTGGCGCTCCGCTCGCTGGCTGGTACGTGAGCGTGATGAGTGCTTGGCCAAACAGCTCCAACCGCCCGTTATCTGGCGTGACGGAAGCGGCGTTGGTGGTGACGGGCAAGCTGCTAAAGACAAATTGACCGGGACCTGCCGGCGTTGCAAAAAATGTTTGTCGGTCGCCAGCATTCGTCGTGGCCAGAATTGGGACGCTGGCGACCGCACCGCGCGCCGGGTCGGTAATCATCCAGTTCACCGGGACGGTGGCGGGCGTGGGCGAGCACACGGTGGCAGGTGGCGGTGCGGGTGGCGCAAGCACCTGGATCTGGCAGGCCTTCACGGCAGTGGCTGTCACCGTGAAAGGTGCAGGTGCAGGTGAAGGTGACGCCGCGGTGCCGTTGGCCGACCCGCTCAGCGGCACGTTGACCGTGACGATTGTCGGAACACCCGGGGGCACGTTCACTGTGGAGGCGGTCGCTCCATTGGCGCTGAAAAATGGAATTGAATTGTTGTTGGGTGGTACACCTGTGCAGGTGGGGCCCGATACCAGTGTATTTGTCAGCGAGGTGGCGGTCACGCCCGGCGGCGCCGTCACCCCGCAAGACGGCGGGCCGCCGGTTGAAACCATGCAGGTGCCTGCTGTGAAGCGCCCGCTGGCTGACAGGGAAAGGGCCTGCCCCGCGCTGACGTTGAGCACAACAGCCACCGTGCTTGGAGCAGGCGCTGGCCCGCAGTTTTGCGGCAACGAGGATGCGCTGAAACTGCCTGGTGTGACCAGGAACGTGGCCGGCATGGGTGCCGGCGGGAGCACTGGCGGCGGCGCCGGCGGCGGCAGGGGGGCGGGCGGCGGCGGCGCTGGCGCCGGTGCTCCCCCCGGGCCGGGTGCCGGAGGCAGCGGCGGAAGGGGCGGCGGAGGCGCCAGGGGTGTTGCAGGGGGCGGCGTCACAGCCACAGGTGCTGGTGCGACAAAAGGGCTTGCTCCTGAAATCGAGGTCACACGCCAGTTGTCGGAAACCTCATTGCCCGCGCCGAAGATGAGCAGAGATGCGCGGCCGGTTTGCAACTGCGGCGTCAAGCCGACGGCGGCCAGATAGCGCTTTTCCCAGGCGAAGTTGATGACAGACACGTTCGGGCCGCACTGCATGGTTCGGTCCAACACGAAGATCCGTGTCTGGAACTGTTGCTGGCGCTCGCGCAATGCCGCATCAATCACACTGCCGTAGCCGATGAACGAGGGGTCCAGGCGGCGCTGCAATGTTGCAACGTCCCCCGATTCGTACGCCCGCAGCACTTCGTCGAACACTCGCTGCGCTGGGCTGCCCGGTGTGCATTGCGTACTGATCTGCGGGGCGCGGGAGCCAGAAGGCGCAGCGTTCAGGCCCGGAGTCTGCGGACTGATTCCGCCGCTTCTGCGAAGGCTGCGCTGCTTCTCTTGCAGTTGCGCTGGTGCATCGCGCTCGACCTGCGGCTTCACCTGTTCCAAACGCGCATCCAACGTTGCCGCGGCAAACGCGCCCGCCGGGGCTTGCAGCAGCAGCACCGGCGCGGCACTGGCCGAGATGGCGCGAGCGAACTGGCCAGGTCCGACATCGATGCTGCCGCCGTCGTTGGACAGCGTCACGCCTCCATCGGTCACCTTGCCCAAAGTTCCGGCGTCAGCGCCCTCTTCCACCACCTGCACTTCATGATCGGTCCCCCGGATGCCGATGGTGGCGGTCGCAGTGACCACCCGATGGTTCCTGGGCGCCGTCTTGCCGATCCAGCCGGTCACGGTGCGCAAGCCGCCGCGCAGCAAGCGCAGCACCGCTGCGTCGTCGGCCGACCCTTCCGCGCGATAGCGCTCGATCAGCACCCGCGACTGCGGCCGAACGGCCAGCAAGCCGGCGTCGTCGGTCAGCATCAGAAGTTCGCCGTCGCGCCCTGTCACCACGGTTTCACCCTGCCGAACACGGTCGCCGACGGCGACCTGACGGGGTCGTGCATCGGTGTCAAGCACGCTCACCTCACC
>JAYSYH010000071.1:0-20684 GCA_043716645.1 Betaproteobacteria bacterium | reverse complement strand
ACATCGGTGCCCAACGCGTCGCGCGCGGCGTTGGTGGTGGCGCGCAGGTCCAGGCTGAATTGGCAGCGGCCCGGCACGACGTTGATGCTGCCTGCGGGCACGTTCAGCATGCCGACGGTTCCCACGACATCGGGCACGGCCGCCGCACGGCTTTCCACGAACAGCGCCAATTCGGCCACCGCACAGGCCGCGTCGCGGCGGCGGTCCATCGGCGTGGTGCCGGCGTGGCAGGCGGTACCGATGACTTCGCCGGTGTACCGCAGGCTGCCATTGATGGAGGTGACCACGCCCAGCGGCAGGTCCATCTCGTTCAACACCGGGCCCTGTTCGATGTGGACTTCGACGAAGCCCAGGTAGCACGCGGGATCGCGCTTCAAGGCCGTGACGGCGACAAGCGTGGCAGGCAGGCCAGCAGCCTGCATGGCCTGGCGCATCGTCACGCCGTCGGCGTCTTGCTGGTCCAGCCAGGCCGGGTCGAATTGGCCGGTCAGCGCGCCGCTGCCCAGGAAGGTGGCCTTGTAGCGCTGGCCCTCTTCTTCGGCGAAAGCCACCACTTCGAATCCGAAGGGCAGGCGGCGGCCCTGCGTGTGCAGTTCGGCCACGATGGCCATCGGCACCAGGATACCCAGCCGGCCGTCGTATTTGCCGCCATTGCGCACCGTGTCGTAGTGGCTGCCGGTGAGCAAGCGTCGGGCTTGCGGCTCGCTGCCGCTGCCGCTGCCGCTGCCGCTGTGGCCATGGCTGTGGCTGCCGTGATACACGCCGACAACGTTGCCGACCGCGTCGATCCCGACCTCGTCAAAGCCGCTTTCGTGCATCCATGTTTGCAGTTGCGCGGCGCAGGCACGGTGGGCTTCGGTCAGGTAGGTCAGCGTCAGCTGGCCGGCTTCCTGGAACCCGGGGTCGCTGTGCACGGCCAGCGCTTCGGCCCAGTCCCAGACCTGCTGGCCCCGGGTCGGCTTGACCCCGAACTTGTCGTTGAGGCGTATCTCTGCAATGCGGTGGATGTTGCGCAGCGCTTCGGCGAATTCGAAGTCGGCAGGGCTGGCCAAGCGGCGCGCGAAGATGGCGATGAGCGCGCTGCGGGTCAGGCCCGAACCGCGGGGGCCTCGCACCGCCAGGATAAAGGGCCAGCCGAACTTCGCGTTGTAGTCGGCGTTCAATTGCTGGATGCGCGCGAATTCAGCCGGGCTGCAATCGGTCAGGCCCGAGGTCTTCTGTTCGTGGGTGCTGGCCGCCGTCAGGGTCTTGCCGACCATGGCCTGGCCGGCCAGTTCCGGGTGGGCGCGAATCAACGCCAGCTGTTGCTCGCGCGGGGCCTGACGCACCACCGTGACCAGCGCATGTTTCAGCGCGGCCAGCGAGACGAAAGGCCGCCGTGCTGCCGCAGCCTGCGCCACCCACGGGGCGTGTTCGCAGGTGCCGTCCAGCAGCGCGACGAAATCGGCCGGTGACGCGTCGTTCAGTTGTTGCAGAGTCAGCATGGGCGGGCCTCAGGTCAGCGCCAGACGAAAGCGGTGGCGGCGTCGTAGGGGTGCACGGTGTTCCAGTGTTGCGCAATGTCGATGCGGCGGCAGATCCAGACGTCGGGCCGGCTCTGCACATGGTCCAGAAAGCGCTGCAGCGCCGCGATGCGCCCCGGCTTGCCCAGCAACCGGCAGTGCATGCCGACGCTCATCATCTTCGGGCGGTCGACACCGGCAGGGTCGCCTTCGGCATACAACGCGTCGAAGCTGTCGCGCAGGTAGGTGAAGAAATGGTCGGCGGTGTTGAAGCCCTGGGCCTGCACGCAACGCATGTCGTTGGTGTCCAGCGAATAAGGCACCACCAGGTGCGGCGCGTCATGTGGACCGGGCCCTTCGGCCCCGGGTGGGCCGTCGGTCTTCTGCACCCTCAGCCAGAACGGCAAATCGTCGCCGTAATAGTCGCTGTCGTAGACATAGCCGCCCTGTTCGACCACCAGGCGGCGGGTGTTGGGGCTGTCGCGACCGGTGTACCAGCCGCCGGTCCAGGCGGCGCCACAAAGTTCTTTGAGTTGCTGCGTGGCGATGGCGATGTGCTGGCGCTCGGTGGCCTCGGGCATGTGCTGGTGGTGGATCCAACGCAGCCCGTGGTTGGCGATCTCGTCGCCGCGCGCCAGGAACACGTCCAGCAATTCGGGGTAGCGCTGAATGGCCGAGGTGACGGCGAAGACGGTCAGCGGCAGGCCGCGGCTGTCGAATTCGCGCAGCAGCCGCCAAACGCCCGCACGCGAGCCGTATTCGTACATCGACTCCATCGTCATGTGGCGGTTCTCGTAGGCCTGGGCCGTCACCAGTTCCGACAGGAAGGTCTCGCTGGTGGCGTCGCCGTGCAGCGGGTTGTTCTCGCTGCCTTCTTCAACGTTCAAGACGAACTGCAGGGCGATGCGCGCGCCGCCGGGCCAGCGCGCGTGCGGCGGGTTGCGGCCGTAACCGCGCAGGTCGCGGGGGTAGATGGATTCGGGCAAGTCGGGCATGGCGTGCAAGCGGTGACGGGCGGTGGCAACGTGATGGCCCAGGCGTCGAGAATAGCCCGGGGGGCCGTTGGTACCGCGCCACCCGCCACCCACCACCCGCCACCCGCCACACACCACAGCCAACCATGGGCCACCTCAGCACCCACGTCCTGGACACCGCCCACGGCTGCCCCGCTGCCGGCATGCGCGTCACCCTGCAACGGATCACGGCCAGTGGCGCGGTCACGCTGAAGACGGTGACGCTGAACGCCGACGGCCGCGCCGACGGGCCGCTGCTCAGCGCCGCCGAAATGACCGTCGGCGCCCACCGCCTGCTGTTCGACGTGGCGCCCTACTTCCGTTCACGCGGCGTCGAACTGCCCGAGCCGCCGTTCATCGGCGTGGTGCAGCTCGACTTCGGCATTGCCGACGCCCAGGGCCGTTACCACGTGCCGTTGCTGGTCAGCCCCTACAGCTACAGCACCTACCGCGGTTCCTGACCCGCCACTGCGCATGGACAACTACATCCTCGACTGGCTGAACCTGCTGCTGCGCTGGGCCCACGTGATCGTGGCCATCGCCTGGATAGGCTCATCGTTCTACTTCGTCTTCCTCGACTTCAGCCTGAAGAAACCCACCGACCCGGCCCTGCTGGCCAAGGGCGTGGACGGCGAGCTGTGGGCCGTACACGGCGGCGGTTTTTACAACCCGCAGAAGTACGTTGTGGCGCCCAAGACGCTGCCCGACCACCTGCACTGGTTCTTCTGGGAAAGCTATTCCACCTGGCTGACCGGCTTCGCGCTGTTCACGGTGATGTACCTGTTCAACGCCAGCAACTTCCTCATCGACAAAAAAGTGCACGACTGGTCGCCGACGGCGGCGGTGTGCGCGGCGCTGGGCTTTCTGGTGGCTTTCTGGCTGGTCTACGACCGCATCTGCCGCGCCGTGGGTGAAATTAAGGGCGACGTCTCGAAAGGCGAGCCGGTGGCCACCGTGGGCGGCGATGCCACCGTCGGCGCGCTGGTCGTCGTCTGCGTGATCGGCGCTTCGTGGGCGGCCTGCCAGCTGTTCGCCGGCCGCGCGGCCTTCTTGATCGTGGGCGCCATGCTCGCCACCGCGATGAGCGCCAACGTGGCGCACTGGATCATTCCCGGCCAGCGCAAGGTCATCGCGCAGATGAAGGCCGGCCTGCCGGTGGATGCCATCCACGGCCAGCGCGCCAGGCAGCGCAGCGTGCACAACACCTACTTCACGCTGCCGGTGCTGATCGCGATGCTCAGCAACCACTACGGCTGGCTGTACCAGGCGCCGCACAAAGGGCTGGTGCTGGTGCTGCTGATGCTGGCCGGCTCGCTGATACGCCACAGCTTCGTGGCGCGCCACAGGGCGCTGGTCGCCGGCCAGCGGGTGCCCTGGGAATACGCTGCAGGGGGCGTGGCGCTGCTGCTGGTGCTGGCCGTGTGGCTGGCCCCGGCACCGCAACTGCCGGCTCCGCCGCCGCCGGCCAAGGTGGTGCTGGCCGACGTGCAGGCTGTCGTCAACCAACGCTGCGTGGCTTGCCACAACGCGCAGGTGAACCAGAAGAATGTGATGTTGCACACGCCGGAGCTGATCGTGCAGCACGCGCAGGCCGTCTACCAGCAGGCGGTGGTGCTGAAGGCCATGCCGATGAACAACGCCACCGCCATCACCGATGCCGAGCGGGCGTTGATCAAGCAGTGGTTCGAGAGCGGGGCGGCGGCGCGGTGAGCACCTTGTCCGTCGGGCGGTCACTGCGCCAGAATCCCGTCCCATTCCAGAACCCCGCGGAGACACCCCCATGCACGGTCAAATGATGCAGCTGCCGCTGCTGATTTCTTCCCTCATCACGCACGCCGAACGCCACCACGGCGAACAGGTGGTGGTGTCACGCCGCGTGGAAGGCGACATCCACCGCGAGACCTACAAGCAGATGGCTGCGCGTTCGCGGCGCATGGCCAAGGCCATCGCGGCGCTAGGCGTGCAGATGGGCGATCGCGTGGCCACGCTGGCCTGGAACGGCTACCGCCACATGGAGCTGTACTACGCGGTCAGCGGCAGCGGCGCCGTGCTGCACACGCTGAATCCGCGCCTGCACCCCGACCAGGTGGTCTACATCGCCGACCACGCCGAAGACCAGGTGCTGTTCTTCGACCTGACCTTCTGGCCGCTGATCCAGGCGGTGGCCGGCCGCACGAAAACGGTCAAGCACTGGGTGGCAATGACAGACCGCGCGCACCTGCCCGCCGACGCCGCCAAGCTGCCCGGCCTGTTGTGCTTCGAAGACCTGCTTGAAGCCCAGGACGACCGCTACACCTGGCCGACTTTCGACGAGAACACCGCCTCGTCGCTTTGCTACACCAGCGGCACCACCGGCAACCCCAAAGGCGTGCTGTACAGCCACCGCAGCACGGTGCTGCACACCTTCGCCATCAGCATGCCCGACGCGCTGAGCGTGTCGGCCATCGACAGCATCCTGCCGGTGGTGCCGATGTTCCACGTCAATGCCTGGGGCCTGCCCTATGCCGCCTGCATGAACGGCGCCAAGCTGGTCTTTCCCGGGGCGGGGCTGGACGGCAAGAGCCTGTACGAACTGTTCGAAGCCGAGCAAGTCACGGTGTCGGCGGGCGTGCCCACGGTGTGGCAGGCGCTGCTAGGCTATGTCGAAGCCAACCAGCTGAAGTTCAGCACGATGCGCCGCACCGTCATCGGTGGCTCGGCTTGCCCACCGGCCATGCTGCGCAAGTTCGGCGACGACTACGACGTGCGCGTGCTGCACGCCTGGGGCATGACCGAGATGAGCCCGGTGGGCACGGTGGCGGCCTTCAAGCCGGTGCATGCCGGCATGGACAAAGAAGCGCTGTATGGGGTGATGTCCAAACAGGGCCGCGCGGTTTACGGTGTCGACCTGAAGATCGTCGACGAGAACGGCGTCGAGCTGGCCTGGGGCACCGAAACCTCGGGCGACGTGATGGTCAGGGGCCCGTGGATCATCGACACCTACTTCAAGAACGAAGGCGGCAGCCCGCAGGTGTATTTTGAAGGTCAGGGCTGGTTCCCCACCGGCGACGTGGCCCGCATGGACGCAGACGGCTACATGCAGATCACCGACCGCAGCAAGGACGTCATCAAGTCCGGCGGCGAATGGATCGGTTCCATCGACCTGGAAAACATCGCCATGGCCCACCCCGACGTGGCGATGGCCGCCTGCATCGCCGCCTTCCACCCCAAGTGGGACGAACGCCCGCTGTTGGTGGTGATGAAGAAGCCCGGCGCTACCGTCACACGCGACGAACTGCTGGCCTTCTTCGACGGCAAGATCGCCAAATGGTGGACACCAGACGACGTGATCTTCGTCGACGCGATACCGCTGGGCGCCACCGGCAAGATGCAGAAGAACAAGCTGCGCGAACAGTTCAAGGGGCGTACCCTGCCTACGGCTTGACCATGCGCCGACCCACGGGCGACGCTGGGCGCCCGACTCCGGCCGATGGTCGGGCCGATAGGTCGGGCCGATAGGCCGGGCCGAAGGGCCGGGCCGAAGGGCCGGGCGAAGTTGAAGGACTGAAGCTTCAGTTCGCGGTCGCCAGCCCGTCTTCCTGCAGCAGCGTTTCCAGCGCCTGTTCGCGGATGCCGAAGTAGCGCTTCAACTCGGCAATCTGCGCCAGCGCGGCGTCGGCCGGGAGCATGTTCTTGCGCTTCACCGCCAGGATCATCTTGTTCTTGCGCGTGTGTTCCAGTGCGATGAATTCGAAAACCTGGGTGTCGTAGCCGCTGGCTTCCAGCAGCAGCGCGCGCAGGCTGTCGGTCAGCATCTCGGCCTGCTGTTCGGCGTGGATGCCGTGTTGGAACACCGGCCGCAGCGGGTGCGGGCTGAGCAATTGCGGGCGGATCTGCTTGTGGCAGCAGGGGCTGCACAGGATGATGTCGGCACCGGCTTTCAGGCCCAGGTGGATGGCGTGGTCGGTGGCGGTGTCGCAGGCATGCAGGGCGATCATCACGTTCATCGCGCCGGGCTGGGCGTCGCGCACCGCGCCGGTCTCGGCGCTCATGATGTTCCCGGCTTCGAACTTCAGGCCTGTCAGACCGAGTTGGGCGATCGTGGCCTGCGCTTCGGCGACCAACTCGGGCCGCAGTTCGACACCTGTCACCTGTGCGTTCACGCCGTGCGTGTGGCGCAGCCAGTCGTGGATGGCGAACGTCAGGTAACCGCGCCCGGCGCCGAAATCGGCGACTGTCACCGTCTTCGCATCGGCCAGCCGCGAGCCCTGCAGCGCGTGTGCGAAGACCTCGACGAACTTGTTGATCTGACGCCACTTGCGTGCCATGGCCGGCACCAACTGGTGCTGTGCGGTGGTCACGCCCAGGGCGGTCAGAAAGGGCTGGTTGATGGCGATCCAGCGCTGCTTTTCGCGGTCGTGCGCGCCAGCCGCCAGGCGCTGGGCAGCAGCCTCGGCAGCGCTGGACTTCGCAATGTTCAGCGCCGCCGTACCGCGCTTGCCGAACACCAGTTGGGCTTCTTCACCCGGGGTCAGCAGATGGGCGTTGCGAAAGACCACGCCCACCTGGGTGCGCAAGAGCGCCAGGCCTTCATCGACCGGCAGGTTCTTGGTGACGTCGCGCGTGGCGTGGCTGGTGACAAAGCTCAGGCAGCCCTGGCCCTTGAGTTGCAGCGGACGCACGACGACGCGCTGCGCACCATCGGCAGCCGGGGCCTGCGCCGGCCGCGCCAGCACCAGCTTGATCAGGCGGCCGGCAGCCAAGGCCTCATCCAGACGGGTCCAGAAACGCTGCTGCGCCTGATCGCTGCGGAGAACAAGCTGGGTCGAATTCACCCGGCGATTGTCGTCGGGTGAACCAGCCACCTTCTCAATCGCCGGGGATGCGCTGCGGGTTCAGTTGCACCGGCGACGCCTTGCCCTTGCGCAAACGGATGTTCAACGTTTCCACGCCCAGCGAGAAGGCCATCGCGAAGTAGACATAGCCTTTGGGCACGTGGTGGTCGAAGCCCTCGGCCACCAGCACCACGCCCACCACCACCAGGAAGGCCAGAGCCAGCATCTTGATGGTCGGGTGGTCGCTGACAAAGCGCCCGATGGCCGCTGCGAACAGCATCATCAAGCCGACCGACACCACGACCGCCGCGATCATCACCCGCACGTCGTCGACCATGCCCACCGCAGTAATGATGCTGTCCAGCGAAAACACCAGGTCGACCACCATGATCTGCAGGATGACCGCCGTCAGCGTGGCCTTCACGACGTTCTGGCCGTGCGCTTCATCGCCTTCCATCGCCTGGTGTATTTCAGCGGTGCTCTTGTAGATCAGGAACAGGCCACCGGCGATCAGGATTAGGTCGCGCCCTGAAATTTCCTGCTCCAGCACGGTGAACAGCGGGGCCACCAGACCGACGATCCAGGCCAGCACCAGCAACAGGCCGATGCGCATGAACATGGCCATAAACAGGCCCAGGCGGCGCGCGAATTCCTGCTTCGCCTTGGGCAGCTTGTCGACCAGGATCGAGATGAAGATGATGTTGTCGATGCCCAGCACCAGTTCCAGCGCGGTGAGGGTGGCGAAAGCAATCCAGGCTTGCGGGTTGGTCAACAGTTCCATCATGGCGGCGGGCAAAGCAGGTGGCGTGTAACCGCCGGATGTTAGGGCGGCGACGGCAAAGCCCTGGGCTGTGCCCGGCTGTTCACAGATTGCCAGCTGCTGCCGCCGCGCTGGCCGCCAGTTCGGCCAGCACCGCCGCGTTGTCCTGCCCCAGGGCCGGCGCGTTGCGGCGGTGGCGGCCCGGCGTGCGCGACAGCTTGGGCACGATTCCCGGCACCGCAAGCAGGCTGCCGTCTGCCATTGTCAAAGTGTCCAGCATGCCGCGCGCGGCGTAGTGCGGGTCGGCGGCGATGTCGGCCACGGTGTAGATGCGGCCGGCGGGCACGGCGGCGGCGTCCAGCGCGGCCAGCACCTCGGCCACGGTCTGCGGTGCGGCCCACACGCCAATGGCCGCGTCGATCTCGGCCACCCGCGCCACGCGACCGGCGTTGTTCGAAAGCGCGGCATCCTGCCCCAGATCGTCGCGGGCGATGGCCGTCATCAGGCGCTTGAAGATGCTGTCGCCATTGCCGGCGACGAGCGCGTAGCCGTCGCGGCAGCGGTAGGCGTTGCTGGGCGCGATGCCCGGCAGCGCGCTGCCCGCCGGTTGGCGCACCGCGCCGAAAGCGCTGTACTCGGGCAGCAGGCTTTCCATGCAGTTGAAGACGGCCTCGTACAGCGCCACGTCGATCATTTGCCCCAAGCCGCTCTGCTGGCGTTCGTGCAGCGCCGTCAGCACGCCGATGACGCCGTGAAGTCCGGCCAGCGTGTCGCCGATGCTGACCCCCACACGCACCGGCGTACGGCCCGGTTCGGCGGTCAGGTGGCGCAGGCCGCCCATCGCTTCGGCCACCACGCCGAAGCCGGGCTTGTCGCGGTAGGGGCCGGTCTGACCGTAGCCGCTGATGCGCAGCACGATGAGCCGTGGGTTGCGCGCCATCAGATCGGCCGGGTCGAGGCCGTAGCCTTCCAGCGCGCCGGGGCGAAAGTTCTCGACCAGCACGTCGCTCTCGTCGGCCAGGCGCCGCACGATGTCCTGCGCCGCCGGGTCTTTCAGGTCCAGCGCCAGGCTGCGCTTGTTGCGCGCCTGCACCTGCCACCACACCGACGTGCCGTCCTTCAACAGCCGCCAGCCGCGCAGCGGGTCGCCAGCGCCCGGCGGTTCGATCTTGATGACCTCGGCACCGAAGTCGGCCAGCGTCTTGGCGGCGAAGGGGCCGGCGATGAGCTGGCCCAGTTCCAGCACCTTCAAACCGGCCAGCGGCAGGGCTGACTGGCTTGCGCCGGCCAGCGGCAGAGCGGCTTCATCGTTCACGGGCACGTCCTCCACACCATTTGCAGATGATGACGCAAGCCCATCGCGTCGCTAATCGATCACCAGCCGATAGCCCACGCCGGTCTCGGTCAGGAAGTGGCGCGGCTGCGCCGGGTCGGCCTCCAGCTTCAGCCGCAGGTTGCCCATGTAGACGCGCAGGTAGTGCGTGCTCTGCGCGTGGCTCGGGCCCCAGACCTCGCGCAGCAGCTGCGGGTGGGTCAGCACGCGGCCGGCATTGGCGACAAGCACGCCCAGCAGGCGGTATTCGATGGGCGTGAGGTGCACCTCGGCGCCGCCCCGGCGCACCTGCCGCGCCGCCTGGTCGACTTCGACATCACCGAAGCGGAACACCGCCTCGCCATCGGCTGCGCCGCGCGTGCGGCGCATGTGGGCGCGGGTGCGGGCCAGCAGCTCGGCAGTACCGAAAGGCTTGGTGATGTAGTCGTCGGCGCCGGCGTCCAGCGCCGCCACCTTGGCCGCTTCCTGGGTGCGGGCCGACAGCACGATGACCGGCACCTGCGACCAGCCGCGCAGGCTGCGGATGAAGTCCACGCCGTCACCGTCGGGCAGTCCGAGGTCGGCGATCACCAGGTCGGGCCGCCGCGTGCCGGCGTCGATCAGACCCTGACGGATGGTCCCGGCCTCGAAGACCTGCCAGCCTTCGGCCTGCAGCGCGGTGCAGATGAAGTGGCGGATCTCGCGCTCGTCTTCGAGCACCAGTGCAGTCGGGGTGGGCTTGGCCATCAGGGCCGCACTGTAGGCGGCGCCGTGGTGTGAGCTGCGGCGGGCGCTTCGTCATCTGCCAGGTCCAGCGCGGGCGGGGTGCGCAGGGGCAGCGTGAAACGGAAAAGCGCACCGCCGCCCGGCGCTGGCCCGACGGCAATGTGTCCGCCATGCGCCTCGACGATGGCGCGGCAGATGCTCAGGCCCAGCCCCATGCCGGGCGTGGCCGACTCGGCCTGGCCACGGGTGAATTTCTCGAAGATGCGTTCAACCTGGTCGGGCGCCACGCCAGGGCCGTGGTCGCGCACGGCGATGGCCATGACGCCGCCAGCTGGGTCGGTCACGGTCTGGGCCTGAACGGTGATGGGCGTGCCGGCCGGCGTGTAGCGAGCTGCGTTTTCCAGCAGGTTGACCAACACCCTTTCGATCAGCACCGCGTCGCATTCCACCAGCGGCAGTTGCGGCGCCAGGTCCGCCTGGACCTTGCGCGTACCCAGCGCCGCCTGGGCCGCGTGCAAGGCACCGCCCACCAGTTCCTCCACCGACTGCCATTCGCGCCGCAGGCGGATTTCGCCGCTCTGGATGCGTGCCATGTCCAGCAGGTTGGTCACCATCTTGGCCATGCCGTGGGTGCGCTCGACGATGGCCGCCGCCAGCTGCAGCTGTTCCGCGCTGAGTGCAGGCGGGCTGCGCTGCAGGCTTTCGGCCAGGCCGACCAACCCTGCCAGCGGCGTGCGCAAGTCATGCGAAAGCGCCGACAGCAGCGTGTTGCGCAGCCGCTCCGACGCCATCTGCACCGTGGCCTGCTGCGCAATGTCGATGTAGTGCAGGCGTTCCAGCGCCATTGCGGTCAGCAGGGCAAAAGTTTCCAACTGCTGGCGCTGTTCGGGCACCAGCAGCAGGCGCGGCGCCTCGGCTTTCAATGCCAGCACCCCACGCGCGCGCATCGGCGCTTTCAGCGGCAGGTACAGCCAGGCGCTGCCGGCCAGGGTGTCGGTGCCCTGGCCGGCTGGCAAGTTGTGGTCCAGTGCCCATTGCGCGGTGCCCATGTCTAGGCCCAGGCCCAGGCTCCGGGCGCCGTCGGTGGCCACCCTGGGCGGCTGCAAGCGATCTTGCGCGTCGAGTACGAAGATGGCCACCTCGGCGCGGAATTCGCGGGCAACCACGGCCTGCGCCACTTCAACGGCCTGTTCCTGCGTCAACTGGTTCGACAGGTCACGCGCGGCTTCGAACAAGGCCCGCGAGCGGGCCTCGCGGTGGGTGGCCACGCGGGCCTGAAAGCGCAGCCCCGCCGTGAGCTGGCCGGTGACCAGGCCGACCACCAGCATCACCGCGAAGGTCAGCAGGTACTGCACGTCCGACACGGCGAAGGACATGCGGGGCGGCACGAAGAAGAAATCGAAAGCGGCCACGTTCAGGAAGGCCGCCAGCACCGCCGGCCCGCGGCCCAGGCTGACGCCGACGACCACCACCGCCAGCAGAAACACCATCACGATGTTGGCCAGGTCGAAATACGGCACCAGCAGATGGGTGACCAGCGTGGTGGCGGCACAGGCGCCCAGCCCCAGCCCGTAGCGGGCCCACGCGCCGCTGTCCTGCGCGTCGGCATCCGGCGGGGCACTGGCGACGTCGGGCGTGGGCGCGGCGCGCGCCGGCCGGACCAGCCCGACTTCAATGCGGTCGATGTCAGGCGCCAGGCGGGCCAGGGCCGGGCCGAGCCGGCCGCGCAGGCTGACCCGACCCACCCAACCGGCCGGTCGGCTGTTGCCCAGCACCAGCTTGGACAGGTTGTGCCGCCGCGCATGGTCCACCAGCGCCTGCGCCAGCTGTTGCGACGACAGCACCGCTGTGCTGGCGCCCAGGTCCTGCGCCAGCTTCACGGTCTGCAGGATGCGTTCACGACGGCCACCGGCCAGGCGCTGCAGGGCCGGCGTTTCGACGTACACCGCATGCCAGGGCACCGCCAGCTGCTGCGCCAGCCGGGCGGTGCTGCGCACCACATGTTCGGCGCCGGCTTGCGGGCCGATGCAGCACAGCAGCCCGCCTTCGGTCTTCCAGACCTGGGCGATGCTGCGATGGGCGCGGTAAGCCTGCACGTCGTCTTCCACGCGGTCGGCCGTGCGGCGCAGCGCCAGTTCGCGCAGCGCCATCAAGTTGCCCTTGCGGAAGAAGTTCTTCGCTGCGCGCTCGGCCTGCGCCGGCCGGTAGACCTTGCCAGCCGCCAGCCGCGACAGCAGTTCATCGGCCGGCGTGTCGACCATCACCACCTCATCAGCGGCGTCGAAGAAGGTGTCGGGCAGGGTCTCGTGCACGACGATGCCGGTGATGCCGCCGACGACATCGTTCAGGCTTTCCAGGTGCTGCACGTTCAGCGTGCTGTAGACCGATATGCCGGCGGCCAGCAGCTCTTCGACGTCTTGCCAGCGCTTGGGGTGGCGCGAGCCTGCGACGTTCGCATGCGCCAGCTCGTCGACCAGCACCAGGCCCGGACGGCGCGTCAGCGCGCCGTCCAGGTCGAACTCGGCCAGCACCTTGCCGCGGTAGGGAATCTGCGCCAGCGGCAACGTTGCCAGGCCTTCCAGCAAGACAGCCGTTTCGCCCCGACCATGCGTTTCCACCACCCCGGCCAGCACGTCCACGCCCTCGGCCATGCGCTTGTGCGCAGCCACCAGCATGGCGTAGGTCTTGCCAACGCCGGCCGAAGAACCGAAGTAGATGCGCAGCCGGCCACGCCCTTCGCGCCGGGCGTCTTTGCTGATCTGCGCCAGCAGGGCGTCGGGGTCGGGGCGCGGGCTGGCCATCACCGCCGTGCTGCCCCGGTCACAACCAGCCGGCGCGCTTGAAACGCCACCAGACGAAACCGCAGGTGCAGGCGATGAGGCCCAGCGCGCCCGGATAGCCCCAAGCCCATTTCAGTTCGGGCATGTGCTCGAAGTTCATGCCCCAGATGCCGGCAAAGGCGGTGGCCACCGCGAAGATGGCCGCCCAGGCGGCCAGGCGTTTGGTGACCTCGCTCTCTTCGATGGTGGCCATCGACAGGTTGACGGTGGTGGCCATGCCGATGGTGTCGCGAATCGAATCGATGGCGGTGTCGATGCGCGCCAGGTGGTCGCCGATGTCGCGGAAATAGGCCTGCGTCTTCTCGCACACCGCGGGCACCCGGCCGCCATACAACTTGCCGGAAAACTGCAGCAGCGGCGACACCGCATGTTTGAGCACGATGACCTTGCGCTTGAGCAGGTACAGGCGCTCGGTGTTGACCCGCGCGGTGCCGCGCTCGAAGATGCGCTCCTCGATGCTTTCCAGCTCGGTCTGCAGCCGGTCCAGGATTGGAAAGTAGCGGTCCACCACCGCGTCCATCAGCGCGTACAGCACGTAGCCCGAACCCTGCTTCAGCAGATGCGGTTCGCGCTCGCAACGCTCGCGCACGCCCAGGAAGTTCTGCTGGCTGCGGCTGCGCACCGAGAGCACGTAATTCGGGCCGGCGAACACCGCGACCTCGCCCACCGCCAGTTCGTCGCCCACCTGCTCGATCAGATGCAGCACCACGAACAGCGCGTCGCCGTATTCCTCGACCTTGGGCCGCTGGTGGCCGTGGCTGGCGTCTTCCACGGCCAGCGGGTGCAGATCGAACTCACGCCGCATGTCGTCCAGTTCGGCCGGCGTCGGGTCGCGCAGGGCGACCCATATGAAGCTACCGGGCTTGTCCAGGTAGTCGCTGATGGCCTCGACCGGCAGGTCGACCAAGCGGGCGCCTGCTTCGTAGACAACGCAGTTGATCAGCATGGGCTGGAAACACCTTTGGGGCCCATGGGGCCAGAGTCAGCGCCGGCGGCGCACACGTCAGCCTAGCAGCACCTGGGCCCAGGCCGACCCGCATCAGCGCGCCGCGGTTGGTGCCACGTCCGGAGCCACGTCCGGTGACAGGTTCAGTGACAGGTTCAATGCCAGGTTCAGCTGCAGCACGTTGACACGCGGCTCGCCCATGAAGCCGAAGAGGCGGCCCTGGGCCTGGGCGTCGATCAGCGCCTGCACCTCGGCCAGCGGCCGGCCGCGCAGGCGGGCCACGCGCGGCGCCTGGTAGCGCGCGGCGGCAAGGCTGATGTCGGGGTCCAGACCGCTGGCCGAAGCGGTCACCAGGTCCACCGGCACGGCAGCGGTGTTGCCGGGGTCGGCCGCCCGCAAGGCTTCGATGCGGCCCTTCACCGCGTCCACCAGCGCGGGATTCAGCGGGCCCAGGTTGGAGCCGCCGGAACTGCGGGCGTTGTAGGGCTGCGGGCTGGTGGCCGAGGGCCGGCCCCAGAAGAACTTCGGGTCGCTGAAGTTCTGGCCGATGAGCGTGGAGCCCACCACCTGACCGTTGCGTTCGACCAGGCTGCCGGCGGCCTGCTGCGGGAAGACGGCTTTGGCGATGCCGGTGACCAGCAGCGGATAGGCCAGCCCCGTCAAGGCGGTCAGCACGGTGAATACGACCAGCAAGGGGCGCAGGATGGGCTGTTGGGTCTTGGGCATGGTGGTTCTTTCAGACCAGGTGGGTGGCGGCCAGCAGCAGGTCGATCAGCTTGATACCGATGAAGGGCACCACGAGACCGCCCAGGCCGTAGATCAGCACGTTGCGCCGCAGCAGCGCCGCAGCCCCGATGGCGCGGTAGGCCACACCCTTCAGCGCCAACGGAATCAGGAAGACGATGACCAGCGCATTGAAGATCACCGCCGACAGGATGGCCGACGACGGGCTGGCCAGATGCATCACGTTGAGCGCCGCCAGTTGCGGGTAGGTCGTCGCGAAGGCCGCCGGAATGATGGCGAAATACTTGGCCACGTCGTTGGCGATGCTGAAGGTGGTGAGTGAGCCGCGCGTCATCAGCAGTTGCTTACCGGTCTCGACGATCTCCAGCAGCTTGGTCGGGTTGCTGTCCAGGTCGACCATGTTGCCGGCCTCTTTCGCGGCCTGCGTGCCGCTGTTCATCGCCACCGCGACGTCGGCCTGGGCCAGCGCGGGCGCATCGTTGGTGCCGTCGCCGGTCATCGCCACCAGCCGGCCTTCGGCCTGGTAGTCGCGAATCATCTTCAGTTTGGCTTCGGGCGTGGCTTCGGCCAGGAAGTCGTCTACGCCCGCCTCGGCGGCGATGGCGGCAGCCGTCAGGCGGTTGTCGCCGGTGATCATCACCGTCTTGATGCCCATGCGGCGCAGTTCGGCGAAGCGTTCCTTGATACCGCCCTTGACGATGTCCTTGAGCTCGACGACGCCCAGCACGCGGGCACCGCCTGGCGGCAAACCCCCACCTGATTCGCAGACCACCAAGGGCGTACTGCCCCTGCGCGCCACAGCATCGGCGGCTGCCTGCACGTCGTTCGGGAAAATGCCGCCCAGCGCTTCGACATGCTTGCGGATGGCGTCGCCTGCGCCCTTGCGCAACTGGCGCACGCTGCCGTCGGCCGCGGTGATGTTGACGCCACTCATGCGGGTCTGGGCGGTGAAGGGCACGAAGTCGGTCTTGTGCGCCGTCAGATCGCGTTCACGGATCTGGAACTTCTGCTTGGCCAGCACGGTGATGCTGCGGCCTTCGGGCGTCTCGTCGGCCAGCGAGGCGAACTGCGCCGCATCGGCCAGCGCCTGTTCGCCGATGCCGGCCGCCGGGATGAAGGCCGAAGCCTGGCGGTTGCCCAGCGTGATGGTGCCGGTCTTGTCCAACAGCAGCACGTCGACGTCGCCCGCCGCTTCCACCGCGCGGCCCGAGGTGGCGATGACGTTGTGACCCATCATGCGGCTCATGCCCGCCACGCCGATGGCCGACAGCAGCGCGCCGATGGTGGTGGGAATCAGGCAGACCAGCAGCGCCACCAGCACGGTGATGGTGACCGGTTGGCCCGTGACGTTGTAGGCCCGCGAAGCCTCGACGCTGAAGATCGAAAACGGCAACAGCGTGGCCGTCACCACCAGGAACACCAGGGTCAACGCCACCAGCAGGATGGTCAGTGCGATTTCGTTGGGGGTCTTCTTGCGCTGTGCGCCTTCGACCATCGCGATCATGCGGTCCAGGAAAGATTCACCGGGGTTGACGCCGATGCGCACCACCAGCCAGTCCGACAACACGCGGGTGCCGCCGGTGACCGAGGCGAAGTCGCCGCCCGATTCGCGGATGACCGGTGCCGATTCACCGGTGATGGCGCTTTCGTCCACGCTGGCCACGCCTTCAATGACCTCGCCGTCCAGCGCGATGACGTCACCGGCCTCGACCAGGATGACGGCGCCCTTGCGCAGTTCGTCGGCCTCCATCGGGTGCCACGAGGAACCGTGGCGCGGCTGCTCCAGCTTCTTGGCGATGACCTTTTTCTTCATGCCGCGTAGCGACGAAGCCTGGGCCTGCGCGCGACCTTCGGCCATGGCTTCGGCGAAGTTGGCGAACAGCACAGTGAACCACAGCCAGATGGCGATCGCAGCGATGAAGCCCACGGACTCGGAGAGTCCGCTTGCCGCGTTCTGCGCGGCGCCCTGCCCGCCCACCGCCTGCACGGCCAGCAGGCTGGTCAGGATGCTGCCGATGTAGACGACGAACATCACCGGGTTGCGCCACTGCACGCGCGGGTCCAGCTTGGCAAACGCAGCAGCGATGGCGGGCTTGACCAGCGCCGGGTCGAGCAGGGAAAAAGTCGTTGCGTTGTTCATGCTGCAGTCACGGTGTGGGCCTGCCCGCGCTCATTTCGCGGGCCACAGGATGAGGTGCTCGACCACCGGCCCCAGGGCCAGCGCCGGCACGTAATTCAGCAGGCCCACCAGCAGCACGGTGCCGATCAGCAGCGCCACGAACAACGGGCCATGCGTGGGCAGGGTGCCGGCCGTGACGGCCAGGCGCTTCTTGGCGGCCAGTGAACCGGCGATAGCCAGCACCGGCAGGATCACGCCGAAGCGGCCGACTGCCATCGCGATGGCCAGCACCCAGTTGTAGAACGGCGTGTTGGCCGACAAGCCCGCGAAAGCGCTGCCATTGTTGTTGCCCGCCGAGCTGAAGGCGTACAGGATCTCCGAGAAGCCGTGCGCGCCGGGATTGGCAATGCCGGCTTTGCCGCCATCGGACAGCACCGCGACGGCCGTGCCCAGCAGCACCACCAGCGGAGTCACGAGGATGGCGACGGACGTCATCTTCATCTCGTAAGTCTCGATTTTCTTGCCCAGGTATTCCGGCGTGCGGCCGATCATCAGGCCGGCGATGAAGACCGCCAGGATGGCGAAGACCAGCATGCCGTAAAGACCTGAGCCAGCGCCGCCGAAGATGACTTCGCCCAGTTGCATCAGCACGGTGGGCACCAGCCCGCCCAGCGGTGTGAACGAGTCGTGCATGGCGTTCACCGCGCCGCATGAAGCGGCCGTGGTGACGGCCGCGAACAGGCCGCTGGCGGCAATGCCGAAGCGCACTTCCTTGCCTTCCATGTTGCCGCCGGCCTGCGTGGCGCCAACCGTCTGGTCCGCGCCTAGCGCCGCCAGCAGCGGGTTGCCCTGCTGTTCCTGCGCCGTGACGAGCACGACCGCGACGACGAAGACGGCCGTCATCGCGGCCAGCAGCGCCCAGGCCTGCCGTGGGTCACCCACCATGCGGCCGAACATGAAAACCAGCGCCGCCGGGATCAGGAAGATGCTGAGCATCTGCATGAAATTGGACAGCGGCGTCGGGTTCTCGAACGGGTGGGCCGAGTTGGCGTTGAAGAAGCCGCCGCCGTTGGTTCCGATCATCTTGATGGCTTCCTGCGATGCCACCGGGCCCATCGCCAGCGTTTGCCTGTCGGTCTTCAGGTCTTCCACCACCGGCTGGCCCTTGGCGTCTTTCAGCGGCTGCCCGTCGGGACCGTTCTTCGGTGCCTGGTAGGCCGTCACATCCAGCGTCTTCACGTCGCGGTAGGCGTCGAAGTTCTGGATCACGCCCTGGCCGACCAGGCACACCGCAAACACCAGCGACAGCGGCAGCAGCGCATAGCCGGTGACGCGGGTGATGTCGACCCAGAAGTTGCCGATGGTGTTGCAAGACCGCGCGACGAAGCCGCGGATCAAGGCGATCACCACGACGATACCGGTGGCGGCCGAGAGGAAGTTCTGCACCGTCAGCGCCAGCATCTGCGTCAGGTAGCTCATCGTGGACTCGCCAGCGTAGCCCTGCCAGTTGGTGTTGGTGACGAAGCTGACCGCGGTGTTCAAAGCCGAGTCGACGCTGACGGCGGCCATGCCGGCCGGGTTCAGCGGCAGCACGGCCTGCAGTTGCTGCAAGGCGAACACAACGACCAGGCCCAGAGCGTTGAAGGCCATCAGCGCGACCGCATAGGCGCGCCAGCCCATGCCGGCCTGGGCGTCCACGCCCGCGATGCGGTACAGGCCGTGCTCGACCCACTGCAGCGGCCGCATCCAGGTCGGCAAACGGCCTTCGGCGATGGCCGCCAGCGCAATGCCCAGTGGCCAGGCCAGCGCCAGCAGCAGGGCCAGGTAGACCAGCAGGCCGGTCCAGGCCGCGGTGCCCATCAGAAATCCTCGGCCCGGAGCAAGGCGTAGACCAGGTAGGCGAAGAGGCCGACAGCCGTCGCGCTGGCGATCAAGAGCATGTTCATGAACTCCTCAGGCATGGAAAGTTGCACTGCCGCAAGGATAGGAAACGACCTGTCAAATCGGCATAAAGATCGGGCCAGCACGCATCAAGAAGCCATCAAGAAGCCAACATCGCGCCGCACAATCCGGTTTGCCTGCATGCAACCGGAGCTTGGGATGACTGCCACGAACGAAGGCCGATGGAAGCACGATGGCGTGGCCGTCGTGCGCGCTGATCAGTTGGACAGCAACACCGCGCAGACGCCCGGCATGAGCCGCGCTGCGGCAGTCAACTTCGCGCGCACGGGGGCGCAGAAGCTGTGGGCCGGTACGGTGCACATCCACCCCGGCGCGAAAACCGGCGCTCATCATCACGGCGCGCTGGAAAGCGTGATCTTCGTGGTCAAAGGCCATGCGCGGATGCGCTGGGGCGAGGCACTCGAGTTCAGCGCCGACGCCGGCCCGGGCGACTTCATTTACGTCCCGCCCTACGTGCCGCACCAGGAAATCAACGCCAGCGACGACGAAACGCTGCAGTGCGTGCTGGTGCGCAGCGACGGCGAGGCGGTTGCGGTGAACCTTGACATCGCGGCTGCGGAAAAAACCGAATCGGTGGCTTGGGTGGATCCCGTTCACCGCGCCTGAATGATTCAGGCGCTGCGCAGGCCTGCCCGGGTCAGGCTTTCCCGATACAAGCCTGCCCATTTGCATTGAAGCGTCGCCGCACAACCATGCCGACGAGACCGACGCCGACCAAGGCCAAAGTGCCGGGCTCGGGCACCGCCAGCTGCGCCGGCGCCGTTACGGGCGCAGTGCGGATGCGCACGTCTTCGATGGGATCATTGGCAGCGGCCAAGGCCGACTGGCACAAGGCTGCTAGCAGAATCAGGGTCAAAGCAGCCAACGTGGGGGAGGCGTAGCGGGTACGGACAGCGTGGGTCATGGCGATTTCCTTTCGCCGGATGCTGCTGGGCGTCGCCGGTCCTGTCGGTGGTCCAGCGCACCGAGCATTCCAAGGCGTAACGGGCCATCCCGAGCGGCTCACTCCACGTTCAGGCGCCGCTTTGCATTGGTTCACCACTTGCAGCTGCCATCCTTGCGCAGCGCCTCGACGGCCAGCGGCACCACCGCCAGCAGGCCGGCACTGGCAAAGGCGCTGCGGCAATCCGCCTTGGCAGTCTTCGCAATCTGCTGACCCAGCTTGTCGTCGACCTCGGGCGGGCGTGGCAGCACGGCCAGCACGCCACCGCCCAGGCCGCGTGAGAGCTCACCGCCGCGCGGCCGCGCCAGTTGCAGGTTCAGGCGCGGCGGTGCACTGGCCGGCAGGGCGGGCGCACCGGCCACGTCGTGGCCCAGGCGGGTACCGGCGTCGGCCGCACCCGCCGGCGCGCCGCCGCTGGCCAGTCCCGCGCTCAGGGTGCTTGCCGGGCTGACGGCGGCCGGCAGCACCGGGGCTGCCACCGCTGGCGTCAGCGGCGCAGGTGGGGCAACGGCCGTCGGCGTCGGCAGCACGCGCGGCGCCACCAACGCCGCGGCAGCGGGCGCGCTCAGTTCGGGTAACCGGCTCAAAGCGAGCACAGGCGGCGCCGTCATTGCCAGGGCCGGGGATGGCAGCGCCAAAGTGCCGGACGGGGTGGCCAGGTTGGACGCCAGGTTGCGTTCGACCGGAGCGGGGGTGGGTACGGGGGTGGGAGCGGGTGCGGGTGCGGGTGCGGGTGCGGGAACGGGTGCTGGAACGGGAGCGGGTGCGGGTGCGGGCACAGGCGGCGGGTTTGGGTCGGGCAGCGGCGCCACCGAGGTCCGTGCAACGGGCATCGGCGGCGGCGGCGCAAGCTCTTCCACCACCCGCCCGGGTTCCGGCAGTGGGCCAGGCCGCACCGGCGGGCGCAACAGCGGCGCACGCGGCAAGGGCGACTGCGCGGGCTCGGCCGCCGCCGGCTCGGGCAACGGCGCCCAGATACCCAGCTGCGCAGCGCCGGACTCTG
>JAYSYH010000008.1:0-2617 GCA_043716645.1 Betaproteobacteria bacterium | reverse complement strand
CGCGTCGACCGCGTGCGTCACGCCGAAGCCCGATCGCTCCAGGTACTCGCCCACCATCTGGGCCAGGCGGGTGTCGTCTTCGATCATCAGGAGGTGCTGCATGCCCACGATGGTAATGGCCGTGAAGTGGGGAAGCCGACATCTTGCGCAGCGCGCGGCAAGCGTGTCTGTCGCGGCGGTAAAGTTAGGTAAACGGCCAGGCCGTTCAGGTGGGGCCAGCGCTCGGAACAGCGCCGGGCGGCGCGATGGCTGCAGGGCCGATGCGCGATGCCAGCCAGACCAGCACCAGCACCGGCAGGCCGAGCAACGCGGTCGCGGTGAAGAAATTGACGTAGCCGTGGGCATCCACGTACTGGCCTGAAAACCCCGCGAGATATTTGGGCAGCAGCAGCATCACCGAAGAGAACAGGGCGTACTGGGTGGCCGAATAGCCGATGTTGGTGAGACTGGACAGGTAGGCCACGAACGCGGCCGACGCGATCCCGCTGGACAGGTTGTCGGCCGACACGATCAGGATCAGCGCGGTGACGTCGTGCCCCCGGGTGCCAAGCCAGGCGAAGAGCAGGTTGCTGGCGGCGCTCAGGAAGGCGCCCAGCATCAGTACCCGCATCACACCGAGCCGCATCGACAGCACGCCGCCGATGAAGGCGCCGGCCAGCGTCATCAGCACGCCGTAGATTTTCGTCACAGCCGCGACTTCGTCCTTGGTATAGCCCATGTCGACGTAGAACGGGTTGGCCATGATGCCCATCACGATGTCGCTGATGCGATAGACCGAGATCAGCGCCAGGATCAGCACCGCATGCCAGCCATAGCGCTGCAGAAACTCCGCGAACGGCTCGATCACCACCAGCTGCACCCAGGCCGCGACCGGCGCCATCCGGGGCGGCACCGAGACATGCCATGGCGCCGCCGCCCCCCATCCCCGCCACAGGCCTGCCGCCCCGATGGCCACAAGCAGCACGTAAAAGCAGGCCTCTGGCAAGCCGATGGCGCCCAGCGGGGCCCGCACCATGGCCGTCATGAGGCCGATCACGCCGGCGAAGACCAGCGCCTGCGGCCAGGTGAAGGTCAGGCCTTCGCGCGCCAGCCGTTGCGCGATTTCACCGCGCAGTGAGCGGTCGGCCTGCGCATCGCGTGGTCGGGGTTCGCGCGTGAACAGGACGGTGAGCATGCCCACCAGCATCGACGCGGCCATCGTGAGGTAAGCGGTCCGCCACGCGCCGTGCTGGTAGCTGGCGGCGCCGGTGACCTCGGACCGCGCCGCGATCCACAGCACACCGGCGCCGGCCCAGATCATGGCCAGGCGGTAGCCGGTCTGGTAGGTGGCGGCCAGGGCGGCCTGCCGGTCGATCGGTGCCGATTCGATGCGAAACGCGTCCAGCGCGATGTCCTGGGTGGCGGAGCCGAAGGCCACCACCACGGCGCACCAGATGATGGCCCGCAGGCCCGACTGCGGATCGACCAGGGCCATGCCGGCCAGGCCGCCCATGATGGCCAGCTGGGCCAGCAGCAGCCAGGCGCGCCGCTGGCCCAGCAGGCGCGAGAGAAGGGGAATCGGGCAGCGGTCCACCAGGGGCGCCCAGACCCATTTGAAGGCATAAGCCAGCCCCACCCAGCTGAGAAAGCCGATGGTCGCGCGGTCGATGCCGGCTTCCCGCAGCCGGAAGCTCAAGGTCCCCAGCACCAGCAGCAAAGGCAGGCCGGCGGAGAAGCCGAGGAACAGCATTCTCAGTGTCGCCGGTTCGGCGTAGACCCGCAGGGTAGCGCCCCACGACGGCTTGGGCTGTTGACTGACAGGGGGGGCTTGTTGCATCCCGGGATAATAAGTTGATGTTGGGCTCTTCCATTGTGGACATGCGATGAACAATTCGAACGGTGGTGGCGCGCGGTTGTGGACGCGGCTGGCCGTCTGTGCGGTGCTGGTCGGTTTGCCGGCGACCGGGGCGTGGGCCCAACGCGAAGGCGTGGCCGTCGGCCGGTCGTCACGACTGGCCAGCCTGGTTCCGGCGGCGGAGGTGGAGAACGCCGCTGCGCAGCAATACAACGAGATACTGCAGCAGGCGGCGTCCAAACGCGCCCTGGCGCAGCCGGACCATCCGCAGCTGCAACGCGTTCGCGCCGTGGCGCAGCGGCTGATTGCGCAGGCGCCGCAGTGGAATCAACACGCCGCCAACTGGAAGTGGGAGGTCAACCTGATCGGGTCCAACCAGGTCAACGCTTTCTGCATGCCTGGCGGCAAGATCGCCATCTTTTCCGGAATCCTGGATCAGCTGAAGCTAACCGACGACGAGATCGCGATGGTGATGGGCCATGAAATGGCGCACGCGCTGCGTGAACATGCACGGGAACGAATGGCCAAGGGAGCGCTGACCAATGTCGGCGCCAACGTGCTGGTGCAGGTGCTGGGGCTTGGGCAGGTCGGGCAGGCGCTCACTGGCTACGGCGCGCAGCTGATGTCGCTCAAGTTCAGCCGTACCGACGAATCCGAAGCGGACTTGGTGGGGATGGAGCTGGCGGCGCGGGCCGGCTACGACCCGCGTGCCGCGATCACATTGTGGAAGAAGATGGCGCAGGCCAACAAAGGTTCGCCGCCGCAGTGGATGTCCACCCATCC
>JAYSYH010000070.1:0-6853 GCA_043716645.1 Betaproteobacteria bacterium | reverse complement strand
GAAGCTCATGGCCGGCATCGTCTACTTCACCGATTTTCCAGCGCGCGCTCAAGACAGAAGCCACCGCTACGGCGGGCCCGAACGGCGTGCCGCGCCATCGCCGACGCGCCACTGGCTGGCCGCCACGCTCGACGAGATCGACTACGGCATGTTGCTGCTGACTGACGAAACGCAGGTCATGCACATCAACCACTCGGCCCGCGCCGAGCTCGACGCGGCGTACCCGCTGCAACTGCTGGGCCATGAGTTGCGCGCGCGCCGGCCGCAAGACGTGCTGGCCCTGGCCGAAGCGCTGCACGCCGCAGCACGTCGCCGGCTGCGCAAGCTGCTGACCTTGGGCGACGGTGCGCAGCGGGTCGGCGTTTCGGTGGTGCCGCTGACCTTTCCCGACGACAGCGGTGCGCCGGTGACCTTGGTGATGCTGGGCAAGCGGCAGGTCTGCGAGGTGTTGTCGGTGCAGGGCTTTGCCGGCAGCCACGGCCTGACGCTGGCCGAGACGCGCGTGCTGGCGGCGCTGTGCCGCGGCACGCCGCCCACCGAAATCGCGGCGCAGGCCGGCGTCAAGATCGCCACCGTGCGCACGCAGATCGGCACCATTCGCCAGAAGACCGGCGCGCACAGCATTCGCGCGCTGGTGCAGCAAGTGGCCGTGCTGCCACCGCTGATGGGCGTGCTGCGCGGCGTGGCAGGCCACGCCTTCGCGCCGCAACACGACAGCGCGCTGTCGGGGGCGTGATGCGCAGCGCCACCACCATGCAGCGCTGTCAGCACGCGGGGCCGACCGCCGGTAGCATGCAGGCAGCGCGCCAGCGCCCATTCGCGGGCGGGCGCCACCTGCCTTGGCCCCACCCTCCGCATCGCCACCCGATCCGCTTGCCCTGCTGCCCGAGCGCCTGCGCCTGCTGGCACAACGCGGCGAGCTGAAACGCTTTCGCAAAGGCCACCGCCTGATCGAAGAGGGCGAGCACGGCGACACGCTGTTCATCATTCTGTCGGGCCGCGTGCGCGTCTACGGCACCGGCGAACGCGACCGCGAAATCACCTACGGCACCTACGGCCCCGGCGAGTACATCGGCGAGATCAGCCTCGACGGCGGCCCGCGCTCGGCCAGCGTCGACACCATCGAGCCCTGCGAATGCGCCGTCGTCACGCGCCACACCCTGCTGCAACACATTGCCGAGCACCCCGAGTTCGCGCTCGACCTACTGGCCAAAGTGATCCGCCGCGCCCGTGCTGCAACGCTCAGCGCCAAGCAACTGGCGCTGAACGACGTGTACGGCAGGCTGGTGCTGCTGCTGAATTCACTGGCCGTGCCGCAGGACGACGGCACGCGGCTCATCAGCGAGCGGATGACGCATCAGGAGATGGCGAACCGTTTGGGGTGCTCGCGGGAGATGGTGAGTCGGTTGATGAAGGATTTGGAGCGGGGTGGGTATGTTTCGGTCAACACACAGTCCAGCACCCTTTTGCACAAGCTGCCGCCGCGCTGGTAGGGATGGGTCTTCCGGGTCGACGGGCCGTGATGCGTCAGGCCGGCAGCGTCCACGCCGAGTTGCTGCCGACGCACTCCGTCACTTAGCGGCTTCCGCTTCCAGACGCTGGACGCCTATCGCAAATGGCGACTTCGGCTCTGCAGTCACAGCTTGCTTGACCGCAAGGAAAACGCTGCTTCGCTGGATGGCGCCCCAAAGAAAAACCTTCACGTTCTTGCCTTCGTCTCCGAAAAGATTGCTGCACAGCCGAAGCGCGCAGAACCAGGAAGCAATGTTGTCCGACGGATAGTGCACGCCAGCAAAAACTCTTCTGTCTCCCGGGTCGACAGTGAGTTGTTGCAGGAGTTCCTGCGACCGGTCGACGGCGTTCAAATAAGGTTCCAGTTTGAAAAACGCCGTGCATCCGCCGATTGCACCTTGAAGGCAGTGACCACTCACGAGCGAAGGTGTGTCGGCGGATTTGGCTGATGCATAGAAGAAGTCTGTCTCTCCGAGCAACATCGATGCTTGAAACGGCCGAGGTCTTTGAAGACGCTGCTTCAACATCAGCATCAGCGGTCGAACGTTAATCACACCTTCGAGCATCACGTCCGGCAAATCAGCTATGAAATTTGCGGGCATGGCGGGGTCGTAGCGCGCGTAGTCATGTCCGGGGGGCTTTCGGTCCTCGGCATCGAAAAAGACACGGTGAAGAGTGCCGTTCGGTGTACGGGCTGCGATGGGCTGCAAGAGAAGCGACTTGAGCGATTTCATCAAACGGAAATCGGCTCGCGTCAGGTCGACGGCCGTACTCGCCGCGTTGCCGATCCAATTGCTGGTGGCCGGATCAAAGCGAGGCCAAAGGAATTCGGCCAACTCGTCGGCCAACGACTCAAGCCACGCCGTCCACTCTGCCACCGTGGGAACCTTCGCGTTGATTGTGAAACCGTCGGGCACGGCCGGTTTTCCCCTCGCGACGACCCAGTCGGAACATAAATGGCCGAAGGGCGGAAGGCCCATGTCTTTCCAACTCGGGGCTGCAACTGGATCAGGCATCGCATCGCTCCTTCAAATGGGTGGGACCAAACATTTTCATCGTGGGCTCGCGTCAATTCGGAATGCCCGAAGCCCGAAGCGCCTTCATGTATGCGGACGCGTGAGGCATGTCTCTGCCGGGATAGCGGCGCGCGTAGTCGCTGACGCGAAAGTCGGGATGGGCGGCCATAAGCGATGAGCCAGCGTCACGAGCTTGGGCCTGCATGCCATTCAGCGAAAGCGCGATCACCAACAAGCGGTGGGAAGACAGATGCATCGCATTCAGTCGAAGCGAGGACCGGGCCCAAGAGATGGCCTCGTCAAACTTCCCGCAAGCCAGCTTGCCGGCCCCCACAAACACATCAAACATGAACTTGGCAGGGTCAAGCGGTGAGAGTTCCACAGCACGAAGTGCCATTGCCTCAGCTCGCGCATCCAACGAATAGCTGTGCAAGCCGGCCATCACGAGCCACGCGAATGGTTCTTGTGGGTCTGCGGTGATCGCCTCACTGCAGCGCTGCTGTGCAGCTTCGAGGCCAGCATGAGAGTGGGCCATCACGAGCGCATCGATGGCGAGCGCAAATGCGTGCTCAGAGTCCAGGGAAAGCGCCCTTTGGGCGAAATCGCGCGCCTTGGCGGCTTCTAGCTCGACCGATGAGGTCCAGCCCTGGATCATCCGAAAGAAATGCCATTTGGCCAGCATTGCCAGCGGGGCAGCACTTCGCGGATGTCGCTCGACCAAGTGTTCGAGCAAGTCTCCGGCCAGTCGAAAGTCGGCAGCGGAAAGACGGTGCAGCATCGACACGCTAGCCACGTAGAGCGTGTAATCGTGGAGTGTTGACACTGGCAGCCGCCGCGCCCGACCCAATTCCGTCGCCAACACGTGTCGACTGACCTCGGCTACCAAGGTGGATACGACGCTGTCCTGCCCTTGAAAAACGTCAGTGACGCTACCTGTTAACGCATCAGCCCACAGCACTTTCGAGTCGCGCGTGTCGCAGAGCTCCGCGCGCAAACGCAGATGATCGCCTTCTATGCTGTAGCTGCCGCAGAGTGCGTACGCCGCACCCAAGTGACTTCGGATTTTTGGCAACGAAACCAGTGCGCGGCGAAAGGCGTTCGTTGACAGTCTGGCAACGACCTTGAGACCCGAGCTTCGAGACAAGGCTGCGATGACGTCGTCGGCCAGTGCGTCACCCATGGCCAAGTGCCTCTGATCGTTGCGCATGCAGCTGAAAGGCACCACCGCAATCGTTGGCAATAGGTCGTCCAGTGTCAGCGCTTCCACACTTTTGACACCTACCGGATCCGCAATGCGATAGGCCCGTACAGCGCTGGTCAGGTGTTTCAGAAAACGCTCGCCAAGGTCAGTCACGTGCGAATCGAGTCCATCGGTCAATCGGTCCCGAACTTCTGCGGACACGACGATTTCGCCTGGCCCGGCAAGAGTTGTGAGTCTGGCGGCGAGGTTGACGCCAGCGCCGTAGACATCCAGGTCGTCCACAACCACATCCGCCACATGAACTCCGATACGAAGGTACATGGCCGACAAGGCATCGCGTCCGTCATTGACCGGAGCAATGCCCTTCTGAATTGCCAACGCACAAGCCACAGCTTCGGTCACACCCGCGAACTCCAGCAGCAGCCCGTCCCCCAGGCTTTTTACAAGCCGTCCGCCGTGTTGGGGCAGCACCTGGGTTCGAACCTCGTTGACGAAGCGTCGCCAGCGGTCGATCACGTCGGCCTCGTTGGCCTGCATGAGTCGGACCGACTCGACGACATCCACCACCACGATCACGCGCCGTTGCTGGCGCAGTTCGGGCCATTCGGTTAGCGCACGCTGGGGGCTGGGAGCAATGGTCACGACTGTTGCCTTGGGTTGCATCCTCATTTTGATGGAGAAGATTTGTGCTTGCCAGCCCTAGCTTGCCGGCGCGTCGTTCCTCACCAATTTGTGTGATGCGCCGCCTGCGCGGCCGACCTACGCTTTGTTGCATGCCCATCTCGGCGCATCAACCGCAGCGCCCTGCGACGCGCCAGCGGCTGTTCTCAATCCATTGAAAGGCTCACCATGACTCTCACCCGATTGACCTCTGCGCTGGCTGCGGCCGGCGTGACCTCCACCTTGCTGGTGGCTTGTGGCGGCGGTGGGGGCGACACCATCACGCCGCCACCACCACCCATCGCCGCCAGCGTGAAGCTGGAGGGCGTGGCGGCCATCGGCCGCGCGTTCGAGGGGGCGACGGTCAGCGTCACCGACAGCACCGGCAAGTCCGCGACCATGGCCAAGCCGGTGGGTGCCGACGGCAAGTACGCAATCGATGTCACGGGGCTGACCGCGCCGCTCGTCGTCACCGCCACCGGCGTGGTCGGCGACCTGACGCTGACGCTGGTCTCGGTTCAGGCGGGCGCATTGCCTGCGAACGGGTCGGTGACGGTCGGCGTCTCGCCGCTGTCGCACGCGCTGGCCAGCATGCTGTCGTCCAGCGGCAATCCGGCCGACCTGAAAGCCAGCGACGTGAGCGCTGACAAGGTGGCAGCCAAGATCGACGTGCTGCGTGCCGCCATCGCCGGTGCGCTGACCAGTGCCGGTCTCAACCCGAGCACCTTCAACCCGCTGACGGCGCCCATCGTGCCGGGCACCGGGACCGGCTTCGACCAGGTGATCGCCAGCGTCAAAGTCACCACCGGCGGCGGCGGCGTGGTGCTGCGCGACGCATTGGCGGGCGACACGAGCCTGGTGCTGACGCCGACCACGAAGAAGGAAGACGTCGAAGGACCGAAGAGCCTGCCCGCACCGGCGCCCGACGCGCCGAAGGTGTCCGACGCGGTAGCCGCCATGGCGGCGCTGGAGGCAGCGCTGAACAAGTGCTTTGCGGTGGGCCCTGCTGATCGGGCCACGCTCGACGTGAACGGCAACGTCGTGGATTTGAAGGGCGAGTGTCTGGACGTCGGCAAGTTCTTCCCCGGCGACTACCTGAACAGCAGCTACACCGGCAGCGAGTCATACGGGCCGCAACTGAAAGACGCGCTGATGACCGGCGCGAAGTGGCGGCTCGACATCGACCGCTTCACCAAAGGCACGGACGGCAACGACTACGCGACCCTGGTGATGCGCTACACCCGCGCCGACGGGTTGACCAGCAACCGCGTCGACACGTTGCGCAAGTTCCCGGCGCCGCAAGGCGATCAGGTGGTGGGCTGGCACGTCTCCGGCAATCGCCGGGCCTTCGACGCGGTGGTCAACCCGTTCCTGAACCGCACGCTGTACACCAGCGCCGAGCGGCCGCTGAACGGGCAGGGCGTGCAGACGGACCAGTTCAACGGCAACAGCTA
The DNA here is from genome assembly GCA_043716645.1 of Betaproteobacteria bacterium. Lineage (GTDB taxonomy): Bacteria > Pseudomonadota > Gammaproteobacteria > Burkholderiales > Burkholderiaceae_C > Rubrivivax. The sequence continues at coordinate 1,010 of JAYSYH010000070.1, read as the reverse complement.
CTACGAAAGCGGCATCCGGCTGTTCTTCAATCCGCTGCGCCACCCGAACGTGCGTGCGGTGCGGGTGACCAATGACAAGCCGGGCGGCCCGCTGCCAGCCGCCGGTGTGGTGCTGGGCCGCGCGAACACCACGCTGCCCAGCGGCTGCGGGCGCGACGCGCGCATGGTGATCGCCAACCAGACGGGCGATGTGAACATCGGCGAGGTGGGCTTCCGCTCGAACAACAGCTACATCCTCGACCGCGATTCGGTCGACCCGGCCAAGCCGATTTCGAAGTCGGCGTGGAAGCCCTACAACGACAATGCGGCAGCACCCATCACGGCGCCGATCCCGGCCTACACCCGCTACCGGTTCGAGGTCTTCTACATTGGCAACAACAGCGCCACGCCAGACGCCACATTCAGCGCGCCGCACATTGCGGCGGTGCCGATGGCGGCGAGTGGCAGCGCGTTCAAGTGGGCCGAGTTCACCGCCGACACCGCCGCCTACGTGAGGCCAGGCGCGGCCATCGACAAGCCGGTGCTGGCCTGGACGCTGCCCAGCGGTGCACTCAACCCGACCAGCGTCTACGGCTACTCGCGGGTCAGCAACGGCACCGCGCGCACCCAGCCGGGCGGGGTGGTTGCCACGGATGCAGACCGCAGTGCGACGCTGGACAACAGCACGCCGGCTCCGGGTTGCGCCGGCGGCGCGTCGTTGGGCGAACTGGGCACCAGCGGGTTCGGCTTCCGCGGCGTCGGCATGTTCATCGTCGACCCCGCCTTCGTGCGTCACGAGAACGCACTCCAGTGGAGCAACTACCAGTAACCCTTTTTCAGCCCACAGAAAGGGGGCGGCATGGACCGCCCCCGTTTCGTTTGATGCACCGACTTAGCGTGACCAACCTCTCCTATTCCAGAGATGCGCCGCCCCTTAGCAGCCCGACATTCAGTTGCATGCCCATCTCGGAGCATCAACCGACCGCGTTCTGACGCCAGCGGTTATCCCCAACCCAACAATTCGGAGCGCT
>JAYSYH010000069.1:0-2207 GCA_043716645.1 Betaproteobacteria bacterium | reverse complement strand
TCCAAGCGCTGAACATGGCGCTCATCACGCGCAAGCCGCAGGGCGTAATCCACCATTCGAGGGCTGGTGCAACCCGCGCCGCCGGCACAGCGGCATCGGTCAGAAATCCCCATCAACTTCGAAAAGGAACTGCGAGATAAAGCCAACGCCACAACGCTCGTCATCGCCGAGCTGACCTCAGCAGGCGAACTGAAAATCTAGTCCAACCGTGTCCGTGAGATCAGGGTAAGTCCATTACCGACGAATACCGCCGGCTGTTGCCGCAGGCCTCGGACCCTTGGGTGACCACTCCGGCGTGGCCCGCCACTGACCAACCCGGGTGGCAGCGTTCGACGCAAACCTGGCTGGAGCCCAGCTACACCCGCAGCCGTGTTCCCGAAACGGGTGCTTCAGCCGCTTGGTGACAAGGTGCCACGCTGCTGCCTCGCCCGGCGTGTGCGTCAGTCGGCGGTCGGGGTTGCGGTGCGGTCTTTGGCGGGGTCTGCGACCGCATCTGCGACCGCATCTGCGACCGGATCTGCGACCGCATCTGCGACCGAATCTGCGGTGGACTGCAGCCGCCGGATGTCCTGACTCAGGCGGGCGGCGATCAGGTGCATCACCTCCAGGCCGAATTCCGGATTCTGGTAGACCAGTTGTTTGAAGGTGTTTTCATCAATCGACAACACCGTGCACGGCGTCAGGCAGACCGCGGCGCTGCTGCGCCAGCGCTCGGGCGCGAAAAAGGCGATCTCACCGAACATCTGCCCGGCCTCCAGCGTTCGACCTACATCGGGCAGCGCGATGCGGCCGTCGGCCAGCAGGTACATCCGGTCGGCCTTGGAGCCGCGCGTGAACAGCGTGGCGCCGGCGCGGTAGGTGCTGCTGCGCATGTAGGGACGCAGCCAGATGCCCAGCTGCCGGTCGTCGCTGCCGGTGGCTGACAGGTGGCGGGTGATCTGCACCATCTGGCGCACCCGCCATAAGTTCACCGGCAGCAGCACGGCATGCAGCAGCACCAGCAGGTGGTTGGGTTGCGCAAGCCCGTAAATGATGAAGCCGAAATTGCTGCCCACCGCGAGCCAGCGCAGCGGGATCATCGTGCGCACAAAGGCGCTGACGATGACCAGCGCCGCAGCCACAGCGGCCGAAGCGTAGGCCAGCAGGTGTTGGGGGTCTAGAGGAACGTCCATACGCTTTCGCCTGCAACGTCGCTCTTACATCGGCGCGTCGTCGCCTTCCGGCGTGGCGGCCTTGCGGATGCGCACCGACGCTTTGCGCACGGGTTCGGCGGCCGGGCTCACCGCGGCGTCAACGAAGGCCTGTGTGGCGTCGATGTCGGACGCCGGGGTTGCATACGCGCTGGCGTGGGTCGGTGGCGCTGCGGCCGTGCTGTCGCTGATGACCCGCGTGTAGGGCGTCAGGATCTGGACCAGCTGCCCGTAAACCTTGGGGTTGCCGGCCACCACTTCGCGTTGGTGCAGGAAGTCGGACTCGCCAGTGAAGTTGCCGATCAGGCCACCGGCCTCGGTGATCAGCAACGAGCCGGCGGCGATGTCCCACGGCTGCAGGCCGGTTTCGAAAAAGCCGTCGTAGTAACCGGCGGCCACGTAGCACAGGTCCAGCGCCGCAGCGCCCGGGCGGCGCAGGCCGGCGCAGCTTTGCATCACCTCTTCGAACATCTTCACGTAGCGCTTCAAGTTGTCGCCCTTGCGGAAAGGGAAGCCGGTGCCGATCAGTGAATCAGCCAACCGCAGGCGCTTGGACACGCGCAGGCGACGGTCGTTCAGGAAGGCGCCGCGGCCCTTGCTGGCGTAGAACAGGTCGTTGCGCGTGGGGTCGTAAACCACGGCCTGCTGCACCACGTTGCGGTGGGCCAGCGCGATGGACACGGCGTAGACCGGGAAGCCGTGCAGGAAGTTGGTGGTGCCGTCCAGCGGGTCGATGATCCAGACGTATTCGCTGTCTCTGGCGCCGTGCTCGCGGCCCGATTCTTCAGCCAGGATGCCGTGGCCCGGATAGGCCTCGAGCAGGATCTGGATGATGACTTCTTCGGCCCTGCGGTCGACTTCCGAGACAAAGTCGTTGGGCCCTTTGCTGCCGACCTTGATCACCTCCAGGTCGAGCGCCGCCCGGTTGATGATGGACCCCGCTGCACGGGCCGCCTTGATGGCGATGTTGAGCATGGGATGGAGCGCTTGCGACATGGGCGGCCTGGGTGTGGAGCG
>JAYSYH010000068.1:0-20818 GCA_043716645.1 Betaproteobacteria bacterium | reverse complement strand
CCAGCCGGGAACCCAGCGGCGAGATCAAGCGCAGTTCCCCGCTGTCGCCGTCGCCGCGCAATTCGAAGGCAGCGCTGAAACCCTGGGCCGGCTGCGTGCCGCTGGCCTCGATGCGCAGGCTGATGCGCCCGCTGGTCCATAACGCTTCGCCGGGTTGCGCATCCGGTCGGGGTGTGGCACAGGCCGCCAGCAACAGGGTGGCCAGCAGCACCAACGCCGCGCGCATCACAGGTCGACGCGCAACCGGTTCAGTGTTTCGCGCAGCACTTCGTTGGCGGGTTCGCGCACCCGGCCTTCGCGCCAGATGCGCCGGGCTTCATCGCGTTGGCCGGCGGCCCACAGCACCTCGCCGAAGTGGGCGGCGATCTCGGGGTCGGGACGCGCGACGTAGGCGGTTTTCAGCAGGCGCAAGGCTTCGTCGCTGTTGCCCAGGCGGAACTCGACCCAGCCCAGGCTGTCGGTGATGAAAGGGTCGTTGGGAGCCAGTTCCAGCGCCCGCTGTATGAGCAGGCGCGCCTCGGGCAGGCGCTGTTGGCGGTCAGCCAAGGAATAGCCCAGGGCGTTGTGCGCATGGGCGTTGTCGGGCTTCAACGCGATCACCTGCCGCAGCAGCTTTTCCATCTCGGCCAGGCGGTCGATCTTCTCGGCCATCATGGCCTGCTCGTACAGCAGGTCGGGGTCGTCGGCAAAGCGCTCGGTGGCAGCGGCCAGCACGTCGAAGGCGTCCCGCCAGCGCTTGACATCACGCAGCAGTGCGGCTTCGGCCACAACCTTGGCGCGAGCATCTTCCATTCGTTTTTCCGGCACGCGGCGTATCAATTCGCGGGCCTTCGCAAGCTGGCCCTGCTTGGCAAGGATCGAGGCCCTGCGCGTCTGCACATCCAGCGCACGCTGGGGGTCGTCGACCTTGGCCAGCCAGCGCTCGGCCGTGGCGAAGTCGCCGCGCTGTTCTGCCGACTGCGCCAGCATCAGCCAGGCCTGCAGCAGGCCCTGTTCGGGGCGCGCCGGCTCGTCGCCGTCGTCTTCGATGTCGGCTGCTGCAACGGTGGGCCCTGGCGGCGCGGCTGGTGCGGCTAAGGCGGCGGGCGCGGCACCGGCGGGCCGGGCCAGCTGCTTTTGCACCAGTTCGACATAGCGCAGCAACGCAGCTTCACCGGCCGCGGCCTGCTTGAGTTCCAGGTGCAATGCGCCAAGGGACAGGAACGGTGGCGCAACCTCGGGCTGCTGGCGCGTCAGCACATCCAGCTGTGCGATGGCGTCGCCGTACCGCTGGCTGCTGGTCAGCAGGCGAACGAAAACCAAACGCAGCGCCGGCTCTGCCTTCGGTGTTTGCAGATAGCCCAGCACCAGGGTTTCACTGGCGGGGCGCTCGCGGATCAGTTCCATTGCCAACAACACGGGTCCCGGTGCTGCGGGGTCGAGAGCGTGCGCCTCTTTCACCAGTGCCAGCGCGCGGTCGGGATCGCGGGCTTCCAACCAGGCGCGGCCTTGCGCCACGCGCGCAGCCACGCCAGTGGCGCCGTTGCGGTAGGGCTTCAGCGCGTCGTCGATGACTTGGGCCACGCCCTTGGGGTCGCTGGCCTGTTGCAGCAAGCGGGGCAGCGCCGAGATCAGATCCGGCAGGTCGGCCGGCAGCGTTTGCGCCAGCAGCAGCTTCAGCGGTTCGCCGACGGCCGTGGGGCGGTTCAGCAGCAGCAAGATTTGCAATTGAAGGCGCAGCGCGTCGGCTGATTTCGGGCTGGCGGTTCGCCAGGCACGCGTGGCAGCCAAAGCCTGTTCACCAGCGCGGGCCTGCAGCGCGATGTCAACGGCACGGCGGAACAGCTTGTCGTCGCGGGTGCGGCGCCCGGCGTCAAGCATCAATTCGTAGGCGCTGCTGGCGTCGCCCGAATTCAAAGCCATTTCGCCGATCAGCAACTGGTAGAGCAGGCGGTCGTCCAACGCTGAATTGGCCGGCGTGACGGTTGCGGCCTGGCGTGCGTCGGGTGGTGCGTCAGGTGGCGCGGTTTGCGCATGAAGCCCGGGCGAGAGCAGCATCGCAGCCGTGATCAACCCACGCGCCCAACAAGATGAAAGTGACGATGCGAGGGGCCGTGGGCTGCGTGCTGTCATCGGTTTTCCCTTGCAATAACTTAATCTCATTCTCACATAATGACCGATGCCTGAACTACCTGAAGTCGAGGTTACGAGGCGCGGCATAGCGGCACCCTTACACGGGGCACATGTTCTCTCGGTGCGCTTGGGTAAACCACTGCGTTGGCCCCTGGGCTGCGAGCCTGCCAGCCTGCACGGCAGCACCGTGGGCGATGTCACACGGCGTGGCAAATACCTGTGGCTGCCGCTGTTCCGCAATGGCTGTTCCAGCGGCGGCCTGCTGATGCACCTGGGCATGTCGGGTTCGCTGGCCATGTTGTCGGCGCAAACCAGCCTGGCCCATCCCGGCCCGCACGACCACTTCGACCTGCACACCGACCGCGGCACCTTGCGCCTGAACGATCCGCGTCGCTTCGGGGCTGTGGTGTGGTCGTCGGCCATAGACCGGCCGCCGGCGGCGACGCTGCTGCAGCGACTGGGCCCCGAGCCCTTTGATCCGGCGCTGACGCCGGTGCTGTTCCATGCCGCGCTGCACCGCCGCCGCACAGCGATCAAGGCGCTCCTGCTGTCGGGCGACGCCGTGGTGGGCGCCGGCAACATCTACGCCTGTGAAGCGCTGTTCCAGGCCGGCATCCACCCTGCGCTGCGCGCCGACCGCATCAGCCGACCGCGCGCCGAAAAGCTGCTGGCCGCCTTGCGCAGCACGCTGGGTCGTGCGCTGGAAGTGGGCGGCTCGACGCTGCGCGACTTCACCGACGCCCACGGCGTCAGCGGTGCCTACCAGGCCGAAGCCGGCGTCTACGGCCGTGCCGGCCAGCCCTGCGTGCGCTGCGGCCAGCCCGTGCGGCGCACGGTGCAGGCACAGCGCTCGACCTTCTTCTGCCCGCAATGTCAACGGCGTTAGCCCCATTCAGCGAACGCCGCCGGCTTGGCGGGCCTTTGGAAACGGGCTGTAAAGCCGGCCATTTCCAGGACTTCGGTGGAGTCCTGCGCGGGCCACCCTGCGCTAGCATGAAGTCCACTCTTGCCAGCCCATGTCCAACCTGCACACGATTGCTGAAAGTCTCGACGCGCTGAGCGCCTGGCGCGCGGGATTGAGCGCGCAGATGGTGCGGTTGGGCCGCACGCTCGTCGACCATGAATTGCTCGACGAAGCCGACGGGGCCTTGCTCAGTGCGCTGCAAGAGCGGCTGAGTTCCGACAAGTTGGTGCTGGCCTTCGTGGCCGAGTTCTCGCGCGGCAAGTCCGAGCTGATCAACGCGATCTTCTTCGCTGACGCCGGCCGCCGCGTGCTGCCCGCCACACCCGGCCGCACCACCATGTGCCCGGTCGAACTGCGCTTCGAAGGGGAGCGTTCGGCCAAGCTGTCGCTGTTGCCCATCGAATCGCGCCTGGGCGGCCTGACGCTGTCGGAACTGCGCCAGCGCGAAGATCTGTGGCAGCACCTGCCGTTGGATCCGAAGAACCGCGACAGCCTGGTGCAGTCGCTGCTGGCCGTGACGCGCACCCGGCAGGTCAGCGTGGCGCAGGCCGAGGCGCTGGGTTTGTGGAGCGCCAGCCAGCCCGACGAAAACCCGCCCCACGCGGCCGATGGCAACGTCGAGATCCCGGCCTGGCGGCATGCCGTCATCAACTACCCGCACCCGCTGCTGGCGCGCGGCCTGGTTGTGATCGACACGCCGGGTTTGAACGCGGTGGGCGCCGAACCCGAGCTCACGCTGGGCCTGCTGCCGTCGGCGCACGCGGTGGTCTTCGTGCTGGCCGCCGATACCGGCGTCACACGGTCCGACCTGGCCTTGTGGCGTGAACACCTGAGCCAGGCCAGCCAGGAACGCTTCGTCGTGCTGAACAAGATCGACGCGCTGGTGGACCCGCTGGCCACGCGAGCCGAAGTCGACCAGCAGATCACCCAGCAGTGCGACACCGTGGCCTACACGCTGGGCGTGCCGATCGCGCGCGTCTTTGCGCTGTCGGCGCGCGAGGCACTGGCCGCGCGCGTGGCGGGCGATGCCGTGGCCCTGCAGGCCAGCCGTCTGCCGCTGCTGGAACAGGCGCTGACCGAAGGGCTGCTGCCGCGCCGCCAGATCTTGCTGGCGCAATCTGCCGTGGGCGTAACCGAGCGGCTGCAAGTCTCGGCGGGCCGCAGCCTGGCCGAACGCCGCCGCCAGCACGCCGAGCAGTTGATGGAGCTGCGCGGGCTGCGCGGCAAGAGCGGCGGCAAGTTGCGCCTGCTGGTGGCCCGGCTGGACGCCGAAGCTGTGGGTTTCGAACAGTGCGTCGGCCGCTTGGCTGCCCTGCGTGCCGTGCAGTCCCGCATCCAGCGCATGCTGCTGGGCGAGCTGTCGGGCGAGTTACTGCGCGTCGAAGTGGCCGCGATGCTGGCAGCGCTGGGTGCGTGGCCCTTCAAGCTGGGCGGGCGTGCGGCTTTCGACATGCTGATGTCGCGCCTGACCGCCGCCGTGAACGGTGCGGTCAGCCAGGCCGGCGAGATGCAGCAGATGCTGCAAGTCAGCTTCCGCCAGCTGAACACCGAATTCGGATTCGCCTTCGTGCTGACGCCACTGCCAACTTTGAAGTCCACCTTCGAAGAACTGCACGCCATCGAGCGCAACTACAGCCGCTACCTGGGCCTCGGGCAGGCCTGGCGGCTGGCACAGCCCGGCTTTGTCGAACAATTCCGCCGCATGCTGCTGTCCAAGCTGCGCGCGGTGTTCGAGAGTGCGGGCAGTGAACTGGAGATGTGGAGCCGGGCCGCCACCCACCAGGTTGAAGGGCAGCTGCGCGAACGCCGCAGCAGCTTCGGACGGCGTCGCGAGGCCTTGCTGCGCGTGCAGGCGGCCTCGGGCGAACTGGAGCAGCGCATCGACGAAGTCCAGGCGCAGGACTACAAGCTCGAACAGGTGCAGAGCCAGCTGACGGCGCAGGCTGCCGAACTGCTGGCCACGGCGCACCACCTGGGCGCGTTGACCGCGACGGTGGCCGCCCCCGCCCACGCCCCCGTGCCTGGTTCCAGTGCTGCACCCGGCGCGACCCGGCCCCGCCGTTCAACGTACGAACTCAGCACGGCCGAGCGCCAGGACGCTGCTTGACGCGCCCGGCCCTGGCCGCCCAGGTGGTGGCCTGGCAGCGCCAGCACGGCCGCCACGGACTGCCGTGGCAGGGCAGCCGCGACCCTTACCGCGTCTGGCTCTCCGAGGTGATGCTGCAGCAGACGCAGGTCAGCGCGGTGCTGGACTACTACCCGCGCTTTCTGGCGCGCTTCGCCACCGTGACCGACCTGGCCGCCGCGCCGCTGGACGACGTCTTCGGCCTGTGGAGCGGACTGGGCTACTACAGCCGCGCGCGCAACCTGCACCGCTGCGCGCAGGTCGTGGTGGCCGACCACGGCGGCACCTTCCCGCCCAGCAGCGCGGCGTTGGCCGAATTGCCGGGCATCGGCCGGTCCACTGCGGCGGCCATCGCGGCTTTCTGTTTTGGCGAGCGCGCGGCCATCCTGGACGGCAACGTGAAGCGCGTGTTGACGCGGGTGCTGGGCTTTGACGGCGACCTGGCTTCAGCCACCGAAATACGCCATCTGTGGGCGCTGGCCGAAGGGCTGCTGCCGTTGCGTGATGTCGATGTCTACACCCAGGGTTTGATGGACCTGGGCGCTACCGTTTGCTTGGCGCGCCGGCCGGCTTGCGAACGCTGCCCGCTGGCCCAGCGTTGCGTGGCGCGAGCCAGCGGAGCGCCGCAAAGCTATCCGGTGAAGACCCGCAAGCTCAAGCGCAGCCACCGCGAAAACGCCCTGCTGTGGCTGCAACGCGGCCGCGAAGTGTTCCTGGTGCAGCGGCCGCACAAGGGTGTGTGGGCCGGCCTGTGGAGCCTGCCCGAATACACCGGCATGCAGGCGCTGGACGGCTGGTTGACCGGCAGCGCGGGCCACGGCGACTGGCTGCCGCCCATCGAACATGCGCTGACGCATTTCGACTGGACGCTGCACACCTTGGCCTGGCACCTGACGGCCGACGCGACAGCGCCCGCCGAACTGCAGAACAGCTTGCCCGAGGGCCGCTGGGTGAGCGTGGAAACTGCGTTGACGATGGGCTTGCCGGCACCGGTGCGGCGGCTGCTCGAAGCCTGATCAACCAATCACGACTTTCTTGTCGCGCAGGAAGCCGTCGACCAGCGACAGGCGGATGGCCGGGTCTTCCAGTTCCATCAACTTCTGCTTGGCGGCCAGGCTGATGGGCAGCAGTTCACACCAGCGGTTGGCCACCCAGCCTGCATCTTCCAGCCGGTAGGGCTGGGCAAAAGGCGCCGGGTCGTGCGCCTGCAGCTTGCGGATGGCCTCGGCCAGCGCGGTGACGGTGGACTGCACGGCCGGGCCGGGTGCGCGCAGCGTGTCGGCCACGACCGGCTGCACCGCTGCAGTCCAAAGCCCGCCCACGTGCTGGGTGGCCGGCGCCTGGATGCGAAAGCGTTCACCACCCAGGCAGCGCACGCGCAGGATGCCCGGATGCTCGGCGTCGACCTCTTCGATGTGGGCCAGCACGCCGACGTCTTCCACGCGCAGCATTTCGCTGCTGCGCCCTGCTTCTGATCCTTGGCGCAGGCACACCACCCCGAAAGCATGCCCCGTGCGCATGCAGTCGGCGATCAGGTCGAGGTAGCGCGCTTCGAAGATCGTCAGGTGCAGCACTGCACCCGGGAACAGCACCATCTTCAGCGGAAACAGCGGTAGCGGCGCGACCAGCGGGGCGCCGGTGTTGATTTCTGTGTTCGGATTCATGGGCATCATTCGCGGGCGTCCAGTTCGCGGTGGCGCACCAGTGTGGCGTAGGCGCTCTCGAAGCGCCGGGCCAGCCATTCAACACCGTAGACCGAGCGGTGCTGTCCGCCGGTGCAGCCGATGGCCACCGTGAGGTAGCTGCGCTGATCGTCTTCGAACGAAGGCAGCCAGCGTTGCAAGAAGTCGCTGATCTGCTGGAGCATCTCGGCCACTTCGGGCTGGGCCTGCAGGTAGGCGGCCACCGTTTCGTCGCGGCCGGTCAATGGGCGCAGTTCGCGGATGTAGTAGGGGTTGGGCAACACGCGCAGGTCGAACACGTAGTCGGCGTCCAGCGGCACGCCGTGCTTGAAGGCGAAAGACTCGAACACCAGCGTCAATGAGGCTTCACGCGCACCGACCAGCGAGCGCACCCAGTTGCGCAGCAGCGCCGGGCGCAGCTGGCTGGTATCGATGATGGTGGACTTGTCGCGCAGGTCGGCCAACAGTTCGCGTTCCAGTTCGATGGCGTCGACCAGCGCGCGTGACACATCACCGGCCGTGGCCGATGCGGTCAGTGGATGCGGGCGCCGCGTTTCGGAAAAGCGGCGCAGCAGCGCGTCGCTGCTGGCGTCGAGAAACAAGGTGCGGATGCGCACGCCTTCGCTGCGTAACTGTTCGATCAGCGGCACCAGGCTGGGCAGCGAACCGGCGGTGCGCACGTCCACCGCCACCGCCACGCGGTGGGTGTACCGCTCGTGTTCCAGGCGTATGAAATCGCGCAGCAGTTCGGGCGGCAGGTTGTCGACGCAGAAGTAGCCGGCGTCCTCCAGTGCATGCAGCGCCACCGATTTGCCCGAACCCGAAATGCCGGTGACGAGCACGACTTCCTTGCGGTCGGCCGGCGCTTCGGTGTGTACCGCAACCATCATTCAGCGGCTTTCGAGCCGGCGCCCGCGCCCTGGCCCAGCAAGGCCTGCGCATGCGCGGTGCCCGACAGTTTTTCGCCACCCAGCATGCGCGCAATCTCGGCCACCCGGGCCTCGCCTTCCACAGGACGGATGTCCGACAGGGTCTGCTTGCCGCGGAGTGCCTTCGAGACCACGAAGTGCCCGTCGGCGCAGGCCGCGACCTGCGCCAGGTGGGTCACGGCCAGCACCTGACCGGTGTGTCCCAGCGAGCGGCCCAGCTGCTTCATCAAACGCCCCACGCTGTCGGCCACGGTGCCGCCAACGCCGGCGTCGATTTCGTCGAAGATCAAGGTTGATGCGCCGCTGCGGGTGGCTGCGGCCGCTTTGCTGCCGCCCTGCGCGGTGGCCACTGCCCCGCCCGCGCTTTGTGCTGTCGTCACCGCAATCGCCAAAGCCAGCCGCGACAACTCGCCGCCCGAGGCCACCTTGGCCAGCGCACGCGGCGTGTTGCCAACATGGCCGGCAACGCGAAATTCAACGCCTTCCAACCCGTGGGCCTGCGGCTCGGGCAGCGTCAGCAGTGCCACTTCAAACCGGCCGCCGGCCATGCCGAGTTGCTGCATCGCCTGCGTGACAGCGGTCGACAACAGCGGCGCGGCCTTCTTGCGCAATCTGCTGACGCGCTCGGCGTCGGCGCGCCAGCCGCGCTCGGCAACAGCCACGGCGCGTTCCAGCCCATCCAGATCGGCCGCTGCATCCAGCCGCGCCAGCTCAGCCTGCCAGCCGGCCAGCAGTGCCGGCAGTTCGGTCGGCGTGCGGCGGTAGCGGCGGGCCAACGTCACCCACACGCCCAGCCGCTCGTCCAGCGCGGCCAGACGTTCGGGGTCGGGTTCACGGTGGCCCAGATAACTGTGCAGGCTGTGCGCGGCGTCCTCCAGTTGCGCCTGCGCGGCGCGCAACTGGTCGGCCAACGCGCCCAGTTCGGCGTCAAAGTGCTGCACCGCGTGCAGCGCGTTGATGGCCCGTGATGTTTGCGTGCCGGCGTTGTCGCGGTCCTCGGCGATGGCGTTCAGAGCCGCCTGCGCGCCGTCGATCAGCGCCTGCGCGTGGGCCTGTCGCTGGTGCTCGGCGTTCAGCGTGTCCCATTCGCCATCGGTCGGTGCCAGTTTGTCCAGCTCGGCAATTTGCCAGGCCAGTCGTTCGCGTTCGCGTTCCAGGGTGTCGCGCTGCCCTCGCGCGGCGGCCAGCTGCGCGACGGCCTCCCGCCAGATCTGCCAGGCGGCCGTCATCGCGGTGCTGTCAACCCCAGCCTGCGCGTCCAGCAGCGCGCGCACTGCGGCCGGGCGCGTCAGGCTCTGCCAGGCGTGCTGGCCGTGGATGTCGATCAGGTGGTCAGCAGCCTCGCGCAGCTGCGCCACCGTGGCCGGACTGCCGTTGATCCACGCCCGGCTCTTGCCCTGCGCATCGACGGTACGGCGCAGCAGCAGGCTGTTGTCGGTGGCGTCTTGACTGCCGTTCTCGCGACTGAAGCCGGCTTCGTCGAGCCAGGGCTTCAGCGACAACGGCAGGTCGAATTCGGCGCTGACTTCGGCGCGGGATGCACCTTCACGCACCAGTGCCGCGTCGGCCCGGTTGCCCAGCGCGAGTTGCAGCGCGTCGATCAGGATGGATTTGCCGGCACCGGTCTCCCCAGTCAACACGCTGAAGCCGGACCGGAACTCGACTTCCAGCTCGGCGACGATGACCACGTCACGCAAAGACAGGCGGCGCAGCATGCCTAGACAACCCCTTCATACCAACGCAACTTGCGGCGCAGCGTGGCGTAGTAGCTCCAGCCGCGAGGGTGCAGGAAGCGCACCTTGAAGGCCGAGCGACGAACGCGAACCTGGTCGCCGATGGCCAGGCTGGCCAGGGTATGCATGTCGAAATTGGCCGACACATCGCGGCCGGAAACGATGCCGATGCGCACCTCTCCGGTGTCGGGCAGCACGATGGGGCGGTTGCTCAGCGTGTGGCTGGCGATCGGCAAAACCACCAGCCCGCCGATGCTGGGGTGCAGGATCGGCCCGCCGGCCGACAGCGCGTAGGCCGTGCTGCCGGTGGGCGTGGCCACGATCAGGCCGTCGGCGCGCATGTTGGCGACGAAGTCGTCGCCGATGTCGACGCGCAGTTCGACCATGCTGGCCGTGGCACCGCGGCTGACCACGACGTCGTTCAACGACAAGCCTTCGAAGATGTGCTGGCCATCGCGCCAGACCTCGCTTTCCAGCATGGCGCGTGATTCTTCTTCGAAGTCCCCGGCCACGATGGGTGCCAGAGCTTCCTTGTACTGGCCGATCGCAATGTCGGTGATGAAACCGAGCCGACCCTGGTTGATGCCCACCAGCGGCAGGTTGTAACGCCCCAGTTCGCGGGCAATGCCCAGCATGGTGCCGTCGCCGCCCACCACCACCGCCAGGTCGCAGCGCTGGCCCATCTGCTGGGGCGTGAGGGCCCCGAAATCGGTCACCCCGGTGTTCAGCGCGGTGTCGGCTTCGAATGACACTTCCAGGCCCTGCGCCATCAGGAAATGGGCAATCTCCTCCAGCGCCGGCCGTATGCCCTGCGCGTGGTATTTGCCCACGATGGCTGCATGACGAAAACCTGAAGGCATGCGCAGCATTACACCATAGGGCCCCTGCTGCGACGGCCTGGCGGCGAGCGCTTTCCCGAGGCGTTTTGTGCAGGGGTCGGTCCCTACAATCGGGCGATGCTGGACGACCGCGCACGCACGCTGCTGAAGACCCTGGTGGAGCGCTACATCGTCGACGGCACCCCCGTGGGCTCGCGCACGCTGAGCCGCACTTCGGGCCTGGACTTGTCGCCCGCCACCATCCGCAACGTGATGTCCGATCTGGAAGAACTCGGGCTGATCGCCAGCCCGCACACCAGCGCCGGCCGCATCCCCACGGCACGCGGCTACCGGCTCTTCGTCGACACCATGCTGACAGCACGCCCGCTGGACTTTGAACGCACCTCGCGCGACGCGGCGGCGGCCCGCGAACAGCTGCACCCCGACCAGCCGCAGCGCGTCATTGCGCAGGCTGCTTCGCTGCTGTCCAGCCTGAGCAGCTTTGTCGGCGTGGTCACCGCGCCGCGCAAGGCCAGCGTCTTCCACCACATCGAATTCCTGCGCCTGGGCGAACGCCGCGTGCTGGTCATTCTGGTGGCGCCAGACGGCGACGTGCAGAACCGCGTGATCTTCACCGTTCGCGATTACCTGCAAAGCGAATTGATAGAAGCCACCAACTTCCTCAACGCCCACTACGCCGGCCTGACGATCGAGGAAGTGCGCGAGCGTCTGAGGAACGAGATCGACGCGCTGCGCGGCGAGATCGCAGCGTTGATGCAGGCGGCGGTGCAGGCCGGCACCGAGGTGCTTGCCGAAAGCACCGACAACGTCATCGTCTCAGGCGAACGCAACCTGCTGACGGTGCAGGATTTCGGCAATGACATGAGCAGCTTGCGCCGGCTGTTCGATGTCTTCGAGCAGAAGACCGAACTGATGCGCCTGCTGGAAGTCAGCAGCCGCGCCGAAGGCGTGCGCATCTACATCGGTGGCGAGAGCCAAGTCGTTCCTTTCGAAGAGTTGAGCGTGGTGACAGCGCCTTACGAAGTTGACGGCCGGGTGGTCGGCACGCTGGGCGTCATCGGCCCCAAGCGCATGGCCTACGACCGCATGATCCACATCGTCGACATCACTTCGCGCCTGGTTGGCAGTGCCTTGTCGGCACGTTGAAACCAGCCTTCTAGAATCGCGCCCTGCTGGGGGCCGTTAGCTCAGTTGGTTAGAGCAGAGGACTCATAATCCTTTGGTCGTTGGTTCGAGCCCAACACGGCCTACCAACCCCATCAAGGTTGGGCCCACCCCTACCCGCCAAGGCTGCGTCGACGCGCCACCGCATGTTCCTCGACATCCGCCCGCTTCGGCACAACACCGCATTCCGCAGGCTCTTTGCCAGCCAGTTCATCTCGGGCCTCGGCACGATGGTCAGCTACGTGGCCGTGCCCTGGCAACTCTATCAACTGACCCAGTCCAACGCGCAGGTCGGACTGCTGGGGCTGGTTCAACTGGTGCCCGTGGTGGTGTGTGGCTTGCTGGGCGGGGCTGTCGCCGACCGGGTCGACCGCAAGCGGTTGCTGATCGGCTCAGAGGCGGTGATGGCGCTGTGCCTGGCGGGTCTGCTGGCGAATGCCATGACGGCTGCGCCAAGCGTGCTGGCGATTTACGCGCTGGTCGCGGTGCTGCAAGGTGCCAGCGGTTTCCATCGCCCGGCGCTGGAGGCGCTGACGCAGAAGCTTGCGCGGCCCGACGAGTTCGCGGCTGTTGCCGCCTTGTCGTCGGTGCGCGGCACGGTGGGCATGGTGGCCGGCCCGGCGCTGGCCGGCCTGTTGCTGGCGCGCTGGGGCGCAGTGGGCGCTTACCTGTTCGACTTCGGCACTTTCATCGCCGCGATGTTTTTCCTGGTGCGCATTCCGCGCGACCGCATCGGCACGGTCGACCGCAACGCCGAGCGTCCGCATTTGCTGGCCGATCTGGCCGAGGGCTTGCAGTTCGCGTGGGCACGGCCGGCGCTGATGGGCACCTACATCGTCGACATCGTGGCCATGGCCTTTGCCTTCCCCATCGCATTGTTTCCGGCGATGGCGGCGGCCAACGGGCGCACCGAATCGGTGGGCTGGCTGTTGTCGGCGATGTCGGTGGGGGCGCTGGTGGTCGGCCTCTTCAGCGGCTGGACCAGCCGGGTCAGCCGCCACGGGCGGGCGGTCGTCATCGCGGCGGCGGTGTGGGCGCTGGGCATCGTGGCCCTGGGCTTCGCACCGGGGCTGCTGCTGGCGCTGCTTTGTCTGGCGGTGGCTGGCGCGGCCGACATGGTCAGCGGCGTGTTCCGCAGCACGATCTGGAACGAGACCATCCCGAACACGCTGCGCGGCCGACTGGCCGGCATCGAAATGATCAGTTATCTGACCGGCCCGCTACTCGGTAACGTCCGCGCCGGTTTCATGGCCGACGCCTGGGGGGTGGCGCCTGCCATCTGGGTCGGCGGCCTGATCTGCTTGGTTTCCGTCATCGCGACGGGGTTTGCACTGCCCCGCTTCTGGGAACACCGCAGCGCGGCGGGTGCCCCTTCGCGCTGACCGGCTGCCGGTGATAGGCAAGGATGCCTTCGATGAACCTTGGCACCCCTGACCTTTGGCAGTTCACCGCGTTGCACGGGCACGGTGCGCCCTGGGTGCCGCTGGCCGGCACCAAGTCGAGCGCCAACAGCGGGCAGCCGACGGTCTGAACGCCACGCCGCCACGCCGCCACGCTGACCGCCAGCGGGACGAGCCAGCCCGCCGCCGCTTCAGGATGGTGATGACGAAAGCGCCCTGCAAACCGCACAGCAGGCGCCTCTTTTTCGCCTGAACCGCGAACTTGCGCCGGCCGAAATGGCTGGCTTTTGCGCCCTTGCTGCGGCTTTGCGCCGCGCCGTGTGGCCCCAGGCTGGGACTTCGCTTCGGGCCGCTGCGCCCGAGGCCCACCCCGTCATTCCAACCCAGGGCGCCGGCATGTTCGAACGATTCGGTATCACGCCGGTGGCCGCTGCGCTGCTGGGCGCTGCGCTGCTGGCAAAACCAGCCCACGCCAGCGTTGAGCTGACACCCACCGAGCAGGTTTGGCTGACTGCTGCCATCCCCGTGCTGGCCTACGCGCGTGAACAGCAACTGCCGCTGGACATCGTGTTGCGGCCGCAGGCCACGCCCGGCGACACGCCGATGGGCATGGCCTTCGTGGACGGGCGCTGCAAGCTGGTGCTGGCGATGCGCGGCAACCCCGAGGCACAAGCCACGCTGGACCGCATCCAGCCCGGCCTGGTCGGCCCGGTGGTGGAGGCCATTGCGGCCCACGAACTGGGCCACTGCTGGCGCCATCTGCAGCAGACCTGGGGCACGCTGCCGGCCGGCTACAGTGAATTCACCGGCTTGCAGCGCGTGACGGCCGAGCAGGCCGAATTGCTGCAGGACATGTGGCGCACCCGGCGCGAAGAAGCCTACGCCGATCTGGTGGGTCTGGCCTGGACGCTGCAGCACCACCCCGCGCGCTACGACGCGGTGCATGCCTGGCACGTCGGCCTGCGCGCGCAACAGGCGGTGTACACGGGGCCGCACGACACTCGCAAATGGGTCATCCTGGCGCTCGACAAGACGGCCTTCGGGCCGGCGGCTTCGATCTTCGAACAGGTTGGAGCGCTGTGGGAAACGGGAGTGCGACAAGGCGGTTGATCATCAGCGGCTGACCTTCAGCCGTCGACCATCAGCGGCTGGCGAGTGCGGTTTCGAGCTGCCGGGCCAGCGTCACCAGTTCCGCTTGCAGCGACCGCACCCTGTCCAGCAACACCGCGCTGGCGGGTGCAGTTTGCGGTGGGCTGTTCAGCGCTGTTTCAAGCGACGTTTCAAGCGCCGTCTCCAGCGCTTCAACGCGCTGCACCAGCGCCGTGGCGCACAGCACCGCGCAGGCGCCGCGCAGCGAATGGCAAACCTGCCACAGCGCGGCCCTGTCGCCCCGACGCGCGGCCTGCATCAGCGCCGGTTCACCGGCGCGGTAGGTGGCCGCGAAACGCAGCAGCACGCGTTCCAGCCGCGGCATCTGGCCGCCCAGGTTCTGCAGCGAACCGGCCAGGTCGAAGCCTGCGATGGCTGCCAGGCCGACGTGTGCCTCAGCGTGTGCCCCGGCGTGTGCCCCGGCATGCTGGCGGGTGCCGGGTGCGCTGGCCGCCGTCCAGCCGGGCAGCCAACGCTGCAGGGCCAGCTGCAACATCTGCGGTAGCACCGGCTTGGTTAGGTAGTCGTCCATGCCGGCTTCCAGGCAGGCGCTGCGATCGGCGGCGCCGGCGTTGGCCGTCAGTGCGATGACCGGCGGCTGGCGTCCACTTTGCTGACGGATGCGCCGGGTCGCCTCGATGCCGTCAACGCCGGGCATCTGCACGTCCATCACGATGAGGTCGTAGGCGACGGCCTGCGCTTGTGCCACCGCCTGCGCGCCGCCTTCGACGGCGTCGGCCTGCAGGCCCAACTGCTGCAACAGACTGACCGCCACTTCCAGGTTGATGGCGTTGTCGTCCGCCACCAGGGCGCGCCAGACCCTTGCCGTCATGCCGTCATGCCGACATTGGCGGTGGCGGGCGGCGGCGGGCGATAGAGCAGCAGGCCCAGCAGTGCCAGCCCGCTGAAAGCCGCGCCGGCGTAGAAAGTGGCGGGGGCGCCGTGGCGGTCCCACAGAAGGCCGGCCGTCACGCTGGCCAGCAGCATCGCCAGGCCGCTGACCAGGTTGAAGCAGCCGTAGGCCGTGCCGCGCAAATCGGCCGGCGCCGTGGCAGCCACCATGGTGGCCAGCAGACCTTGCGTGATACCCATGTGCACGCCCCACAGCGCCACGCCGCCCAGCACGGCAGCCCAGTGGGGGCTGCTGGCCAGCACGGCGTCGGCAGCCATCAACACCAGCAGCCCCAAGCCCAGCAGCTTGCGGTGGCTGAGGCGGTCAGACAGCGCGCCGAAGGGGTAGGCCGACGCTGCGTAGACGAGGTTCATGGCCACCATTACCAGCGGCACCAGCGCCATCGCGATGCCGCTTTGCTGCGCGCGCAGCACCAGAAAGGCTTCACTGAAGCGGGCCAGCGTGAAGACCGCGCCAACCGCCACCACCCACCAGTAGCCCGCGCTCAGGCGGGCCAGCTGTGCGCGCTGGATGGGGTTGGTGCGCGGCGTGCCGGGCGCCGGTGCTGGTTCGTGAACCGCCAGCATCAGCACGGCCACGGCCAGCAGGCCGGGGATGACGGCGACCCAGAAGACCGCGCGGAAATCGTCGGCCCACAACAGCATCAGGCCCACCGCCAGCAGCGGGCCCAGGAGGGCGCCCACGGTGTCCAGCGACTGCCGCAAGCCGAAGGCTGCGCCGCGCAGGGCCGGTGGTGTGATGTCGGCCACCAGCGCGTCACGCGGCGCACCGCGGATGCCTTTGCCGACCCGGTCGATCAGGCGTGCCGTGACGACCAGCCCCATCCCTGGCGCCAGCGCGAACAGCGGCTTGCTCAGGGCGCCCATCGCGTAGCCCAGCAGCGCCAGCGGCTTGCGCCGGCCCAGGTAGTCGCTGAGCGCGCCCGAGAAGACCTTGACGATCAGTGCGGTGGCCTCGGCCAGGCCTTCGATGAAGCCGATGGTCAATGCACTGGCCCCCAGCACCGTGGCCATGAACATCGGCAACAGGCTGTGCACCATCTCGGAAGACACGTCCATCAGCAGGCTGACGAAACCCAGCGCCCAGACGGCTCTGGGAATTTGCGCCAGCGGGCGGCGCGGCGGGGCGGTGTCGGCAGACGGTGTCGGTTCCACCAGCAGAAGTTTAGGCGGCGGCTTGCAGGGGGACCGCAGCGGGCACTACAACGGCGCCGGCAGCGTTTCGCTGGCGCCGCGTGCTGGCAGCAGGATGTGGAAGACGGCGCCGCCACCGGGCCGGTTTTCGGCGTCGATGCGGCCGCCGTGCGCGACGACAATCTTGCGGCAGATGGCCAGCCCCAGGCCGGTGCCGCCCGAGCCGTCCTTGGTTAGGCTGGATTGCACGAAAGCTTCGAAAATGCGGTCCAGTTCGCCCGGCGGTATGCCCGGACCGTTGTCGCTGACAGCCAGGTGCAGCTCGCCGGCGTCGGTCTGCTCGCCGCTGACCGTGATGCGGCCACCGGGCGGCGAAAACTTGATGGCATTGCCCAGCACGTTGCGCAACACCTGTTCGAAACGCATCGGGTCGACCTTGGCGCGCAACGGGTGGTCGGGCAGTGCCATGTCCAGCTGCAAAGCCCGCGCGTTCAGCTGCGGTGCCAGTTGGCCGGCCACGTCGCGCACCAGGCCGCGCAGGTCGCTGCGTTCCAGGTTCATCGTGCCCACGGTGCTCTCGATCTTGGCCACGTCGAGCAGGTCGTTGACCAGGTTCAGCATGCGCTGACCGGCGCTGTGGATGTCACCAAACATGGCGTTCAGCTTGGCCTGTTCGCGGGTGCGCATCTGACCCAGTTCGGAGTATCCGATGATCGACTGCAGCGGCGTGCGCAATTCGTGGCTGATGTTGGCGATGAATTCCGACTTCGCCTGCGACGCTTCCTCGGCCGCGATGCGGGCCTCGCGGGTGGCGTGTTCGGCGTTGCGCGATTCGGTCACGTCGACTGCGCTGCCGGCAAAGCCCACCCCGAGCCCGTCTTGCTGCAGCGGCATCACCGACAGGTCGAACCAGCGCAGTCCCCGAGGCGTCAGGATGGCCGTTTGCAGCCGGCGCGCGCCGGTATCGCCACCGGTAACGATATCGGCATCTGCATCGGCATCGGCGGCGGCGAACAGCGCCCGGGCGGCCAGGCGGTCGGTCGGCAACACCAGGTTCCACAGCAGCTTGCCGGCGGCGGCTTCCACCGGTGTGTCGGTGGTGTCGGCCCAGCGTTCGTTGACGAAGGTGATGGCGCCGCCAGCGTCGGTGCGGAAGATCAATTCCTGCACGCTGGCGATGGTGACGCGCAGTTCGCGTTCACGGCGCGCCACCTGCTGCTGCGCCAGATCCAGTTCGACCCGGGCCTGCTCGCGGGCGCGCAGGCTGCGTGCGGCCAGCAGCGTCAAGCCGGCAATCAGCAACAGTGCCGCCACGGCCCCGGCCAGCAGGCGCAGCGCGCCGCTGAGCCAGCCGGCCAAGGCCTGCCCGCGGTCGATCTCGACCAGCGCCACCAGTGGCCGCGTTGCCGACACCCTGAAGGCCGCGATCTGCGCGCCCGCGCGCAGCCCGTTGCCCACCCAGTGGCCTTGTTCGCGGCTTGGCAGGAAGTCGGTGTAGGGCGGCAGCGCCGAGGCGTCGTCACCCGGGTTGCGTGGCACGCCGGCGGTGGCTGCGACGAGCTGTCCGCCGTAGGTCAGCAGCGCCGAAGCGGCGCGTTCATCGTTCACCGTCACCTGCTGGAAATTGGCGAAGGCATCCAGGTTCAGCAAGGCCACGACGTAAATCACCTGTCGGTTGGGCAGCAGGCCGCCGCGCACCAGCGGCATGAAGCCGATGCCGGGCGGCGCCTTGCGCAAGGCCGCGCGTGGCATCAGGTCGGCCAGCCGGCGGGCGCGCACGAAGGGCCCCAGTGCGTCTTGCCCTGGCGCCGGCAGCCGACCCAGCGCCTTGATGTCGACCACGCTGCCGCGTTCGCCGGCTTCGCTGCTGGTCAGCACCTGGCCCTGCGCGTCCAGCACCGCCACGCCGCGCACGAAGGGCAGGCTGACCAGGGTCTGGCTCAGCGCGGTGCGCAGTTCGGGTCCTTCGAGCACCAGGCCGCGTGCCAGACCTTCGGCGACGGTGGCCAGCGCCAGCGCCGTGCCGTCGACGTTGCGCGTGGCGCGGTCGGCGAAGACACGAGCCAACAGTTCGTTGCGTTCGCGCAGGCTGTCCAGCAGCTGCTCGCGGTCGTGCAGCGCCAGCCAGCCCAGCGTCAGCAGCACCGCCACCATCAGTGCCACGCCGGCGGCCAGCACCCCGCGCACGCTGGAACGCATGTCCCTTTGCGACAGCTGCAGCAGCGGGTGCAGCGGTTGCAGCGGTTGCAGCGGTTGCAGCGGCGGGGGCTTCACGGTGCGGTCCAGGTTCTCAGCGCAAGCGCACGATGGGCCCCAGGCCGTGGCGCTTGGCGGCGGCCTCCAGGCGCCCGTCGCGCTGGATGCGGGCGACGAATTCATCGGCCACAGCCAGCCACGCGGCGTCGCCCTTCTTCATGGCGTAGGCATAGGGCAGCACGTGCAGCGGCGCGGGCGGCGAGATCAGCGTGGCCCAGTCGGCGTTGTCCAGCAGGCGGCGGCTGTAGGGGTAGTCGGTCATGAAAACGTCGACACGGCCGGCTTCCAGTTCGCGTTCCCGCGTGGCCGGCGGGCTGACGCGCACCAGCCGGGCCTGCTTCAACTCAGCGGCCATCACCGGTTCCATGAAGGTGCCGGCCTGCACGGCCACGGCCACGCCGGGCTTGTCGATGTCTTCCCAACGCTGCACCACCCGGTTGCCCTTGGTGGTCACGCCGTAGATGTCGCTTTGCAGGTAGGGCCGCGTGAAAGCCAGCTGTTCCTGGCGCGCCGGGAGCTGGCCGACGGCGAACATCGCAATGTCGCAGCGGTCGCTCTTCAGGTCGTCGATGAGTGTGGTGAACGATGAATCGACGTACTGCACCGTGGCCTTGATGTCGCGGCCGAATTCCGCCGACAGGTCGATGTCGATGCCCGCCAGCTGCTGCGTGCGCGGGTGGCGCAGGCTGACGCCGTAGTAGTCGGGCCAGATGCACACCCGCACGGTGCTGGCGGCTTTCACGCGGTCTTGCACAGGCCCGGCCAGCGCAGGGGCGGCGGCGACGATAAAGAGCCAGACACAGGCAGCGACACGTCTGCGGGAGGACCGAAAAGTGGACATCAGGGCAGGGGACAGGCCGTTCATCGCAGTCTCTTTCTTCTCGTCGTTCACGGGTTCATGTGAATGCCGGCGTCGGCCACGCCCGACACGTCGGACAGTCCGGCATTGCGCTGGTTGACCTGGTCGCGCAGCGGTATCAGTTCGCAGGCGTAGGCCATGAAGGTGTCGACCACGCGCGGGTCGAACGCGCGGCCGCGTTCGGCCAACAGCATCTTCAACGCGGTTTCGTCGTCGAAGGCCGGGCGGTAGCAGCGGTCCATCGTCAGCGCGTCGAAGAAGTCGACCACGGCCACGATGCGGCCCGACAGCGGGATGGCGTCACCCGCCAGCCCGGCCGGGTAGCCGCCGCCGTCCCAGCGTTCGTGGTGCGCCAGCGCCACCTCGGCCGCCAGCTGGAACAGCGGAATGCGCGAACGGCCCAGGATCTCGGCGCCGATGCGCGGGTGCTGGTTCATCACCGCGCGCTCTTCGGGCGTCAAGCCGCCGGGCTTCTTCAGCACGCCGTCAGGCACGCCGATCTTGCCGATGTCGTGCATCGGCGCGGCCTGGCGCAGCAGCGCGGCCTGCGCCGGGCTCTGCCCCAGGCGTTCGGCCAACAGCGCCGACAGGTAGCCGATGCGCACGATGTGCACGCCGGTGTCGTCGTCGCGGTATTCGGCCGCGCGGGCCAGGCGCAGCAACGCGTCGTGGTGGGCACGGGCCACTTCGTCCAGCGCTTCATTGCGTTCGCGGTACATGCGGCCGAAGTCGGCCACCAGGCGTTCCATTTGCGCGGCGGCGTCGTCGCTGTAGCAGTTGCCGGGGGCCGCGGCGCGGTGTCCTGCGGCCTGCACGACAGCCTGCTCGTCGGCGTGGTTGATCATGCTCATCTCATTGCGCCTTCGACAGGCTGTTCAACAGGTCCAGCAGCAGCATCGGGCTGAACGGTTTGACCAGGTAAGCGTCAGCGCCGGCTTGCAGGCCGGCT
Organism: Betaproteobacteria bacterium; assembly: GCA_043716645.1. Classification (GTDB taxonomy): domain Bacteria; phylum Pseudomonadota; class Gammaproteobacteria; order Burkholderiales; family Burkholderiaceae_C; genus Rubrivivax. The sequence continues at coordinate 611 of JAYSYH010000068.1, read as the reverse complement.
TCGCGGTCGGCGCTGGCGCCGCGCGCTGACAGCACCACCACCGGAACGTGACGCAGCTTGGCGTCGGCCTTGATCGCGCGGCACAGATCCAGGCCGTCCAGCGTGCCGGGCATCATCACGTCCAGCAGCACCAGATCAGGCCGCACTTCGCGCGCCACGTCCCAGCCGGCCGGCGCATCAGCCGCTTCGTGGATATCGCAATCCTCGAACTCCAGCGTGATGCGGATCAGCCGGCGGATGTCAGCGTGGTCTTCCACGATCAGGATCTTCTTCATGGCGGGCGGGCGGCGTGGTGCAGTTTGGCGTGCGGCATGGCTGGTCGGGATTCTGCTTGAAATGATAAATTCAAGCGCAAAGTCCGGCGCTCAAAATGATAAATACGGCATAATTGCGCAGATGCCCCGCACCACCCTCCAACCAGCTGCCACCGCAGAAGCAGACGACTGCAGCACCCTGGAAGCCGCACGCCGCCTGGGCTTGGCGGTGCGCTCGGTGCAGCTGATGGTGGACCGCGGTGAACTGCGGGCCTGGAAGACACCGGGCGGCCACCGGCGCATTGCGCGCGCTGCGTTGGAAGCCTGGCTGGTGCAGCATGGCGGCGGCGGCGGCGG
>JAYSYH010000067.1:0-6894 GCA_043716645.1 Betaproteobacteria bacterium | reverse complement strand
ACAGCCAGGAGCGGCATTCCGTCGGCGCCAACGGCAACGTGTCGCGTCCGGGTTGGGCCGGCGGCAGCAGTGCGGCACAGTCCGGGCATCCGCCGAACCCCACCGAAAGCCCACCATGAACGCTTTGCGCCGCAACGCTCTCTTCGTCGCCCCTGTGCTGCTGAGTCTGGCCGTGTGGCCGGTGCTGGCGCAGGCGGCCACTTCAGGTTCCGGGCGCAGCGTCACCGAGACCCGCAGCGTGGCTGACTTCCAGGCCATCACGGTGGCGGGTTCGATGGACGTGGTCGTCCGCCAGGGCACGCAGTTGCTGCAAGTGCAGGCCGACGACAACCTGTTGCCGCTGCTGGAAACCACGGTCGAATCGACGAAGCAGGGCGCCACGCTGGTCGTGCGCTGGACGCGCGGTGCCAGCGTTCACCCGCGGACCCCGCTGCGGTTGACCATCACCGTGCCCAAGCTCAGCGCGCTGGTCGCCTCGGGTTCGGGTGATTTCCAGTTGGAAGCCTTCACCACCGCTGCGCTGCTGGTGTCGCTGTCGGGTTCGGGCGATGCCAAACTGAACGGCCTGAGCACCGAAGACCTCAGCATCCGTATCGCCGGCAGCGGCGATGTCAGCGGCACGGGCAGCGCCACCAAGCTGTCGGTGAATATCGCGGGCAGCGGTGACGTGAAGCTGGCCGACTTGCGCGCCGACGATGTCGACGTGCAGATCGCCGGCAGCGGCGACGCGCTGGTCAACGCGCAGAAAACGCTGAACGTGCGTATCGCCGGCAGCGGCGATGTGAGCTACGTCGGCAATGCCACGCTGAAGAGCAAAGTCGCTGGCAGCGGCAGCGTCAGCCGACGCTGAAACGGAAGATTTGCGCCGGGCGCGTGGCCGCCGAACGACAGCGGCTGGCGACAATCAGCGGGTGAACCCTGAAGCACCTGAAGCACCTGCAGCCACCGCCGCGCCGCACTGGCGCCACCCCGAATTCGCCCGCGGTGCGCGCGAGATGCTCGGCACCGCCATCGGTATCGCGGCCTGGGGGCTGATTACCGGCGTGGCCATGGGCAAGAGCGGGCTGCCACTGCCGCTGATGGCGCTGATGTCGCTGCTGGTCTTTGCCGGCAGCGCGCAGCTGGCGGTGCTGCCGTTGATGGCCCACGGCGCGCCGGCCTGGGTGGTGTGGGCCACCGCGCTGTGCGTGAACCTGCGCTTCATGATTTTCAGCGCCGCCTGGCGGCCTTACTTCATCGGCCACCCTTTGCATGTGCGTCTGCGGCTGGCCTACTTCACGGCCGACCTGAATTACGTGCTGTTCATGCGCCGCTTCCCCGAGCCGCGCCCCAGCCCTGAGCAACTGCCGTATTTCTGGGGTGGCGTAGCCTGCAACTGGACGGCCTGGCAGGTGCCGGCGATGTTCGGCATCTTCCTGGCCGATGCCGTGCCGGTGCACTGGGGCTTCGGCTTCGCCGGCACGCTGGCGCTGTTGGGCGTGGGCGCTTCGCTGGTCACTGGCCGGGGGACTGCTGTGGCTGGCGGTGTGGCGGCCTGCGCGGCGGTGGCGGCGTTTGCGCTGCCGTACAAGCTGAACATCGTGGTGGCCATCGCTGCCGCGGTGGCGATGGGCCTTCTGATCGACCACACGCGGGCGCGCCCACCGCTGCCACTGGACGACCGCACATGAATATCTACGGTGCCGTCGAAGGCGTGTTGATCGTGCTGGGCCTGACGGTGCTGACCGTGGTCACGCGCGGCTTCTTCTTCATCAGCGAGCGCGAAATCCCGATCCCCGACTGGCTGCGCCAGGGCCTGCGCTACGCCCCGCTGGCCGCACTGGCCGCCGTGGTGGTGCCCGAAGTGGTGATGCAGCAGGGCCACGTCATCCACACCTGGCAAGACGCGCGGTTGTTCGCGGTGGCGGCCGGCGCGGCCTGGTTCTGGTGGCGGCGCGGCATCCTGGGCACCATCGTGGTGGGCATGGCGGTGTTGTTGCCACTCCGATTGGGTTTGGGCTGGTAAGTCTCGTGCGCAGAGGCGCTCCTTAGAATTGGCACCAGTCAAAAATCTGGAGACTGCCGTGAAAGTTCTGCGCTTCACCGATCTGATTGCTGCTGGCCAGGTGGCCGGCAAGCGGGTGTTCATCCGTGCCGACCTGAACGTGCCGCAGGACCATTCACCAGAAGGGCGCGGCGCGATCACCGAAGACACCCGCATCCGGGCCAGCGTGCCCTGCATCCGCATGGCGCTGGACGCCGGGGCGGCGGTGATGGTCACCAGCCACCTGGGCCGCCCCACCGAAGGCCAGCTCAAGCCCGAAGACAGCCTGGCGCCAGTGGCGGCGCGCCTGTCGGAATTGCTGGGTTGCCCGGTGCCGCTGCTGGCGAACTGGACGGGCGGCGTGAGCGTGGCGCCCGGCAGCGTGGTGCTGCTGGAAAACTGCCGCGTCAACAAAGGCGAGAAGAAAAACGATGAGGCGCTGGCGCGCAAGATGGCCGCGCTGTGCGACATCTTCGTGCATGACGCCTTCGGCACCGCGCACCGCGCCGAGGCCAGCACCTACGGCATCGCGCAATACGCGCCCATCGCCTGCGCCGGGCCGCTGCTGTCGGCCGAGATCGACGCGGTGACCAAAGCGTTGGCCCATCCGAAGCGACCGCTGGTGGCCATCGTGGCCGGCAGCAAGGTCAGCACCAAGCTGACTATCCTGCAGACGCTGGCCGACAAGGTCGACGGCCTGATCGTCGGCGGTGGCATCGCCAACACCTTCATGCTGGCTGCGGGCTTGAAGATCGGCAAGAGTCTGGCCGAGCCCGACTTGCTGGATCAGGCCAAGGCCGTGATCGCATCGATGCAGGCACGCGGCGCGGCGGTGCCGATACCGGTGGACGTGGTTACCGCCAAGACCTTCAGTGCCGACGCCGTGGCCACCGTGAAGGCCGCAGCCGATGTCGCCGACGACGACCTGATACTGGACATCGGCCCGCAGACCTCGGCCACCCTGGCCGCGCAATTGATGGCCGCCGGCACCATCGTCTGGAACGGTCCCGTCGGCGTCTTCGAATTCGAAGCCTTCAGCCACGGCACCGAAGCCATCGCGCGGGCCATCGCGGCCAGCCCGGCCTTCAGCATTGCCGGCGGTGGCGACACGCTGGCGGCAATTGCGAAATACGGCATCGAAAAAGACATCGATTACATCAGCACCGGCGGGGGCGCTTTTCTGGAAGTGCTCGAAGGCAAGACGCTGCCGGCCTTCGAGATTCTTGCGCAGCGCGCGGCCGGTTGAACCCGGTCTGCAGGCCGCTGCGGCGGCTGGCGGGCGTGGTCATCCGCAGGCAATTCGACGCGGTAGGTGCGGCCGATAATACGGGGCTGAATTGCTCAACGGAGTACCGCCCATGTCCCGCGCCACCAAGATCGTCGCCACCCTCGGCCCTGCTTCCAGCGACCCCGTGGTGCTGGAGCGTTTGCTGCGCGCCGGTGTCGACGTGGTGCGTCTGAACTTCAGCCACGGCAACGCGGAAGCCCACATCGCGCTGGCCAGACTGGTCCGCGAAATTGCCGCCAAGGTGGGCAAGCCGGTAGCCTTGATGGCCGACCTGCAGGGCCCCAAGATCCGCGTCGGCAAATTCGAGGGCGGCAAGGTGTTGCTGGAAGCCGGCGCGGCCTTCATCCTCGACGCCGCGCGCAGCGAGCCGGGCGACATCGACGCCGTCGGCCTGGACTACAAGGAACTGCCGCGCGACGTGCGCCCGGGCGATGTGCTGCTGCTCAACGACGGCCTGATCAAGCTGACCGTGGACAAGGTGGTCGGCGAATGCGTGCACACCCGCGTGGTGCTGGGCGGCGTGTTGTCGAACAACAAGGGCATCAACAAGGCCGGCGGCGGTTTGACCGCCCCGGCCTTGACGGCCAAGGACATGGAGGACATCAAGACCGCGATGGCCTTCGGCGCCGAATACCTGGCCGTCAGCTTCCCCAAAAGCGCCACCGACATGGAAATGGCCCGCCAGCTGGCCAACGTGGCCGGCGAACCGACCCGCCACAAGACGGCGCTGATTGCCAAGATCGAACGCAGCGAAGCCATTCCCGTGCTGGACCAGATCCTGCGCGCCAGCGACGGCATCATGGTGGCGCGCGGTGACCTGGCGGTGGAAGTCGGCAACGCAGCGGTGCCGGCGCTGCAGAAGAAAATGATTCGTATGGCGCGCGAGATGGACAAGGTCGTCATCACCGCCACACAGATGATGGAAAGCATGATCCTGGCGCCAGTGCCCACGCGGGCAGAAGTCAGCGACGTGGCGAATGCTGTGTTGGACGGCACCGATGCGGTGATGACCAGCGCCGAAACCGCCGCCGGCCGTTACCCGGTCGAGACCATCGAGCAGATGGCGCAGATTGCCGAGGAGGCCGAACGCGCCGAGGAATCGACGCTGGAAGGCGACTTCAAGAACAAGCGCTTCGGACGCATCGACCAGGCCATCGCGATGGGCGCGCTGTTCACCGCGCACCACCTGGGCTGCAAGGTCATCATCGCGCTGACCGAGTCAGGCAGCACTGCGTTGTGGATGAGCCGGCACAACATCAAGGTGCCGATCTACGGTCTGACTTCGCAGGTCAATTCGCAGCGCCGCATGACGCTTTACCGCAATGTGCGGCCGCTGCTGATCCCCACCTTCAAGGACCGCGACGAAGCACTGGCCAGGGCCGAATCGCTGCTGGTCGAGCAAGGCGTGCTGATGCCGGGCGACACGTATGCCATCACCTGCGGTGAACCGATGGGCTACCCGGGCGGCACCAACATGCTGAAGGTCTGCAAAGTCAGCTGAAGCCGGGTGGGTGTTTATCCGACCCGCGATTGCGGGGGTGGTGGTGGGTTGAACCCGCGCTGGCGCGCAAATCGCTCAGTGGACGGCAGCCTTCCCGTTAGGCTTGCGCTCGGATCAACAAGGCCACACCGCGTGGGCCCAGCTGGCCACCGGTCTTCCACCCAACAGGAGTACGCATGAAAAAGTTCCTCGTCGCGGGGCTGGTTGTTGCCGCCTGCAGCGCCAACGCCATCGAGCTGTACAGCAACGGTCCGGTGGTCAACGGCCCCGGTGTGAACAGCGGTCTGTCGGTGTTGGAGTCGCCGTCGATCACGCTGGGAACGGGCTCGAATAGCGGCCAGCGTATCGCTGACAACTTCACGGTCACCGGTGCGGGCTGGAACGTTAAAAGTCTGGACTTTTTCGGCTACCAAACCCAGGCTGGTGGCGGCGTGTTCACCTTCACCAGCGTCACTTGGAGCATCCTGTCCGGGACCGATCCCAACGCGGCTGCCGCCGTGGCGTCGGGAACCACCGCGGTGACGAGCGGCGGGTTGCAAGGCTTCCGCGTCACCCCCACCACGCTGACCAATATCGACCGTGGCATCTACAAGATGAACGCCGACATTCCTGACCTCGTGCTCGGTGCCGGTCAGTACTTCCTGGTGTGGTCGCTGGCGGGAAGCGGCGCATCGGGCCCGTTCGTCACCCCGGTGGTCGGATCGGTGGGCACGGGCAACTACTTTTTCCAGAGCATCACCACGCCGGGCCCCTTCATGGCTGGTTTGACGGGTGGCAATTCGCAACCTTTCGATGTGCCATTCGCCATCCAAGGTGCGGTTGTCCCTGAACCCACGAGCCTGGCCATGCTGCTGGCTGGCGGCCTGGCGGTCGCAGGCCTGGCGCGCCGGCGCCGGGCGAGCTGATGGCTTGAGTTCAGCGCGGCCCGCTGTGTGCTGAAGGAAAAACGCCGCCCTTGGGCGGCGTTTTGCATGGCGGCGGGATGCTGTCAGCCCACGCTGGCCACCATCTCGGCCACACGCGGCGCCATGCCCACGGGCAACAGCTGCAGCCCTGGATGCTGGCCGCGGAAGACGCGGAACAGTTCGTCGGCGAAGGCGTGGCCGATGTCGGTGATGCCGTTGAAGTCGAGTTCGGCCACGTTGAACTGTGGCAGCCGGGACGCCACACGCCGGGCGTCGGCCCGCGAGGCCAGCGTGCGTTCTCCGCGGTCACTGTGTTCGCCCGAGCCCAGCAGGTTCAGCGGTACCGAGGTGCGTTCGAAGCGGTAGCTGTTGTCGCTGCCGCTGTGGGCGCGCAGCACGGTGTCCAGCGTGCACAGCGTGTCCACGGCGATGGCCAGGTAGATCGATGTGCCGCTGCGCGCCGCCGGGCGGCCCGCGTGCCAGCGGCGCTGGTTCCAGCCGCGGCATTGAAAGGCGGCCTGGTTGGCGTGGATGTCGAAGACATCGGCCAGCCTGGAGCAAAAGAACAGGCCATGTCCAAGGTGGCGTTGGGGATCGCTGGTCAGCTTGCCCTTGCTGAGTTCCAGCATCGCCAGCGCTGGGTCGTTGATGGCGAAGTCGCGCGCGATGCGCTCGAACACACCCAGGCCGTCGTCCGACACCAGCAGCTGCATCTGCACCGGCGTCTGCCGCATCGACACCGTCACGCTGCGCCCGCCGCTGTGGTCCACGGCGTTGTTCAACAGTTCGGTGAAGGCATGTTGGGCCATGCGCCGCACCTCGGGCTTGAGGTCGAAGGCGGGCGCGAAATCATGCCGCCAGGGGCCGTCTTCCTGCAGCCCTGCGATTGCGTACCGGCGCACCACCTGGCGCAGCGGCCCGGGCACGTAGCGGGGCTTGCGCGGCGTGCCGGTGCTGCACAGCCACTGCATGGCCACCAGTTTGCGCAGCAGGCCGCTCGCCTGGCGTCGGCTGATCTGCAGGCGGGTCATCAAGTGGGCTGGCAGGTCATCGGCATGGGCCAGGGCGGCCTCGGTAATCCATTGCGTCAGAGGAGCCAGGGCGATGCGGGGCATGGGATGCTTTCGGGGTGGGCCGGCAAGGGTTGCAGCCGTGGCGCCAGTGTCCCCGCCGTGCC
>JAYSYH010000066.1:0-2219 GCA_043716645.1 Betaproteobacteria bacterium | reverse complement strand
CAAGCCAAAAACACGCGGGTGTATTTTGAAGTCAGCCGCGGCCCTTATGCCGCTGGCGAGTCGTCCTTCATTGGCGAAACCTTGACGCGGCTGGGCGTGAAGAACGTCGTGCCAGCCGCGCTCGGGCCCTTTCCCCGGCTCAACCCCGAGTTCGTGGTGCGCGCCAACCCGGACCTGATCATGATCGGCAACCGCAGCATGGAAACCACGGCGCCGTACCCGGGCTGGTCGAGCATCAAGGCGGTGCGCGAGCAGCGTATTTGCGTGTTCGGCGCTGAAGAGTCCGAGGTGCTGGTGCGCCCCGGCCCGCGCATGGACGAGGCAGCCCGCATCATGGCCAGGTGCCTGCGAGACAAAGCGCGATGAGCCTGTTTCTGGCCCATCACAAGCAGCACCGCAAAGCCTTCTGGCTGGCCGGCGGCCTGCTGCTGGCCAGCGCGGCGCTGTTGCTGCTGGGCGTGAGCGTCGGCAGCAGCGGTTTTGACAGCTTTCTGAACCTGCAGCGCGACCCGCAGGCGCTGTTGATCGTTTGGGAGATTCGCCTGCCGCGCACCCTCGGTGCCTGGCTGGCCGGCGCCTTGCTGGGCCTGGCCGGCGCCGTGGCGCAAGGCCTGTTTCGCAACCCGCTGGCCGACCCGTATTTGCTGGGCAGCGCTTCGGGCGCTTCGCTGGGTGTGGCGGTGGCTATGGTGCTGTTTGGCGTCTCGCCGCTGGCCACCCACTGGCTGGCGCGTATCGGCCTGACCGGCGCCGCTTTCGTTGGCGCCGTGCTGGCCGTGCTGCTTACGCTTTTGCTGGCCAAGGGGGTGCAGCACACGCTGCGCCTGTTGCTGGCTGGCGTGATTGTGGGCGTGGTGCTGGGTGCCATCACCGCGCTGCTGCTGCTCATGAGCCCGGACGTCCTGCAGGCGATGCAGTCCTTCATGCTCGGCAGCACCGGCTTTGTCGGCTGGGCCGCCTGCGCCGTGATGGCGACCGCCTTTGCGGCCTGTCTGCTGGCCGCCGTGATGCTGAGCCATGTGCTCGATGGCCTGGCGCTGGGCGAGGCCACCGCGCAAAGCCTGGGCCTGCGGCTGCCGCAGATGCGCGCCGCGCTGGTGGCGGTGCTGGCGTTGGCCACCGGCACGGCGGTCGCCCAAACCGGGCTGATTGCCTTTGTCGGCCTGGCCGCGCCGCACCTGGTGCGCTCGGTCGTCAAAACCACGCACGGCCGGCTGATTGGCCTGGCCTGCCTGATGGGCGCGGTGCTGCTGACGGCCGCCGACATTCTGGCGCGTTGGTTGGTGGCGCCACAAGAGTTGCCGGTGGGCGTGCTCACCGCCGTGCTGGGCGGCAGCTATCTGCTCTGGCTGATGCACCGCAGCAGCGCTCGCGGCAGCGGACGCGGGGCCGGTTTGTGATGCCGCGCAGTGCCCTACCTGCCGTGTCTGCCGCAACTGCTATTAATTCAGTAGCTATCTGCGCCCTTTCTATAAGGGCTAGCCTCGGAAATGTTGAGGTATTGCACGACATCTCGCTGGCCCTGCCGCGGGCGCGCTGGACCAGCATCGTCGGCCCCAACGGCGCGGGCAAGTCGACCTTGCTCAAGGTGCTGGCAGGCTTGCTGGCCCACAGCGGCGAGGTGGCTTTGCTGGGGCGGCCGCTGAACACCTTGCGGGCGCGCCTGCGCGCGCAGCAGCTGTCGTGGCTGGGCCAAAGCGAAAGCTCGGCCGACGACCTGACGGCTTACGACGTCGCCATGCTGGGCCGCCTGCCGCATCAGGCCTGGCTGGCGGCGCCTAGCGCGGCCGACCATGGCGCCGTCGAGCGTGCCCTGCGTGCCACGCAAGCCTGGGACTGGCGCGGCCGTGCGCTGGGCCAGCTGTCGGGCGGCGAGCGCCAGCGCGTGCTGCTGGCGCGCGCACTGGCGGTCGAGGCGCAGGTGCTGCTGATGGACGAGCCGCTGGCCAACCTCGATCCGCCGCACCAGGCCGACTGGCTGGCGATGGTGGGCGAGCTGGTCAGGCAAGGCCGGACTGTGGTGAGTGTCCTGCACGAAATATCGATGGCGCTGCATGCCGATGAGCTGGTCATCATGGCTGGGGGCCGGGTCACGCATCAAGGCCCCTGCAGCGATGCGGCCACCCAGCGGGCACTCGAAGAAGTGTTTGACCACCGGATTGCCGTCCATCAACTCGCAGGCCAGTGGGTGGCACTGCCCAGACTCTAGCTTGCTGCCA
>JAYSYH010000065.1:0-6904 GCA_043716645.1 Betaproteobacteria bacterium | reverse complement strand
GATGGGCGTGTTGTCGATATTGATGAAATCGCTCTTGCCCAGCCCCCGGTCAATGACCGTGATGGCCGACACCGTTTCAAAGCCGAGGCGCTGCGTGAAGCGCACGACTTCATCGCGGAATTCATCGCGGCTGCGGGCTTCTAGCACCGCGGTATATCCACCAGGAAGCATCGCTCTCCTTGCTAGCGGGAGCTCTTCTATTCGTCAGGCCTTGCGTCCTGACAGGGTTTACAGCTTTTACTTCCGGGCTGGCTGACCAAAGATAGCGTCATGTCACAGCCTTCGCCAACGATCTCTGAATTTGTAATGCCCCCTGCCACCGCCTGGTCGCTGCGCGCATGGCCTCGCCTATTGTGGCAGGCCGGCGCCCACCCTCATGCTCGGTTTCGCCATGTCGACACCTGCATCGTGCTGGCCGGCGACAGCCTGGGGCCGCCGGCCGGCCAAACGGTGTGGGCCACCGCCGTGGCCGATTGCCAGGCCGGCATGGCCTGGGACTGGGTGCAGATCACGCAGGGCGTGGTGGCGATCGCCGACCCGATGTCGCTGGTGACCAATGTGCGACTGATTGGAGAGGAAGGCGAAGTGCTGACCGCGCAGCAGTCGGCACGCTTCCTCAACGAACTGGTACGCGCCCTGCCCTGGCAGCAGGAAGTCCACCGCGCGCTCAGCGCCCGGGCCAACTGACATTCATTTCAGCGCCGCTGTGCGCAGGGTGCGTGCCACGAAACCCAACGCCAGCACCGTCAGCAACACGCACACCACCACCGACGGGAACACATCGGCAAAAGGAAGGCTTTCGCCCTTCAGCACTCGGGCCATCAGGGTGGTCTGGGCCAGTGCCGGCACCCACAAGTGCCACGCCGCCGTGCCTTCCTGGTTGAACAGCGAGATCAGCGGTAACAGCGACACCGCCAACATCACCACCGTGGCGTTGGCCTGCGCTTCCTTGAAGGACTTGCAGCGAATGGCAATGGCCATCAACAGGGCCGACAGCGCGCCGGCCAGCGGCAGCAACAGCGCGATGAAGGCGCCGGCTTCGCCAAAGCCGAAACGGAACATCGCCGCCAAACCCTCGCTGCGCAACAACCACTGGCCGGGCAGGAAGCTCAGGCAGGACAACACCGCAATCAGCATGCCCACGCTGGCCACCGCGCCCCACTTGCCCAACACCAAGGCCTGGCGCGAAGCCGGGTTCATCAACAGCGGCTCCAGTGAACCGCGTTCACGCTCGCCAGCCGTCGTGTCCAACGCCGCATTCAACGCGCCGTAAAGCACGGCCATCAGCACGAAGTAGGGAACCATCGTGCCGAGTTGTGCGGCGCGCGAAGCGGGGTCGGCCAGGTCGCGTTCCTCGACGCGCACCGCTTCAAGCTGACTGGCCGCAATCCCCCGTGTGGACAAACGCAGCAGCGCCTGCTCCTGATTGAAGCCGCGCAGCAACCGCAGGATGGGCCCGCTGCCGACTTGCGCGCGCTGGTTGGCGCTGCTGCCCACCAATTCCACCAGTGGGGCCTGGCCCCCGGCCAGCTCGGCTTCGAAGGTTGGCGACACCAACAGCACCGGGTCACCCAGCCTGTTTTCGGTCAGCTGCCGCTCAAAGTCGGCCGGCGCGACGGTGACGGTGTAGGTCTGGCGTTCCAGGTAGTTGCGCAGGCTGGGCGCTTGCTCCATGCCCTGAACGACGATGACCCGCGCCTCGGCGCGCTTCTCGATACCGGCCACCAGCGACGACACCAGCAACAACACCAGCGGCCCAATGGCCACCGAGCTCAAAAAGACCACGGACAGCGTGCGCCGGTCGCGCAAAGCGTCGGTCAGCTCCTTCAGGTAGACGGTCAGGGCGGCACGGCTCATGGCGGCACCGCCGGCTGGCGTTCATCGGCACTGAAGGCCAGTTTCACGAAAGTCTCCTCGAAGTCGGTTTCACCGCTCAGTGCGCCGAGTTGCGCCACCGTGCCCTGGGCCACGGTGCGCCCGCGCGACACGACGACGACGTGGTCGCACAGCCGCTCGACCTCTTGCATGATGTGGGTGGAGAAGATGACGCATTTGCGCTGTTCGTCGCGCAGCCGGCGCAGCGCGTCGCGCAGCGCGCGGGTGGCCAGCACGTCCAGGCCGTTGGTCGGTTCGTCCAGGATGATGTTCGGCGGGTCGTGAATCAGCGCCCGCGCCAGTGCCGTCTTCATGCGTTCGCCCTGGCTGAAGCCATCGGTGCGGCGGTCCAGCAAGCCGCGCAGGTCCAGCATGTGGGACAGGTCGCGCACGCGGTTTTCCGCGGCTTCACGGCTCATGCCGTGCAGGCGGCCGAAGTAGACGATGTTCTCGCGCGCCGTCAGGCGCGGGTACAGGCCGCGCGCGTCGCTCAGCACGCCCATGCGGGCCAGCGCCGCTACCGGCTGCTGCGCCACCTCGATGCGGTCGACCAGCACCCGCCCGGCATCGGGCTCGATCAGCGCGGCCACCATGCGCAGCGTCGTCGTCTTGCCGGCGCCGTTGGAACCCAGCAGGCCGGTGATACAGCCGTCAGGCGCGGTGAACGTGACACCCTGCACCGCATCGACCGAGCGCTTCTTGCGCCCACTGCCCTGGACGAAAGTCTTGGTCAAACCCTGGACTTCGATCATTTCGCGGCCTCCACCGGGATGTAGGCCAGCGGCCGCGGCACAGCGCTGGCGCAATCGGCCTGGACCTTCAAGGCCTCATCGTCACCGGGGGCATCGATGAAGCGGAACACCGCGTCGCGCAGGCAGGCCAGGCCCAGCATGCCGTGGCCCGCCTGCGGCACCACCACATGGCGCGCGCGCGGGCCCAACGCTGACACCACGCGCTGGGCATGGCGTGGCGGCGTGGCCGGGTCAGCACCACCAGACAACACCAGCGTAGCCGTACGCGCCTCGGGTAGGTCGTAGAAGGCCTTGGGCACCCGCCCACGTGGCCAGTCGGCGCAGACCTGGATGTACAGCCGCTCGAAAGCGTCGCCGTAGTCAGCGCCCGGGGTGTCTTTGGGTTGACCCAGGCGCGGCAGGTCTTCGGCGCAGACCACAGAAAAGTGCTGGCCTTCGGCGATGGCACCACTGCGGCTGTTGCCGGTGGTCGCCATGGACAAGCCGAGCAGCGGCGCGAAGCGGCCGCGCGCGGCTTCGGTGATGGCCAGCGGCAGCGCAGCGGCCAGCGCCGGCACATACAGCGGCGCGCGCACCATGCCCAGCACCGCGTCCCGCGTGAAAGTGACGCGTTCGACGGTGCCCGTGACAGGGTGGGCCAAGCTCACGGCTTTTGGCAGGCCGGCCAACAGCGCCTGCCAGTCGGCGCGCAGCGTGGGGTAACGGGCGCGGCAGCGTGCCTCGGCTTCACAAGCCGCCAGTTCGGCGTCCAGCGCAGCCTGGTTGTCGGTGGAAAAAGAACCAGGCAAAGCCATGTCTGGCGGTGCCACACCGTCGATCACCGCGCGACGCACCGCCTTGGGGAACTGCCGCATGTAGTCCAGCGCCAGCCGCGTACCGTAAGAACTCCCCACCACGTTGACGTGGTCCACCTCCAGTGCGCCGCGCACGGCTTCGGTGTCTTGCGCAGCCAGCCAGGTTGTGAAATGGCGCAAATCGCCGTGCGGCAACTTCTGCAAGGCCTGGCGGCACGTGGCCAGGCGGGCCACCAACGCCTCGGTGCTGGCGCCCTCGGCCAGCGGGCGGGTGGGTGCCTCGTCGGCACAGCGCAACGGTGCGCTGCGGCCAGTGCCGCGCTGGTCGATCAAGACCAGGTCGCGGCGATTGCCCAATTTCGCCAGCATGCGGCTCACCGGGCCGGCCAGGTCGATAGCGCTTTGGCCCGGCCCGCCAGCGAAGAAGAACACCGGGTCGGGCTTGCGGTTGCGGGCCAGCGCGGGCAACAGCGCGAAGTGCACGTCGATCTGCACAGCCACGGGCTGGCTTGGGTCCAGAGTGCGCTTGACCACGCCGCACCAGGCCTCGTGTTCAACGCCCGGCAGGCGGCAGGCGGTCAGGCCCTGCCGCTTTTCAGAGGCCAGCGCGGCCTGCGACAGCGGCAACAGTGCGGCACTCAGCCAACCCATCACCACCAACCCCTGCTTCAACGTCTTGTTCATGCGCGGCATTGTCTTCAAGGCCCGTGGCCCACCGGCTCGCCAGCGGGCGAGCTGCCGTCCGACCGCCACCAAAGCTTGCCCAACACGCACGGGCTGTGGCTTCAGCCGAGCAAACGCTTGAACTCGCCGCTGGCGATCAGCTTGGCCACATCGTCGGCGCCGCCCACCAACTGGCCCTTGACGAAGACCATTGGCAGCGTCGGCCAGCCCGTCCACATCTTCAGCGCATTGCGCTGCCGCCAGGCACTGAAGTAGCTGCCGTACTCCAGATACTTGAAGGCCACGCCCATGGTGGTCAAGGCACTGCGGGCCTTGCGGCAGAACGGGTTATGCGCCATGCCCACCACCACCACGGCGTTCTGCAGGATGGCTGACTGCACCTCGGTCACGATGGACGCCTGGTGTCCCGTCACGCTGTCGCGTATGGCGGGGTGGATATGGGCTTCGTCGAGTACGGGTCGGGTCATGGTGGCCTCCAAACCGTCGAATCTAGCCGACGGCAAAGGCCTGGCCCCAGCGACCCGCCACGATCAGGCCGCTTTAGGTTTGAGCATGGCCGCGCAGGCACGCCGCACGGCGGGCGCGCCGACCACCTTCGCGCAAACCACGTCCAGCTGCACCTGCAGCCGGCGCAGCGTAGCGGCGTGCCGACCTGTGCTGTTCCAGCTGACCAACTGCGCGCCGGCCCGCTGCAGCGAACGCGCGCTGCGGCCTTCGAAAGCACTGCGGTCACCGGCGGCCTCGGTCAGCAGCTGTGCAGCCGTCTTCTCGATGGTCGCGCCGTCTTGCGGCGCCAGCTCCACCAGCGCGGTCAGGTAGGCGCTGCCCCACTGCAGGCGGGTGGACGCGCCTTCGCTCTGTGCGTAGGCCTGCCCATACCAGCGCAAGGCGTCGGCCGTGCGGCCGAGCTTGCGGGCGTTGCCCGCCAGCTGGCTCATCAGGTAGTAGGGCGAATGACTCTGGGTCAGGTTAGCCGTCAGCAGCGCATCGCTCTGCGGCCACAGCCCGGCGCGGCCCAGCAGGTAGGCGGCTTCGGTGATGACGGCCTGGCGTTCGTAGCCGTCGGTGATTTCTGTGTCGGCACGGGCAACGAAGTCGCGCACGTCCTTCAGCAGCGGCTCGGGCAGCTGCACCTGCACTGTGCTCTTGGGCAAGTCCAGCCGCGCCAGTTCGACCCGCGCGGTCAGTGCCGACTGGCGATCGGCGCGCGACAGCGTGGCATCTGTCTGCAGCCGCTGCAAAGCACTGTCGTAGGCCGCCAGCAGCGGTGCGCGCGACGGCGCGGCGCCGAATTCGGGGTCGGACGATTCAAAGTTGCGAACCAACTCAGGCGCGCTGGCGACCAGCACGTCCATCTGCAGGCGGGCCTGCGCCGGGTCGGCCAGCACCCGCATCAAGCGCTCGCGCAACGCGGCGTCGGGCTTTACGCCTTTACCGTCGTCACTGGCGGCCAACGCTTTGAGCCACAGGCGGGACGTGATGTCGGGTTCGGCTGCTGCAGGCGCTGCGCTGCCGGCGACCGCCAGCCGCACCAACAGACCCGGCCTGTCGGCCTTGCTGACCAGCTGGCCTTCGTCGGTGTCCCAGCTGTAGAAGGCCAGCAGGCGCCATTCGGTAGGCGCCAGCGGCTGGCCCTTCAGCGCGTCGGCCAGCACGGCCTTGATCGGCCGGCCTCCAGCCAGCCCCAACTGCAGCACAGCCAGGGCTTGCGGCGCGTCGACTTCGCCGGGCAGCCGGGTGATTTCTTTGCCGTCGGCGCTGAACAGCACCGTCGTCGGGTAACCCACCACCTTGAAACGCTGCCCCAACTTCTGCGCGCCGGGCCGGTCGCCGTCCACGCTGACCGATACGAAGGAACGCGCCAGCACGGCAAAGTCCTGCCGGTTGAACAGCGTGGCCTTCAGCTGGTTGCAGGGCGGACACCAGCTGGCGCCCCAGTACAGCAGCAAAGGCTTTTTCTCGGCGCGCGCGCGGGCGAAGGCGCGGTCGACGTCGGCGTCGGTGGCCGCCGCCACCCATGCCGTGTTGGTGGACGGCAAACCCGCCGCAGCGTGGGCCGCCGGCAGTGCACCGAGGGCGCAGGCCAGCAGCACAAGCCGGGCAGCACGCATCGCAGACCACAGCTCCATACGCCCTACTCAGTGACCTTCACGCCCTTCCAGAAAGCGAGTCGGCCCTTGATCTCGGCAGCCGCCTCCTTCGGGTCGGGGTAGTACCAGACGGCGTCAGGGTTGGCGTTGCCGTTGACGAACAGCGTGTGGTAACTGGCCTGGCCTTTCCACGAACACATGGTCTTGGTGTTGCTGGGCAGCAAGTAGTCGGCGCGTATCGAATCGGCCGGGAAATAGTGGTTGCCTTCAACCACCACGGTGTCGTTGCTTTCGGCCACAACGGTGCCATTCCAGACGGCTTTCATCGGCAGGTTTCCTTGTAGTTGCCGCGCGACGGATCCGCTGCGCTTTCGGGCCACCAGATTACCACCCGACCCTGTTGCGCGCTGCATGCCGCGCCTTGCAACCCCTGGCCTGATGCGGCAGTGGACTTCAAGCCGTCTGAGCGCTGCCACAGCCTTCCAGCTGCAGTTGCAACCAGATTGCCAAAGGCAAAGCGGCGGCCTGGCTTTCCGGGGATGTCAGTTCCTGCACCTGCAGGCCTCGCACCAGTTCGTGACTTGAATCGAACCAACCGCAGGCGCCGGGCTCTTGAACCTCGGTTTCAGCCTCGGCACGGCTGGTGCGCGCCGGCGGCGCGGCGGGCGCGGCGGGCGCAGCCGGACGCAAACGAGCAAGCAGACGAGCA
>JAYSYH010000064.1:0-2240 GCA_043716645.1 Betaproteobacteria bacterium | reverse complement strand
TCCAGCACGCGCAGGGTGGCCTGCTGCGCCGCGGCCACGCCCGCCACCGGGTCATCGCGGGCGGCCGGCTGGCTGGCGTCGAAGACCTGGGTGGCGAGAACGCGGCGCGTGGCCGCATCAATCAACGCGGCGCGCAGCGTCAATCGCACGGTGCTGGGCTGCGCGCTGAAGTCATGCTGCAGGCGGAGCACTTCGGTCTCCAGGCGCAGCGCGCCGGTGCCCGCTGAGGGCGCCATCAAGACCGCGCGGTAGGCGCCGGTGGCCTGCAGCGCCTGCACCAGCAACGGCGCCAACAGGCGCGCGGGCGGCTCGACCCATTCATGGAAGGCAAAGGCCTCCAACTGCTGCGGCTGGCGCTGGTAAAGCATGCGGGCGCTGTCGTAACCCGCCGCCGCGCTGGGCAGGGCGACCAGCAGCACCGGCGCGTTGGCCGCCGCAGTCGCAGTCGCAGGCCTTGTCGCAGTCGCAGTCGCAGCAGCGTCCAGCGTGTAGCGCGCGGCCGCTGGCGGCGGCTTGGGCAGCAGCGAAGCCCCGCAGCCGCTGAGCACCGAGATGGCCAGAACGGCGACGGCCCGCGACGCGGCGCCGGTTCGGGTTCGGCATGGCGGAAAGGTTTTCATGGCAGTGCCCTCATTGCACTCACGGCGGGGTACTTTCTCCGGGTCCGGGGCGCGGCAGTGGCCGGCCGACAACCAGACTGCTGGGGCTGCGCGCGGTTTGCTCGCTCAGCGTGCGCAGCGAAGCCGATAACTGGTTCAACTCGGCCATCAGGCGCGCCAGGTCGGGCAGCGTTTCGCTGCTGGCCTGTTGCACGGCGCTGGCTGCACTGTCGGCCGCGCGGCTGGCGCGCAGGCTGGTGGCGCTGACGCCTTCGGCCATCCGGTCCATCGATTGCGCGCCGCGCGTGATGCTCAGCAAGGCCGGGTCCAGCCGCTGGCTGGCACTGGCAGCGCGCTCTGCGGTGCGGGCGGCGTCGGAAATGCCGCGCGTCAACACACCTTTCTGCGCTTCCAGCGCGTGGGCCAGTGCGGCCATGTCGGCCAGCGTGGTCTTCAACGCCAGCTGGTTTTCGGTGTTGAACACGGCGTTCAGGTTGTCCGAGACCCGGTCGACGTTGCCCAGCACATTGGTGATGACGCTTTCCAGCCGCGCACCCAGTGACAGCTTGAAAGGAATCGTCGGCGGCACGCCGTCGGCGCTGGCCACCAGCGGCTGCGAACCTTCGCTGCCGCCACTGAGTTCGACGTAGGCAATGCCCGTCAGGCCCTGCGCCTTCAGCACCGCCGCGCTGTCTTGCTTGATGGGCGTGCCGCGGTTGATCAGGAACAGCAGGCGCACGCGGCGCGAGTTTTGCGGGTCGATCTCTATCCGGCCGACCTTGCCCACGTCCACGCCCAGGTACTTCACCGGTGCATCGACGTTCAAGCCGGCCACCGATTCCTCGATGAAGGCCTGGTAGCGGTCGACATCGCGCCGCGCACCCAGGCCGACCGACAGCCACAGCACACCGCCCACCAGCAACGCACCCAGAACCAGCACGAAGGCGCCGACCAGCGAATAGTTGACCTTGTCTTCCACGGTTTGCGGTCTCAGTGTGCGGCGGGGGCGCTCTGCCGCGCCTGCCGCCGATCGGTGAAATAGCTGCGTACCGCCGGCTGCGCGTCTTGCGCCAGTTCGGCCATCGTGCCCAGCGCCAGCACACGCCCATCGCCGAGCACGGCCACGCGGTCGCAGACCTGCCACAGCAGGTCCAGGTCGTGGCTGATGATCACGATGGTCGGACGGTACAGCGCGTGCGTCTTCAGGATCAGTTCATCGACGCCGTCAGAGCTGGCCGGGTCCAGGCCCGAGGTCGGCTCGTCCAGAAACAGCAACTCGGGCGACAGCGACAGCGCGCGGGCCAGCGCGGCACGCTTCAACATGCCGCCGCTGAGTTCACCGGGAAACTTCAGCCCGGCCTCGGGCGGCAGCCCGGTCAGCGCCAGCTTCCATTCGGCGATCTCGACGATCAGCGCCGCGGGTAATTCACTGTGTTCGCGCAGCGGCAGGCCGACGTTGTCGCGCACCGTCAGCGCGCTGAACAAACCGCCACGCTGGAACATCACACCCCAGCGCAGGCGCAGCGCCTGCACCCCTGCGGGGTCGAGCGTGGCGGTGTCCTGGCCGAACAGCTTGATGACGCCTGCAGTGGGCCGCTGCAGCAAAATCATCTCGCGCAGCAGCACCGACTTGCCGGAACC
>JAYSYH010000063.1:0-21006 GCA_043716645.1 Betaproteobacteria bacterium | reverse complement strand
TGCTCGATCAGCAGGTCGCTCTGGCGCGACGCATCGCCCAGCAGGCGCTGCACCTCCGCCAGCGCGACCGGGTCGACGCGGCGGCCCTTGGGCGCCTGGCGCTTTCGCTGGCGCGACGCGTCGAGCACCGCGATCGGGATGATGGGATGGTTCATTGCATGTGTTGCTCTGGTCGGATTCAGATGACGCGCTCGACGCGCAGCTGCTCGATGTCCTGCGCGCTGTAGCCCAGCTGGTTCAGCACCTCGTCGGTGTGTTCGCCCAGCAGGGGCGAGCGCGTCACGTCGGTCGGGCTGTCGGACAGCTTGATCGGGTTGCCCACGGTCAGGTACTTGCCCCGCACCGGGTGGTCCACTTCGACGATGGTGCCGCTGGCACGCAGCGATTCATCGGCCGCGATTTCCTTCATCGACAGGATCGGACCGCAGGGGATGTCGTAGCGGTTCAAGATCTCCATCGCCTCGATCTTGTCCTTGGTCATCGTCCATTGCTCGATGCGCCGAAAGATGGGTTTGAGGTGCAGCAAGCGCGCTTGTGGCGTGGCGAAGGCTTCGTCGTCGATCCAGCCTTCCTCACCGATGACTTTGCACACTGCCGGCCACACCGCGGCCTGGGTGATGAAGTAGATGTAGGCGTTGGGGTCGGTTTCCCAGCCCTTGCACTTCAAGATGGAACCAGGCTGCCCGCCACCGCTGGCGTTGCCGGCGCGCGGCACGGCGTCGCCGAACTTGCCGTCGGGGTACTGCGGAAATTCATGCAGCGTGCCCGTGCGTTCCAGGCGCTGCTGGTCGCGCAGCTTCACGCGGCACAGGTTCAGCACCGCGTCCTGCATCGGCGCCAGCACCTTCTGGCCGCGGCCGGTGCTGTGGCGTTGCAGCAGCGCCGCCAGGATGCCCAGCGCCAGGTGCAGGCCGGTGCCGCTGTCGCCGATCTGCGCGCCCGTCACCAGCGGCGGGCCGTCGTCGAAGCCAGTGGTGGAAGCGGCGCCGCCGGCGCACTGGGCCACGTTCTCGTAGACCTTGCAGTCTTCGTAGCGGCCCGGGCCGAAGCCTTTCACCGAGGCCACCACCATCTTCGGGTTCAGCTCGTTGATGCGTTCCCAGCTGAAGCCCATGCGGTCCAGCGCGCCGGGCGCGAAATTCTCGACCAGCACGTCGCAGGTCTGGATCAACGTTTCCAGCACCTGCTTGCCGGCCGGCTTCTTGGTGTCGATGGTGATCGAGCGCTTGTTGTGGTTGAGCATCGTGAAGTACAGGCTGTCGGCGCCCGGGATGTCGCGCAGTTGCCCGCGGGTTGCATCGCCCTCGCCGGCCCGCTCGACCTTGATCACGTCGGCGCCGAACCAGGCCAACAGCTGGGTGCAGGTCGGACCCGACTGCACGTGGGTGAAATCCAGGATGCGATATCCCGTCAGTGCCTTGCTCATCGAAAACTCCAGAAGTTCAAAGTGAAAGAAAGCTGAAAACGGGCTGAGGCGAACGCAGGCGTCCGCCGTGAAAGGGGGTGGGGTTGTGCCCGATGCGGGTGGTCGGCGGGCCAGCAGACCGACCGGCGAGTCGGCTACGAACCTGCATTTTGAGGCGCAGGGCAGGGCCTTGTGTGTCGCCGCAAATCGACAAAAGCGCATGTCGCGCGTCCGCACAAACCCGAATTTGTGCACTGCAGCGATTTTTTGCATCGTGAGAGCGCAGACAGGTTTCGATGGCCGGAAGTGCGTGCCATATCGTGGGATGGCGCGCAAGCCGATGGCTGCCTTCTGGTGGCTAGAATCCCGATGTGCGGGTGTAGTTCAATGGCAGAACGGCAGCTTCCCAAGCTTCATACAGGGGTTCGATTCCCCTCACCCGCTCCAAATGAGTGAATTACGACGGTTCACAAAGACTCAGGCCCCTAGGTAAATCAACGACTTAGTGGCCTTTTTCATGTCCTGACGGTGCACGAGAGGGCTTTACAGCGCAAACCGTTCCGGGGAACATAGCGGGGCACAACCGGGACACCGGGACACGGAATAGGGGAACAAGGCCGGTTTTTGGGTCTGTTTTTTTCCCCGGTTGTCCTAGGTGGCCGGACACCTGAAAGGCCCGTCATGTCGAAGCAAGCGCTGAAAGATGTTGATTGCCGTAACGCCACCTGCCCGCCCGACCTGAAGCGGCGGCGGCTGACGGACGGGGCCGGGCTGTACCTGGAGGTTTCGCCTGGCGGTGCGAAGCGCTGGTTCTGGAAGTTCTACCCAGACGGGAAAGAATCGCGGCTGGCGCTGGGCAGCTACCCGGACGTGTCGCTGAAGCAGGCCCGCTTAGACCGCGATGCCGCCCGCACGACTCGCAAGAGCGGCACGAACCCGGTGCAGCAGCGCAAGGCTGACAAAGCGGAAAAGGCCGCCAGCAGCGCCACCACCTACGAAGCGGCCGCACGCGAGTTCCACGGCACCAAGGCCAGCGAATGGAGCGAGGGCCACGGCACCAAGTGGCTGCGCATGAATGAGCTGTACCTGTTCCCCGTCATCGGTTCGCTGGCGCTGTCGAACATCAAAGCCAAGACGCTGCTGCTGGCGCTGCGCAAGGTGGAAGCGAAAGGCATCCTGAGTACGGCGCAAGACTTGCAAGCGATGGCCGGGCAAGTCTTCCGTTACGGCGTGCAGACGGGCATCTGCGAGAACAACCCGGTGGCCGACCTGCGCGGCGCACTGAAGCAGCACACGCCCAAGCACTTCGCGGCGGTGCTGGAGCCTGCCAAAGTGGGCGAACTGCTGCGGGCCATCGACGCCTACACCGGGCAGCCCGAAACGGTGGCGGCGTTGAAGCTGTCGGCGTTGCTGTTTCAGCGGCCGGGGAACATCCGGGCGATGGAATGGGCATGGCTGGACTTTGACGACGCCATGCTGACGATCCCGGCGCAGGGCATGAAAGCCACGAAGGCGGAAAAGATCAACGGCCGGCCGCATCTGGTGCCGCTGGCGAAGCAGGCGATAGCGGTGTTGAAGGCCATCCAGCCGTTGACAGGGCATGGCCGCTATGTCTTCCCTTCGGCCCGCACCGGGGAACGCCCGATGAGCGACGGCACCATCAATGCGGCGCTGCGCCGGCTGGACTTCGGCAACGATGAGCATGTCGCCCACGGCTTCCGCGCGATGGCCCGCACGATGATGGCTGAGCGGCTGGCCGGCATCCCTGCCGATCTGGTTGAAGCGCAGCTAGGGCACGGCAAAAGCGGGCCGCTGGGCAGTGCTTACGATCGCGCCGAATACATGGATCAACGGCGGCAAGTCATGCAGACCTGGGCCGACTACACCGATCGCCTGCGGACTGGCGCCCAGGTGCTGCCATTCAAGGCGGCGTGACGACCTGACCGCGAAGGGCAGGTTGCGATGCAAGCCGGGCGCTGGGTCCGTGTTCTGCGACTCTGGGTAAGGGTTCAACGGCATTGAGCGCACTCAGGCGGACTGCCGGACAACATGTCCAAGAGCGCCCTGGGGGTGCGCGACTTATCGCCGCCGAATAAGTGAATAAGCCGGCCCTCTACAGCGCTAGCAGGGCGGCCGCGCAGCAGAGCCTAGAAGCCTCCGAAAAGGGGGAAGTTTCCGGGTTGCACAGGGTTGAGTGGTGCATTAGCCACAACGTGCCCCGACTAAAATAGTCCTGCGTTATCCCCAACTTGCCCATAGCGTCAGCTACCAAAGTAGCAGGGTAGCGCGATAGGAGCCCGGCCCCGGTGTACCACCACCGAAGCCGGGCAGAGTGCCGAGGCACCCGCCAACTGGAAAGCAGGCGGTGCGACTTTAACCCCTTGACCCGTTTGTGGGTCAGGTGGGCGCTTGTCGATGCTTTGGTGCTCACGTTTCTAAATCGAGAACGTGAAAGAGCACTATGCAAACCACCGAGTCCCCGCAGCCCCGCAAGGCCATCGAGCGCAAACCGCAGCCCCTGCACGCTGCCCAGTTAGCCGACGCACTGCTGCGGCTGAACACCGCCGCCGAATTCAGCGGCTTGTCAGTCGCCACGATCTATCGCAAGTCCGCGACTGACCCCACTTTCCCGAAACTGGTGAAGCTGGGCAAGCGATGCACCCGCATCCGGGCCGGCGACCTGACCGCTTGGCTTGCCTCACAGGTGCCGGCATGAGCGGCCCCACAACTGGAGACGCCCCGACCGTTGCGAGCGGGCGAGGCGTCGAAGAACAGAGCACAGCAGACACCCGAGATTGTGCCCAGCCCGACGCGCAGCGCAAGCGCATCGCCACCTTGACCGCACGCGCGGCGCTGGCTGGCCTGGTGCTCGAACAACTGGCCGATGGTGCATGGCAGGTGCTTAACCAGTTCGGCCAGCCGGCGACGGTGCAGAGCCTGCAAGCCGCTGAAGCGCTGGTGTACGGCTGCGAGCTTGTCCGGGCTGACGTGACCGCCTTGATGGGGCGCCTGGTGCGTTCGCAGGGGATGCAGCCATGAGCGACCCCGTGCAAACCTTCCGCGCCGAAGTGCTGGCCTGTCTGGGCCATGCCCCCGAGACCATCGAGCCCGGCCGCTTCCATCGCTTCGCCACCAGTGACCGGCGCGGCGACTCTGCCGGCTGGTGCAAGCTGTTCCACGACCTGCGCGGCGGCGTGTTCGGCTGCTACCGGCAAGGCATGAGCAAGACATGGTGCGCAGCCGACCGCACCACTATGACCCCGGAACAACGCGCCGACCTGGCCCGGCAAGTGATGGCCGCAACGGCAGAGCGCGAGGCCCAGCAGCGCGAACAGTGGGCAGAGAACGCACAGCGCATCGCCCAGGTGTGGGCGCAGTGCGTGCCGCTGGTGGCCGGTGATCCTCCGACGCTGCACCTGAAGGCGCGCGGGTTCGGCGGCGTGTGGCCGCTTCCCGACCTGTTGCGCTACCACCGAGCGCTGCCCTATTGGGACGGCGGCAACAAGCTGGGCACCTACCCCGCGATGGTGGCGCCGCTGATGATGGATGGCCGCATGGTGGCCCTGCATCGCACGTACCTGGCGCGTGATGGCCGCAAGGCTGACGTGCCCACGGTGCGCAAGCTGACCGGCACAGCGGGGCCGCTGGCCGGCGCCTGCATCCCCTTGCACAACCCGGCGCGCGGCTGCATCGCCATCGCTGAAGGCATCGAGACGGCGCTGGCCGGCTGGTGTGCATCGGCCCTGCCCACGGTGGCCGCCTATTCAGCCGGCAACCTGGCCGCCTACCGTTGGCCTGCAGGTGTGCAGCGGCTGGTGATTTTCGCGGACCATGACAAGGCCGGGCAGGATGCGGCTGCAGCCCTGCAGGGCCGGGCCGCTGCGGCGCACTTGCGCTGCGACGTGCTGACACCGACCGACCCCGGCGCAGATTGGTGTGATGTTTGGGCGGCGCGCGGTGTTGTGGAGTTGGCAGCATGAGCGCGGCTGTGCAAGACCTGGCCCGCCTGCGCGCTGCAGGCGTGGGGCCTGTGGAACTGCCGCAAGCGCTGCCGCCTGAACTGCTGCCGGTGCAAGCCTTCCCCATGTCGGCCCTGCCCGATGCCTTCGCGGCATGGGTGGGCGACGTGTCCGAGCGGATGAACTGCCCGCCTGACTTTGTGGCGGTGCCGCTGCTGGTGGGCGCTGCATCGCTGGTGGCGCGGCATGTCGGCATCCGGCCCGAGCGGCGCACCGACTGGCTTGAGCGCGGCAACCTGTGGGCGTTGATCGTCGGCAAGCCCGGGATGATGAAGTCGCCCGCCATGTCTCAGGCCCTGGCACCGCTTGAGCGATTGGAAGCCCGCGCGGCCGATGACTTCAATGCGCAGGCCGCCCAGCATCAAGCCGAAGCGCTGGCCGGCAAGCTGCGGGCTGAGGCCGGCGTGAAGGCGGCGCGCGCAGCGCTGAAGGACAACGGCAAGGCGGACGTGCTGGCGCTGCTGGCCGGCGAAGAAGATGCACCCGCACCGACACGACGGCGCTACGTAGTCAACGACCTGACCTATGAAAAGGCCGGTGAGGTGTTGGAGCAAAACCCCGATGGCGTGCTGCTGGTGCGGGATGAGATGCGCGGGCTGTTGCTGCACCTGGCTGGCGAGGAGGCGGCAACGGCGCGCGGCTTCTACCTGCAGGCATGGAGCGGCGGCCGCTACACCTTCGACCGCATCGGGCGTGGCACCCTGACTGTCGCGGATGCCCGCCTATCCATCATCGGCGGCATCCAGCCCGGCCCTCTGTCGGAGATCGTCAATCAAGCGCGGCGCGGTGGGTCCGATGACGGCATGGTGGAGCGATTCCTAATCGCCTGGCCCGACTCGCCCGGTGAGTGGCGGCCGGTGGACCGCTTACCCGACATTGCCGCCAAGCGGCGCGCGTTGGAAGCCTTCGAGCGGCTGGACACGTTGAAGGCACCCGACCTGAACGCAGAGCGCGACACCGACATGGCCGGCGCGCCGTGCGGCTTGCCCTTCCTTCGCTTTGATGAGGATGCGCGCGAAGCGTTCGGGGACTGGCGCGGCGGCTTCGAGCGGACCATACGCGCGGCCGAAGGTGAGGGGCTGGAAGGCGCACTGTCGAAATTCCGCCACCACGTCCCGGCCCTGGCGCTGGCGCTGCACGTCATCGACGGCGGGCAGGGGCCGGTGACGCTGGCCGCCACGGTGCGGGCGCTGGACCTGGCCGACTACTTCGAGAGTCACGCACGGCGCCTGCACAGCAGCGGCCGGCGCATGACGGTGCGGGCGGCGCGGACCATCCTCGACAAGGCCCGGGCGCGCGTTTTGCCCGATGCCTTCACGGCGCGCGACGTGTACCGCAACCAGTGGACCGGGCTGAGCGACAAAGGCGCGGTGGCCGATGCACTCGACATGCTGGGCGCACACGGCTGGCTGAGCGAATGCACGACCGACACGGTAGGCCGGCCGACCACGATCTACAGCCTGACCGAAGGGGCGCGCCGTGGGTAGGTGGGCCGCACGCTATGCCGAGAAATTGGCCGCACCCCCTCAGGGCAGCACTGACAAAACCGACGAAAGGGGGGTTCTGTCAGTTTTGGCAGTGCCCCGGGAGGGGGGTGCGAACGATTTACAGGCCCAGCCCGGCCCCGTCGATCTGGATGCGGTGGCCTGGTCAGATTCGGACATGGCGCGCTTTCATGAGCGGCGCGCCCGGCTGCTGCGCTGGCGCTGGCCTGAAGCCGAGGCCGAACGCTGGGCCGCCCGCCTGGTGCAGCGCGACCGTGACGCCGACCCGCGCGTGTCCTGTTCCGACTGCGGGGCCTACAGGCCCGGCCGCTGCGCGAACCATCGGCGGGCCGGGCTGCTGTCGCCCGAGGTGGGCCGCGATTGGGTGGCGCGGCTGCAGCGGTGCCCAGGTTTTCAGACTGTGAGGTGATCCGATGGTGACGAAAGCAAACAAAACGACGGCGGCGCCGATGGACAAGTCCCGCCATCTCATCGTGCCGCGCAAGCAGGGTCAGACAGAGGACCGCGCTGTAACTGACTTGATGGCGCAAGGGGTTGTGTCTAACGCTTCCCTGGTGCTGAAGTACATGGAAGGCGAGCACGGCAGGCTGTCGCTGGTGGAGATGGTCGCATCGCTGGACGAAAGCGGGGCAGCCGTTAATCGGGGCGACATGGCATCGGCTGAAAGGATGTTGACCGCCCAGGCTTCCGCGCTGAATGCCATCTTTTCAGAGCTTGCCCGCCGCGCAGCGCTGAACATGGGTGAGTATCTGGACGCGACCGACCGCTACATGCGGTTGGCGCTGAAGGCGCAGAGCCAGTGCCGCGCCACGCTGGAAACGCTGGCCGCCATCAAGAACCCGCCCGTGGTGTTCGCCCGGCAAGCCAACATCAATAACGGCGGGCAGCAGCAGGTGAACAACGGCGTAGTGCCGCCTGCTTCGCTACCTCGACAAGAGCCCACGGCCGCTGCTGAATTGGTGCCACCGCTGCCCGCTGTAACGGCCACGGTCTTACCTGGTGATCCAGTCCCCGAGGCACTGAATGTCGGCTCATCCCGACGGTGAAGGTCAAGAATCGACCCATTGCTGCCGATGACCGAGGCGGCGTAAATGTCGCTTATGCAGCAGGAAGCAGTTGGTCACTTCGTCACTTTCGGGCCGTTTCCGGAGAACGAGAGTCACAAGATCGGGTGCCGGTCAGCGCGTCTGGAGGCACCAGACATCAGCGCTACCGAGCCAGCGACGATCTGATGAAATTCCTGCGGAGCCTGTGACTATGCAAGGGACCGCGGTGGCCGGGAGCACATGCCAACATAACTGCCGGCAGGCAATGCCGGGCGCCGCGGACCTACGCATAGTTGAGTCCTATACATAGGGGCCGAAGGACGTGATCCCGGTGGACGTGGAAGACGGCGCGTTCGCGTTCGCACGCACGGTTCATTGACGGCGCCGCACTGCGGTCATCACGCCAAACAGACCTGCGCCGAGCAGGGCCCAGATGCCGGGTTCGGGAACGGCGGCCACCAGGCGCAGGTTGGTGAACTGGTAGTAGGGCTGCAGCTGCGCGCTGAACAGCAGGCTGGTCAAGTCGCTGAACGTCGGCTGGAAGGTGTAGGTGGCCAGTGCCGGCGCGCCAGACGACTGGCCGGGGATCGTGAAGCTCTGCGTCACCAGCGCGCCGCCGGTCTTGGTGCCGGTGAAGGTCAGAACCTGGGGTTGGCCGAACACCAGCAAGGTTGCCAGATCGATGCTAGTGATCGAAAACGGGTTGCCCGACACCTGCGTCAGCGTCGATATGTTGCCCACGTTGTTGGGATACAGCGTGGTGGTGCCGGTGTAGGTCGCGTCACCGGCACACGGCGTTGCAAACACCGACGCCGGGGACCCGATAAATCGGAAGCCTTGCGTCGTGTAGGTGTTGTAGCTGTTGTAGCCCTGGCCGGAGTTGCCCGTGCCGGTGCAGGCGTTGGCTGCGAAATTGATGACCGTGGCCTGCGCGTTGGCGCTGTGCGGCACAGCGCTGAGCAGCAGCAAGGACAGTGCCGCGGCGGCGTGGGTCACTCGGGTGCAAGACGACATGGTGGACCTCCAAATAAGAATGTAGAAAATTGCGGGTTGCACGCGGCGGCTCATTCCGGCGCGGGTTCGATCAGTTCCAGCTGCATGCGTGCGCGCGACACCGTGAGCATAAGAGTTTTTTTTACCACCCTCATCAACGCCCCGGTAAGGGCTGAGGACCGCGCTGCGTCGACATGAACGGCCTGGCTTTGGCGCCGGCGCTCTCGCACGGGCCAGGTTCAGCAGGCCTGTGCCCGTTCGCAAGGGGTGGTTTCGGCCGCGAGATCAGGGTTGACCGGGGTTCTATCGCGTGGGTCGACATGTCGCGCAGCGCTACCCCGGCTGCGGCGGGGCTGTGCAGCCCTGCTGATGTGTCTACGATGGCCAGCGACGGCCGGCGCGGCTCAGGTGCCGAAGTCAATCCCCGCCTCGCGCGCCCGCCCCCGGTGTGGTGGCTGCGGATCCAAGCCCAGGTCAGTCAGGATCTTCTCGATCACCGGCCGCTCCAGCATGGCCGCGATGATCTTCAGTTCCTCGCCGCCGCAGTTCGGGCAGTGCTGCATGTCGATGGATACCCACACGTCGGAAGGCGTCGCGGACGATGCGCCGGATGGCGTCCACGCCGATGGGTTCGTCATGCGGCGCCAGGCGGCGCACGAATACGGCCGCGTCGCTGGTCTTGGGTCGTTCGTGTCGCAGGTAGGCCTCCAGGGCTCGGCCTGTGACCACCGGCAAGGGCAGCAAATCCTGGCGACGCGACTTCGTGCGCTTGAGCGTGACGGTACCCAGGCGCCAGTCGATGTCGGCCAGTTGCAGCCGGCTGATCTCGATGCCGCGCAGGCCCAGGTCCAGCGCCAGGCGGACGACGGCATAGCCGCGCCTGGGGGGTGGAAGCGCATAGGTGAACGAGTTCAACAGCCGGTCGACTTCCTCGTTCGCAAGAGTCAAGTATCGGCGCATCAAGCGAGCTGGCGGGTGACCCAGCGCTATTCACAACCAAGCGGCGCGTCGACGCCCCGGCCTGTAACGCGAGCAGCGCCGACTCGACCAGATCGGCGCCGCGGCGCGGATCGCTATCAGCACCTCGCTATGCAGCGACTGACGGCGTAATGCAGTAATGCAGTCGACACAGGCGATCGCAATTACAGGTCCGCGTTAAAAAGCGGTTGTTCAGGAACGACTAGGTGACAGGCAGCTTTCCGTCTGGTCGTGTCGCTCAATCGGCGAGGTCGAGCGTCGGCAGATGGCCGAGAGCAGGTCAAGGTCTGATAAACCTTAAGCTGACCTCCGCAAGTTGAGATGCCCCCCGCACAGGCTCCGCGTGCGGGAAAATCAAAACCTACCCGAAGCGAACTATTGGAGGCGAGCGATGGGCAGCGGATGGACACCAGAGCGGCGTGCGAGGCAGGCGGCGCTGATTCGCACCTGGAAGCCGTGGGCGCAGTCAACCGGCCCCCGCACGGCTGAAGGCAAGGCCCAGGCTGCGGAGAACGCGCGGGCCTTCCACGGCTGGACTCCCGAGCTTCAGGCCATGCGCGACGAAGTGCAGGCCCAGGCCCGGCGCGTTGCCGACCTGCTGCTTCAGCAGAACGAAGCGCGGGCTGAACTGGCGCAAGTGCTGGGCCTGAAAGCGTGACCGGGCAGGGGGCAGGGTGAAAGCGTGGGGCGCGACAGCGGCGGGACCGCATGGTCTCGCATGTGTAGGTTTTTTTCCCCCTATGAAAAAGAATCAACCGATGCCAGCCGGTGCAGGTGCTGGGCGTCGATCGCTGACCGAACAGGGCGAATGTTGGCAACCCGCAACGGCGGGCGCCGACCTGGCGCGCCGAAGCGTGAAGCAGAACAGGCGCGCTGAAAAGCGGTGGCATCAATTCAGAACCGGGGAATAGACCGGGGAACGAATCGGCATGTTTATACCGAATCGCTAGCATCCATGCGGGTTATCGGCTGATCTTAGATTCCCCTCACCGCTCCACATCTCTGCAAGTGGTTGATTCCATAAAGGAAATTCAACCACCCAGCCCACCGATACAGAACCCCCAAGCAAAAAGGGTCCGAAAGTGGGTGGAATTTGCGCGGTGCGGGCAGTGTGTGCGGGGCTCGGTTGACAGTCCCAAAGCGGCACCGTCAGTCCCTGGGCAAGCGGTCTGACAAAGGCTCGGCGCGCCCGCCGGTTGGCAGCAACCGTGCCGCCCTGGCTGGCGTTGGTCCTGATCTTTGTGCCGTCAATGGCCACCGGGCCCAACTTGACCAAGCCCATCTCGCGGGGCAGCTTTCATGCAGCCGACCCTCAATCTTGCGCGCGTTGAACACGCCGGTGGCGGAGCCGTAGACCACCAGCTTGACCATCGTGGCCGAGTGGAACGGGGGAGCGGCCGGTCAGTGGCATGTTTCAGGTCTTCGGTGCGAGCTGACCGCCCGGGGTCGAACGCATGATCGTCAGCTCGGCCTCGTTCATCTCGGCGCCCACATCGGCGAACAGCGGTGTGCTCAGGTAGCGCTCGCCGGTGTCGGCCAACATGCACAGCACGGTCGACCCGGCGGGTGCCTCGGCGCACACCTTCAGCGCGCCAGCAAATGAACCGCCGCCCGAGATGCCGGTGAAGATGCCCTCTTTCTGCGCCAGTTGCTGGCTCCAGTGCATGGCCTCGCTGCCGGTGATCGGGATGATCTGGTGGATGGCGCCCGAGTTGACCGCATCGCCTGCCAGCTTGGGCACGAAATCGGGGCTCCAGCCCTGCAGCGGGTGCGGCTTCCACGAGGCGTTCGGCTTCACCGGCGTGCCGTCGGGATGGCGTTCCTGCACCGCACCGTCACTGAGCATTGGCGCGTCGGCGGGCTCGCAAACCATGATCCTGGTGTCGGGCCGCTCGACCGCCAGCACGCGCGAAACCCCCAGCAAGGTGCCCCCTGTGCCGAAGGCGGTGACCCAGTAGTCCAGCCGCCGGCCGGCGAAGTCGTTGACGATTTCGCGTGCCGTCGTGCGGCTGTGGACGTCGGCGTTGGCCGGGTTCTCGAACTGGCGTGTCATGAACCAGCCATGGGCTGCGGCTAGCTCCGAGGCTTTTTTGATCATGCCAAACGCCCGCTCGGCGGCCGGCGTCAGCACCACCTTCGCGCCCAGGAAACGCATCAGCTTGCGACGTTCCACGCTGAAGCTTTCGGCCATCGTGATGACCAGTGGGTAGCCTTTGTGCGCACACACCATGGCCAGACCGATGCCGGTGTTGCCGCTGGTCGCCTCGACCACCGTCTGGCCGGGTTTCAGCGCGCCGCTGCGTTCTGCATCTTCGATCACGCCCAGCGCCAGGCGGTCTTTCACCGAGCCCAGCGGGTTGGCCGCCTCGACTTTGACGTAGAGGTTGATGCCTGCGGGCGCCAGGCGGTTGATCTTGACCACCGGCGTGTTGCCGATGGTGTGAAGGATGCTGGCGTGGATGGTCATGGCGTGAGGTCCTGTTGCAGGTAGGGGGCCCGTCAGTCGGGCGGGGGCCGGGGATGGGTCACCGCAATCCCCCGGCAAAGAATAGCCGCCTGCGACCGCTATCCGCAACTGGCGCCTGCGCCGAGCATGCCGGCCCAGCGCTGCCGGCCCAGCGCATCGGGCCTGAACGGCGCGCAGATCTGCAACTGCCTCAGGGCTTACCCGAGTCGTTGACCCGGGTCAAGAGCGTCTCGGCCCGAAAGTCCGACAGTCCGTGTACTCCCAAAGTGCGACGGCACGGACGGACGGAGTCTGTCGGTCGGACCGAGTTGGTCCGGCCGCGCGCAAGCACAGCCTCCGCTGGTTCCAGGCGTGCGACCCATCAGTTCAAACGCTGTTCTTTCGTATCACACACCCGGTTTTGCAAGTTCGCGCGTGGCGTGGACGGGCGGAGCCTGGCCCCAACAGTCTGGAGACCCGAATGAATAGAAGCCTTGCTGCCACAGCAGACCCGACCGGGATGCTTCACGGTGCCGTGCAGGCCCCTTCGTACCGCTGGATGCAACTGATCATGGGCATCGTCTGCATGGCGATGATCGCCAACCTGCAGTACGGCTGGACCCTGTTCGTCAACCCGATTTCCGATAAATACGGCTGGAGCCGCGCGGCCATTCAGGTGGCGTTCACGATCTTCGTGTTGACCGAAACCTGGCTGGTGCCGATTGAAGGCTACCTGGTGGACCGCTTCGGCCCGCGCCCGGTGGTGATGGTCGGCGGCATCTTGTGCGGCCTGGGCTGGGTGATGAATTCCTACGCCAGCACGTTGACCATGCTCTACCTCTCGGCAGCGGTCGGCGGTGTCGGCGCCGGTGCGGTTTACGGCACCTGCGTGGGCAATGCGCTGAAATGGTTCCCCGACCGCCGCGGTCTGGCCGCAGGCTTGACGGCAGCCGGCTTCGGCGCCGGTTCGGCATTGACCATCATCCCGATCTCGGCCTACATCAAGTCCAGCGGCTACGAGGCGGCGTTCTTCTATTTCGGCATCGGCCAGGGCCTGGTGGTGTTCCTGCTGTCGTGGTTCCTGACGCGTGCGCCAAAGGCCGACAGGGCGGTCATCGCGAACATCCACGTGCAGCAGTCCAAGCGCGACTACAGCCCGGGTGAAGTGCTGCGCCAGCCGGTGTTCTGGGTCATGTACCTGATGTTCGTGATGGTGGCCGCTGGCGGCCTGATGGCCACGGCCCAGCTCGGCCCCATCGCCAAGGACTTCAAGATCGGCGACGTGCCGGTGAACATCATGGGCCTGATGCTGCCGGCGCTGACCTTCGCGCTGGCCATCGACCGCGTACTGAACGGTTTGACGCGTCCCTTCTTCGGCTGGGTGTCGGACCAGATCGGCCGCGAGCCGACCATGTTCATCGCTTTCGCGCTGGAAGCCGTCGGCATCCTGGCGCTTTACACCTACGGTCAAAACCCGGTGGCCTTCGTGATCTTGACGGGCCTGGTTTTCTTCGCCTGGGGCGAGATCTACAGCCTGTTTCCGTCGACCTGCGCCGACACCTTCGGCACCCAGTACGCAGCGGCCAATGCCGGCCTGCTGTACACCGCCAAAGGTACAGCTTCGTTGCTGGTGCCGCTGTCCAGCGTGCTGGCGGCTTCCACCGGCAGCTGGCACGCGGTGTTCATCGTGGCCAGCATCATGAATGCCACGGCGGCGCTGCTGGCCTGGTTCGTCTTGCGTCCGATGCGCAAGAGGCACATGAACCAGTCGGCGGCCTAGATCACGCCTTTTTTGCGCAAACGGCTGAGCGTTTCGGCCGACAGGTTGAGGTAGGACGCCAGCTGTTTCTGCGGAATGCGATCCACCAGGTCGGGCCGCTTGCGCAGAAAGCGGTGCACGCGGCCTGGGGCGTCCAGCAGGTGCAGGGTGATGGTGTGGGCCATGACCTCGGTCATCAGTCGCATCACCAAGGCCTCGAACAGTTCTTCGGTGGGCTTGTGACGCTCCAGGTATTCCACCCACTGCGGCAGCGCCAACCGCGCCACGCGAACCTTGGTCACGCAGACGATGCCGTAAGGCGTGGGTGTGCCCATCTTCCAGGCGGCATAGCTGGTTTCCATGTCGCCCTCGGCGGCGAAGCGCAGAATCATTTCCTTGCCCTCGGCATTCGACACCACGCGTTTGAGCACGCCGCTGAGGATGAAGTACTGCTCCATTTCGCGCACGCCCTGGTGCAGCAGGAAATCACCCTTGTTGCCTTCGACGATGACCAGATGCGACTCGAGTTCCGCGCGGTCGCTCTCGGGCATGTCCTTGAGCGCCTCGTTGTGCTGCAGCTCGACACGAATGACGTTTTGTTCGGGGTGGCTGGACAACGGAATCACAGGCGGGATCGGGGTTAACAGTCGCAACCAGGGATTCTAGTTTTTCGAAAGTTGACCGTGGTCAACGGTGAAATCCAGGCCGCCGAACCATAGTCTCGAACCGCGGCGGGCCGCTGGTCCCGGCCCGGCGCCGGGCTTTTTGAAACGACTGCGGCGACAAGAAGTTCAATAAACGGAGACCCCTCACCATGACCACCGCTATGCAAGCCCAGCAAGCCCCGGTGTATGCACCATCCAACGGTGAACAGATGACCGACGGTTTCCACCTCGTCATCGACGCGCTCAAGCTCAATGACATCGACACCATCTTCGGCCTGCCCGGCATTCCGGTTACCGACCTTTGCCGCATGGCGCAGGCCGAGGGGATGCGCGTCATCTCCTTTCGCCACGAACAGCACGCCGGCAACGCCGCCGCCGCCGCCGGCTTCCTGACGCAAAAGCCCGGCATCTGCCTGACGGTGTCGGCCCCCGGTTTCCTGAACGGCCTGACCGCGCTGTCCAACGCCACCGTCAACTGCTTCCCGATGATCCTGATCAGCGGCTCTTCCGAGCGCGAGATCGTCGACCTGCAGCAAGGCGACTACGAAGAGATGGACCAGTTGGCCATTGCCAAGCCGCTGTGCAAGGCCGCCTACCGCGTGCTGCACGCCGAAGACATCGGTATCGCTGTGGCTCGCGCCATCCGCGCGGCCGTGTCGGGCCGCCCGGGTGGCGTCTACCTCGACCTGCCGGCCAAGCTGTTCAGCCAGATGATGACGGCCGAGGCCGGCCGACTATCGCTGGTGAAGGTGGTGGACGCAGCGCCGCGCCAGATTCCTGCGCCCGACGCCGTGCAGCGCGCGCTGAACCTGCTCAAGGACGCCAAGCGCCCGCTGATCCTGTTGGGCAAGGGCGCCGCCTACGCGCAGGCTGACGCCGATATCCGCGCGTTGGTCGAAAAGACCGGAATCCCTTACCTGCCGATGTCGATGGCCAAGGGCCTGCTGCCCGACACCCACGTTCAGTCGGCCGCCGCCGCGCGGTCCTACGTGCTGGCCGAAGCCGACGTTGTGCTGCTGATCGGCGCGCGGCTGAACTGGCTGCTGTCGCACGGCAAGGGCAAGACCTGGGGCGCGGACAAGGGCAAGAGCAACCAGAAACAGCAGTTCATCCAGATCGACATCGCGCCGACCGAAATCGACAGCAACGTGGCCATTGCCGCACCGGTCATCGGTGACATCGGTTCCTGCGTGGCGGCTCTGCTGGGCGGCATCGACTCGAACTGGGCCACGCCGCCCGCCGAATGGACTGGCGCCATCAACGAGCGCAAGGACAAGAACCTGTCGAAGATGGCCGCCACACTCGCGCTGCGGCCGTCGCCAATGAACTACCACAGCGCGCTCAGCGTGATCCGCGACGCCGTGAAGGCCCGCCCCGACGCCATCGTCGTCAACGAAGGCGCCAACACGCTGGACTTCGCGCGCAGCATCGTGGACATGTACGAGCCGCGCAAGCGTCTCGACGTCGGCACCTGGGGGATCATGGGCATCGGCATGGGCTTCGCCGTGGCGGCAGCGGTCACCACCGGCAAGCCGGTGATCGCCATCGAAGGCGACAGCGCCTTCGGTTTCAGCGGCATGGAAGTTGAAACCATCTGCCGCTACAACCTGCCGATCTGCGTGATCGTATTCAACAACAACGGCGTCTACCGCGGCACCGACGTGAATCCGTCCGGTCATTCCGACGTTGCCCCGACGGTGTTCGTGAAGGGCGCGCGTTACGACATGTTGATGCAGGCCTTCGGCGGCGTGGGCGTCAACGCCACCACCGCTGAACAACTGGAAGTGGCCTTGGCCGAAGCCATTGCCACTGGCCGCCCGACGCTGATTAATGCCGTCATCGACGAGACCGCCGGCACCGAAAGCGGCCGCATCGCCAGCCTGAACCCGCAAAGTGCGGTCAAGAAGTAAGCCACTTTTTTTAGCACCATCCGCCCACTCAGGAGCACTCACCCATGAGCAACAAACCCCTCGCCGGCATCAAGATCATCGACTTCACGCACGTGCAAGCCGGTCCGGCCTGCACCCAGATGTTGGCCTGGTTCGGCGCTGACGTGATCAAGGTCGAGCGCCCCGGTTCGGGCGACGTCACCCGCAGCCAGCTGCGCGACATGCCCGGCGCCGACGCGCTGTACTTCACGATGCTCAACAGCAACAAGCGCAGCCTGACGCTGGACACCAAGAAGCCCGAAGGCAAGGCGGTGCTTGAGAAACTGATAAAGGAATGCGATGTGCTGGTCGAGAACTTCGGCCCCGGCGCGCTGGACCGCATGGGCTTCACCTGGGAGCACATCCAGAGCCTGAACCCGGCCATGATCCTGGCGTCGGTCAAGGGCTTCAGCGACGGCCACCATTACGAAGACCTGAAGGTCTACGAAAACGTGGCGCAATGTGCTGGCGGTGCGGCTTCCACCACCGGCTATTGGAAGGGCGAGAACTCGGGCCCGACGATTTCGTCGGCCGCACTCGGTGACAGCAACACCGGCATGCACCTGGCCATCGGCATCCTGACGGCTTACATCGGCCGCCAGAAGACCGGCAAGGGCCAGAAGGTGGCCGTGGCCATGCAAGACGCCGTGCTCAACCTGTGCCGCGTGAAGATGCGCGATCAGCTGCGCTTGGACAGCGTTGGCTACCTGGAAGAGTATCCGCAGTACCCGCACGAGATGGAAGCCTTCAAGGACGGCGTGGTGCCACGCGGCGCCAATGCCGGCGGTGGCGGCCAGCCGGGCTGGATCCTGAAGTGCAAGGGCTGGGAAACCGACCCCAATGCCTACATCTACTTCACGGTTCAGGGCCATGCCTGGGGCCCCATCTGCGACGCGCTGGGCAAACCGGAATGGAAGGATGACCCGGCCTACAACACGCCGGCCGGCCGCCAGCCGCACATCATGGACATCTTCGCCACCATTGAAGACTTCATCAAGGACAAGACCAAGTTCGAAGCGGTGGACATCTTCCGCAAGTTCGACATCCCTTGCGCGCCGGTGCTGTCGATGAAGGAACTGCTGCACGACAAGTCGCTGCGCGCCAGCGGCTCCATCGTCGAAGTGCCGCACAAGGTGCGTGGCAGCTATTTCACGGTGGGCAGCCCGATCAAGTTCTCGGACACCAAGCCTGAAGTGACCGCTTCGCCGCTGCTGGGCGAGCACACCGACGAGGTGTTGGCCGAACTGGGCTACAGCGCCGGCCAGATCGCTGAAATGCACGCTGCCAAGGCGGTCTGACCGTCTGCGCCGCCCCGAAGAAGCAGCGCCAACGGGCGCCGTTTCTCTTGATGCGCCGTAACTCTTGAAGAGGCTGCCACCATGAATTCAGCCGTTGACTGCCAGCAGCTCGTCGCTGCCATCGGCGACGCCGTCATCGCTTCCGACGCCAGCGGCGCGATCACGCTGTGGAACCCGGGCGCGGTGCGGATGTTCGGCTATTCCGAAGCCGAAGCGCTGGGCCGTAACCTCGACATCATCACGCCCGACCGGCTGCGCAAGCGGCATTGGGACGGCTACCACAAGTCGATGGAAACCGGCACCACCAAGTACGGCAACGACCTGCTGCGCGTGCCGGCCATGCACAAGGATGGCAGCGCGATGTCGATCGCCTTCACCGTGGCCATGCTGTTCGACGACGCGCACAAGGTCACGGCCTGCGTGGCCGTGATCCGCGACGAGACCGCGCGCTTCAACGACGACCGCGCACTGCGCAAGCGCCTGGCCGAATTGGAAGCCGAGTTAGCGGCCCAGGCGGCGGCGAAATCGAGACCATCGAGACCCGCATGAACCACCCCGTCATACCCATCGCCGTGCTCGACGAACCGCGCCAGCGCAAGCGCCAGGCGCCCAAAGGCCGCCGCGTGGACCCGCAGGCGTTGCAGCAGGTGCAGGCTTTGCTGGGCACCGAGTCGCGCCAGCCTGACTTGTTGATCGAACACCTGCACAAGCTGCAGGACACCTACGGCCATTTGTCAGCCGCGCACCTGGCGGCATTGGCGCAAGAGATGAAGCTGGCGCAGACCGAGGTCTACGAGGTGGCCACCTTCTATCACCACTTCGACGTGGTGAAAGAGGGCGAGGCCGCGCCGGCGCCGCTGACCGTGCGTGTGTGCAACGGCCTGTCTTGCGAGATGGCGGGGGCGAAAGAATTGCTGGCGAAATTGCCCGCGCTGCTGGGCCGCGAGGTGCGCGTGATGGGCGCACCGTGCATCGGCCGTTGCGAGCAAGCGCCTGCGGTGTCGGTCGGTCAGAACCCGGTGGCGCCGGCGAATGTGGAAGCGGTGGTGGCTGCGGTTTCCAACGGGTTGACGAAACACGCGATCGACAAGGGCCCGGTGGTCATCGACTACGCAGCCTACTGCGCCGCAGGCGGTTATGCCGTCGCGCAAGCCTGCGTGGCCGGCAGCCGCGATGTTGAATCCGTCATCAAGACCCTGGAGTCCTCAGGCCTGCGCGGCCTGGGCGGCGCCGGCTTCCCGGCCGGCCGCAAATGGCGCATCGTGCGGGCCGAGCCCGGCCAGCGTCTGCTGGCCATCAACATCGACGAAGGCGAGCCCGGCACTTTCAAAGACCGCACATTGCTGGAACGCGACCCGCACCGTTTCCTGGAAGGCGTGTTGATCGCCGCCTGGGCGGTGGGCATCGCCGAGGTGTACATCTACCTGCGCGACGAATACCACGGCTGCCGCGCCATCCTGGCCGGGGCTATCGCCGACCTGCAGCGCGAAATGCCTACCGGCGAAATGCCGGTGCTGCACCTGCGCCGCGGTGCCGGCGCCTACATCTGCGGCGAAGAGTCCGCAATGATCGAATCCATCGAAGGCAAGCGCGGCATGCCACGTCTGCGCCCGCCCTACGTGGCGCAGGTCGGCCTGTTCGGTCGGCCCACGCTGGTGCACAACTTCGAGACCCTGTACTGGATGCGCCAGCTGCTTGAAAAAGGCGGCGAGTGGTTTGCGGCGCACGGCGTGAATGGCCGCAAGGGTTTGCGCGCCTTCTCGGTCTCAGGCCGCGTGGATCGGCCGGGCATGAAACTGGCCCACGCCGGCATCACCATCCAGGCGCTGATCGACGACCACTGCGGCGGCATGCTCCCCGGGCACACGTTCTACGGTTACCTGCCGGGCGGCGCATCGGGCGGCATCCTGCCGGCTTCGATGAACGACATTCCGCTGGACTTCGACACGCTGCAACCCTACGGCTGCTTCATCGGATCGGCGGCGGTGGTGGTGCTGTCCGACCGCGACACGGCGGTTGGCGCGGCGCGCAACACCCTGCGTTTCTTCGAGCATGAATCTTGCGGCCAATGCACACCTTGCCGCAACGGCACGGCCAAGGCGGCGGCACTGATCGAGCAACCGAAGTGGGACCTGGACCTGCTCGCCGACCTGTCGGCGGTGATGCGCGACGCGTCGATCTGCGGCCTGGGGCAGGCGGCGCCCAACCCCATCGACTGCGTGGTGAAGTACTTCCCGCATGAATTGGCCTGATGCGCTGTGCAAGCCCACGACCTAACGTCTGAACCGAAGGCCACAGAAACATGAATGCAGTCAGCCGCAGCGAAGCCGCGCAACTGGCATCGCCCACCGTCAGCTTCGAGCTGAACGGCCAGGCCGTGACGGGCCGCGCCGACCGCACGATCATCGAGATCGCCAAGGACGTGGGCATCGAGATCCCACACCTTTGCTACAAGCAAGGTCTGGACACCGTGGGCAACTGCCGCGCCTGCGTCGTCGAGATTGCCGGCGAACGCGTGCTGGCGCCGTCGTGCTGCCGCACGCCGACGGCCGGCATGAAGGTAACGACTGACAGCGAACGCGCCGTGAAGTCGCAGAAGCTGGTGCTGGAGCTGCTGCTCGCCGACATGCCGCAAGCCAGTCACACACGCTACAACGAGGTCGACCAATGGGCCGAAAAGCTCGGCGTCGGCAAGCCGCGTTTCGCACCGCGTGACTGCGTGGCGGCCGACCTGTCGCACCCGGCCATCGCGGTGAACCTGGACGCCTGCATCCAGTGCACCCGCTGCCTGCGCGCCTGCCGCGACGAGCAGGTCAACGACGTCATCGGGCTGGCCTTTCGTGGCCACCACGCCAAGATCGTTTTCGACATGGACGACGCGATGGGTGCGTCCACCTGTGTGGCCTGCGGCGAATGCGTGCAGGCCTGCCCCACCGGAGCGCTGATGCCGGCGCGCGACGTGGC
>JAYSYH010000062.1:0-21024 GCA_043716645.1 Betaproteobacteria bacterium | reverse complement strand
AGTCGGTGAAGAACCACAGCGCGCCGTGTTCGTCCATTTCCAGCGCCGCCATGGGTCGGCTGGCCAGGCTACCGTCGGTCTCGATGGTGGTCAGCATGGCAATCTGCATGCCATCGATCAACGTGGCCACGTGGGTCAATTCCGGGCTGGCCTGGGGCGCTATTTTCATGACTGAACCTTGGTTTTTGAAGGCGGGGGAACAGGGGTGTCGCGACTTGGCTTTGCAAGCGCGGGATCGGGCTTGCCGGGGGAGGGTGGCGGGGCGGGCGCCGTTACCGGCACGGCCGTCGAAACCTTGCCAGGTGGCGGCGAGCCTTCGGCCGTGAAGTCGGTTTTCTGCTCTGCCAGCGTTTTAACCAGGGGCACCGGAACGACGGGGGGTTTGCGCATGCTGCGAACTTTCGCTGCGTCAGGCATCGCGGGTCTGTGCGCTGCAGAACAGACCCGGCGGGCCGGTCCGGAGCGAACCTCAAATGATGTGGGCTGACCTGGGCTGACCTGGGCTGACTGGCGG
Organism: Betaproteobacteria bacterium; assembly: GCA_043716645.1. Classification (GTDB taxonomy): domain Bacteria; phylum Pseudomonadota; class Gammaproteobacteria; order Burkholderiales; family Burkholderiaceae_C; genus Rubrivivax. The sequence continues at coordinate 20,510 of JAYSYH010000062.1, read as the reverse complement.
TCGGGAGCGTGGCAGCCCACAGGCCAGGAAGGCGTTACCGTCGCAAAAAGGGGAGACAACTATGAAAACCGAAGTCGTGACCTGCCGCGTCGATGGCGACACCGCCGTCATCACTATGGACAACCCGCCGGTCAACGGTCTGGGCTTTGACCTGCGCGATGGCATCGCCCGCGCGCTGGACCGCGCCAACGCCGACCCCGCCGTCAAGTCCATTGTGCTGACGGGCACCGCGAAGGCCTTTTCGGGCGGCGCCGACGTCACTGAATTCGGCAAGCCCAACCAGCTGCGCGAACCCAACTTGCGGGTAGTCATCGCGCTGCTGGAAAACAACCCCAAGCCGGTTGTCGCGGCCATTGCCGGCGTGTGCCTGGGTGGCGGGCTCGAACTGGCGATGGGCGCGCATTTCCGCGTGGCGCTGGCCGACGCGTCGCTGGGCCTGCCCGAGGTCAAGCTGGGCCTGCTGCCCGGCGCCGGCGGCACGCAGCGGCTGCCGCGGCTGATTGGCGTGGAAGCGGCGCTGAACGTCATCGTCTACGGCAATCCGGTGGCGGCACTGCGCTTCAGGGGCACGGCGTTGATCGACGTCATCATCGAGGGCGAACTGCTGCCCGGCGCCATCGATTTCGCGCGCCAGGTGGTAGCTGAGAACCGGCCTTTGCGTCGCGTGCGCGACCTGAAGATCAACGACCCGCAGGCCGAAGCTTTCTTGCAGTTCGCCCGCCAGACGTTGGCCGCCACGTCGCCGAATTTCCCGGCGCCGCTGAAGTGCGTGGACGCCATCGCGCACGCCATCCGCCAACCCTTCGACGAAGGTTTGCGCCTGGAACGCGAGGCCTTCGTGGCGCTGATGGGCACGCCCGAATCACGCGCACTGCGGCACGTGTTCGCGGCCGAACGGACGGCGGGCAAGGTGCCCGATGTGCCAACCGATACAGCGCTACGCGCCGTCGCGAGGGTGGGCGTGGTCGGCGCTGGCACCATGGGTGGCGGCATCACGATGAACTTCCTGAATGCCGGGCTGCCGGTGACGCTGCTGGAAACGAAGCAGGAAGCGCTGGACAAGGGCCTAGCCATCATCCGCCGCAACTATGAAAACTCGGCGAAGAAGGGCAAGCTAACGGCCGCGCAGGTCGAACAGCGCATGGCGCTGGTCACGCCCACGCTGAGCTACGGTAGCTTTGCCGACGTCGACCTGGTCATCGAAGCGGTGTTCGAGAACATGGCCGTCAAGCAGCAGGTGTTCGAAGCGCTGGACGCGGTGTGCAAGCCCGGCACCATTTTGGCCAGCAACACCAGCTACCTCGACATCAACCGCATCGCAGCCTTCACGCAGCGCCCGGCCGATGTGCTGGGCCTGCACTTCTTCAGCCCGGCCAACGTGATGCGACTGCTGGAAGTGGTGCGCGGCGCGACCACCGCGCCCGACGTGCTGGCCACCTGCATGGTGCTGGCCAAGCGGATCAAGAAGATGGCCGTGGTGTCGGGCGTGTGCGACGGCTTCATCGGCAACCGCATGTTGGCGCGCTACGGTGCGGCGGCCAGCGGCCTGATCAACGCGGGCGCGTTGCCGCAGCAGGTGGACGGCGCGTTACAGCGGTTCGGCCTGGCGATGGGGCCGTTCCGCATGGGCGACCTGGCGGGCCTGGACATCGGCTGGGCGACGCGCAAACGCAAGGCGGCCGAGGCCGGTGTGGACATGAAGCCCGTGGTGGCCGACAAGCTGTGTGAAGCCGGCCGGTTCGGCCAGAAGACCGGTGCCGGCTGGTACCGCTACGAAGCCGGGAAACGCGACCCGATACCCGACCCGGTAACCGAGGGGCTGATCACGCAGTACCGCACTGATGCCGGCATCACGCCGCGCGCCATCGGCGACGCCGAGGTCGTCGAACGCTGCATCTACGCGCTGGTCAACGAAGGCGCGCGCATCCTGGAAGAAGGCATCGCAGCGCGGGCGTCGGACATCGACATCGTCTACCTCAACGGCTACGGTTTCCCGCTGCACCGCGGCGGGCCGATGCTGTATGCCGACACTGTTGGTTTGCCCAACATGGTGCGCAGCTTGCAGCGCATCGCCGCCGAGCCTGGGGCCGATGCATCGTGGCAGCCGGCACCGCTGCTGCGGCGACTGGCCGAGGCCGGGCAGACTTTCAACTAGCTCAGTAACCGGCGCCGCGGTCCACGCCCAGCGGCTGCGGCAGGCCGGCGCGGGCGCAGCGCAAGGCGTCGAGGAGCTGCGCCGCCACCACGGCTGCCGAGGCTTCACCGGCGATGTGCGGCGTGGCCTGCACGCGCGGGTGCTGCCACACCCAGTTGTCGGGCGGAGGCGGTTCGCGTTCGAAGACGTCCAGCGCGGCGCCGGCCAGGTGGCCGTTGTCCAGTAGCGCGCGCAAATCGCCTTCGACGAGTTGCTCACCGCGGCCGATGTTGATGACGCAGGCGCCGGCCGGCAATTGCGCCAGCGTGGCGTGGTTCAACAGGCCGTGAGTTGCCGGTGTCAACGGCAAGGCGCAAACCAGCACGTCACTTTGCGCCAGCAAGGCGGGCAGGCCCCCGGTGTTGTCGCTGCCGCCGGTGTCACCCGAGTAAGCCGTCAGGCCGGGCGGCAGATCGTGGGCAGCGCGCGGGGTACGCGTCCAGCCGGCCACCGGAAAGCCCAGCGGAAGGAACGCCCGGGCAATCGCCAACCCTACCGCGCCCAGGCCCAGCACGCCAATGCGGCAGCGCGCCAGCGGACGCACCGGGTGGCGCGCCCATTGCGCCGCCTGCTGCTGCGCGCGGTAGCGCGGCAGTTCGCGCAGGTGGCTCAGCGCACAGGCCACCACGTACTGGGCAATCTGCAGCTGCTGTGTCGGGTCTACGGTGCGGGTCACTGGCAGGTGCGGAAATCGGTCCAGCAGATCGGGCACGGCCAGCAGCTTGTCCACGCCCGCGCCTGTGGAACACAACACGCGAAGATTCGGGTAAGGGGTCAGCGCGCCGGGCTTCAGGCGCCAGGCCAGCACGGCCTCGACAGCCAGCGGATCGGCGGCATGGGGCGAACCGGGCGGTGCGTCGGCCGTCCACACCGGCACGCCGGGCGCAGCGTGGCGCAGGGCATCTAGCAGCGGTTGCGCCGGTATCGGCGCGGTCATCAACAAAATGGCCATGCGGTGATACTGTCATAAGCACCGCTGACGATGACGCGGGCCGCCTTGCATCCACCCGCTCCGCCGGCCCGTATCAGCAACACCCGACCTCCGACTCCACCCACTGCATGCTGGCCACCCCCGCCCTCCGCACATCAAGCCTGGCCTTCAAGGGCTGGGTCTGGCTGTTGCTGTGCGCGGTGCTGCTGCAAGGCGGTGCGGGTGCGGTGGTGCAGGTGCTGGGGCGGGCGCACAGCCACCAGACCCCGCGCTCTGCTGCGGCCTCCGTTACCGCATCAGCATCCACGTCAGCGCAGACCTGGGCCGACACTTTCCTGGCATGGCGCGAGGCCCGCCTGCAAAGCCTGCACACCAGCGGTCTGTTCAAGCACCATGACGCGGGCGCGGCAGCGCACCGCCATGACGGCCTGGAACGCCACCACCACGGCCCGGGCGACACCAGCGTGGCCGCTGTCGACCGTGCCAGCAACGATGCCACCGCCGACACTGGCCAAGCGGCCGGCGCAGGCGCAGCGGCGCCTTGGGGCCCGACTGCTGAGTACTGCGTGGCGCCAGCCGCGCAAGCGGGTGTCGGCTGGCCCGTCGTGCCCGGGGCCGCGTGGTCCAGTGTGTCGACCCGGCTGCCGGAACGCCCACCCAGGGCCTGAGGGACATCACCCCGACGACCGCCCGAGCGCCGCTGCACGTCAAGCGGCGCCATCGGGCGTTGATGCACCGCAGATGCCCCGCAGACGCTCCAGGAGCCGCCTTGAACCCACCCTGCCGCCGGCGCCACGCGCTGGTCTACCCTTGCCTGGCCATCAGCCTGGCGTTTCCCGCTGCCACCCGGGCGCAGACCAGCGTCACCACGCCGCGCCCCGAGCAGATCGAAGTCACCGGCCACTACGCCAACGCCGTGGGCAGCAGCGACGCCGCTTCGCAAGGCACCATTCGCGCCGACCTGCTGAAAAGCCGGCCGGCTTTGCGGCCCGGCGAGGTGCTGGAATTCGTGCCCGGCATGATCGTCACGCAGCACTCGGGCGACGGCAAGGCCAACCAGTACTTCCTGCGCGGCTTCAACCTTGACCACGGCACCGACTTCGCCACCAGCGTGGGCGGCATGCCAGTGAACATGCCCACGCACGCCCACGGCCAGGGCTACAGCGACCTGAATTTCCTGATTCCGGAACTGGTGCAGCGCATCGAATACCGCAAGGGCCCGTACTTTGCCAAGGGCGGCGATTTCGCGTCGGCCGGTTCGGCCGACATCGTCTACCGCACCCGGCTGGACGAGCCCTTCGGCGAAATCACGCTAGGTCAGCGCGGCTACCAGCGTCTGGTTGTCGGCGGCTCGGGCGACGTGGCGCCCGGCGTGGCGGCACTGGCCGCCGTGGAAGCGATGCGCAACGACGGCCCTTGGACGCTGCCCGAAGGCCTGCGCCGCAGCAATGGCGTCTTCACCTTGAGCGGCGGCACCGCCGCGCAAGGCTGGCAGGCCAGTGCCATGGGTTACCGGGCGCGCTGGCATTCGACCGACCAGGTGCCGCAGCGGCTGATCGACGCCGGCGCCTTCAACGGCCAGCCCTTCGGCCGCTACGACGCCGTCGACCCGACCGACGGCGGCGACACCTCGCGCTACAGCCTGTCCGGCGAATGGCACAGCACCAACGCCGGCGGCAGCACCAGACTGTCGGCCTACGCGATGCGCTACCGGCTGCAACTGGCTTCCAACTTCAGCTATGCGCTGGACCGACCAGAAAGCGGCGACCAGTTCATGCAGCGCGACCAGCGCACCGTCACCGGCCTGGCCGCCAGCCAGGCCATCGGGCACACGCTGTTCGGCCTGCCGGCACGCAGCGAAATCGGCCTGCAGCTGCGCCAGGACCGCATCAGCGTGGCGCTGCTCGACACCCAGGCGCAGATCGTCACCGGCACCACGCGCGATGACCGGGTGCGCCAAACGATGGCCGGCCTGTATGGCCAGAGCGCCGTGGAGCTGACGCCGTGGCTGCGCAGCATCGTGGGGCTGCGCGCCGACCAGATCCGCATGCGGGTGGACAGCCTGACGCTGGCGGCGAATTCCGGCAGCGCCCGCGCGCAGCAGCTGTCACCCAAGCTCACGCTGGTGGCCGGCCCGTTTTCCGAGTCCGCGAAGACCGAGTTCTTCATCAACGCCGGCCGCGGCCTGCACAGCAACGACGCCCGCGGCACCACCATCACACAAGATCCCAAGACCGGCGACCCGCAGGACAAGGTGCCGGCGCTGGTGGCCAGCCGCGGCTACGAGCTGGGCGCGCGCAGCGAATACATCCCCGGCTTGCAAAGCTCGCTGGCGCTGTGGAAGCTGGACTTCGATTCCGAGCTGGTCTACGTCGGCGACGCCGGCGCCACGCTGGCTGCTGCGGCCAGCCGACGCCACGGTGTGGAGTTCAACAACCGCTACACACCCGTGGCGTGGCTGCTGCTGGACGCCGACCTGGCCTGGACGCACAGCCGCTTCGTCAATGGCGACCGCGTGCCGAACGCGGTGGACCGCGTGGCCTCCGTTGCCGCCACCGTGCGCAATGTCGGGCCGTGGAGCGCCAGCCTGCAGTGGCGTTACCTGGGCAGCGGTGCGCTGATCGAGGACAACAGCGTGCGCGGTCTGTCTTCGGTCACTACCAACCTGCGCCTGAGTTACCAGCTGGCGACGCTGACCGGCTTGGGAAAGGGCAGTGAAGTGACGCTGGATGTCTTTAACCTGTTCGACCGCAAGGTGAACGACATCCAGTATTTCTACCAGTCGCAATTGCCCGGCGAAACAGCGCCAGTGGCCGACCGGCATGTGCACCCGGCCGAACCGCGCGCGCTGCGGCTGACCTTGCGGGTGGGGTTCTGAAGCCCGCGCCGGGTGCGCGGACTCATTCGTGGCGCAGGGCCTCGATGGGGTCCATGCGCGCCGCGCGGCGCGCCGGCAAATAGCCGAAGAGCACCCCGATGGCGGCCGAGAACAGCAGCGACAGCGCGTTGATGGCCGGATCCAACAGATACGGCACGCCCATCACGTTGGACAAGCCCCAGGAAGCCGCCGTGGCGATGACGATGCCCACCACGCCACCCAGCGCCGACAGCACCACGGCGCTGCCGTCTTCCATCGACACCAGCAGCGTGTTGACGCGCCGGCTGCCGGTGACGCGGCGCTGCAGCGTGTGCAGCGGCAGCACCACCACGTCGTCCTGGTCGCCCATGCCGCCCTGGCCTTTGGCGGTGAGGACGCCCACCACATCGCAGGAAAACTGCTTTAGCCGCAGGCGCCCAGGCCGGTCTGGCCGACAGTGCCGCCGAAGATCTCGCGCCGCGCGGATAGAGGCTTTCGACAGCGTGATCTGGCCGGTGGACAGTGTCCTGAACGGTGTGCACGCCGTGCTTCGCCCGCGTCAAGAATCGAGAAGCGCCTGTGTCGAAACCGACACAGGCGCCCGCACGGTGCTGGACGGGTCAGCGTTTGATGCGGCTGATCTTGGTGCCCTCGATGCTCAAGCTGGCCATTAGGCCTTGCTGGTCGGTGATGAAGGCATAAGCGTCGTCCTTCAACGTCGACGTGGTGAGGTTGCGGGCCACGCCTTCGTTGACGACGACCACGCTGGGGCCGATGCCGAATTCCCAGCCCTTGGACTTTTCCAGATACTGCACAGCCTTGTCGCTCATCAGGAAAACGACGTAGGCGTAAGACTCGGCGCCGGCCTGCCAGCCCCAGGAGGCCGAGACGGTGTTGAAGTATTCGGTGACTTTGGCGCCCTGCAGCAGCACGCCTTCGCCGTAGCTGCCGCCAAACACCAGGCCGGCTTTCACGACCTTCGGAAACACCAAGATGGCTTTGGCGTTCTTGCCGATCGTCTCGGCGACTGGACGGGCCTTGTAAAGGGTTTGCAGGGCCTGCGCAGAGTCTTTGTCAAGGTTGGCGGCGTCGGCTGCACTGGCTGTGCCGGCCAGTGCGGCTAAGGCCAGGGCGGTGGCGGCCAGCAGCGCTCTTTGATTAAAACGACGGCGGTTCGAGATCATGGTTCGGTCCTTTCGAAGTGGAGAGTGGCGCAGCCAAGGCGCCGCTGTCACTTTTTAGGCCGGTGCAACCAGCTAGTCTGTTGGAGACCGCACCGAGGCGAGGCCCGCGCGCATGCAGCAGGGCGCCAGCCTGGGCAGCGGGCGGCACCTCGGGCATCTCGTATCCTCATCGAACCTCCAATCGCCGCCTGCCCCCAGGACCCGCCCGCATGAACTTGCCAGCCACCCCGTTCAACACCCGCTCGCAGCATCTGGCGGTGCTCGCCCTGCTGACCTGTTCTGCACTGGCACTGGCGCAGACGCCGTCAAGCCCGGCGGAGGACCCGGTGTCCATCCTGGTCGATCAGCTCGACCTGGAAAAGTACAAAACCACGATCAAGGGCCTGACGGCCTTCGGCGACCGCCGGCAGGGCACCGACCGCAACCGCAGGGCGCTGGACTGGATCGAGGCGCAACTGAAGTCTTACGGCTGCACCCACACCGAACGTCTGCAGTACCTGTATGCCGAACCCGCACGGCGCACACCGGGCACCCCGCAGCCCGCGCGCGCCGGCGGCCCGGCGGGGCAGGGCGGTAGCACGCTGTTCGGCCAGCGCGGGCCCACTGGCGTCAACACAGACCCGATGGCACAGCCCGACGAACGGCTGCGCGCGCTGAATGCGCAAGCCACGCCTGAAGGCACGTCGCAGCGCGAAAACGTTTACTGCACCAAGGTCGGCAGCACGCGGCCCGACGAGATGTACATCGTGGGCGCGCACATGGACGGCATCGGCTGGGGCGAAGCGGCCAATGACGACGGCTCGGGTACGGCGCTGGTGATGGAGCTGGCGCGCATCTTCAGCGCGCCTGGCGTGCAGACCGAGCGCTCGATCCGCTTCGTGTTGTGGAACAACGAGGAAACCGGCCTGCAGGGTGCCAGCGCCTATGTCGAACAACGCAGAGGGCTGCAGGGCATCGAGTCGCCGAAGGGTTCAGGGCGCTATCCCGAACCGAAGTGGCTGGGGATGATCCAGCACGACATGATGCTGTTCGACCACGGCATGCCGGTGCCCAAGCTGGACGCCAGCGGCAAGCCGGTGCTGGACGCCAAAGGCCAATCCGTTTACGCGCCGCCCAAAGACCAGCGCGCCGAAGCCGACGTGAACATTGAATACCAGTCCACCGCCAAGTTCGCCGACGCCGCTGCCAAGCTGGCCTGGGCCTTTCGCTCGGCCAACAACAAGTACGCAACGAACTACCCGGCCGCAGTTGGTTTTCACATGACCAACACCGACTCGATGCCCTTCATGAACGAGGTGCCGGCCATATCGCTGCGCGAGAACGAGCGCGGCATGCAGATCGGTGCCGGCTGGAACCCGCACTGGCACCAGCCCACTGATTTGTATGCCTCGTATTCGGACAAGGACTTCCTGCTGGGTCTGAACGCCGCGCAGACCACGCTGGCCGCGGTGGCGCTGTTGACCGGCGCCAAAGTCGCGAACTGAGCCCGCATGCCGACAGCATCAGCAGTCAGCCCCTGGCGCCTGTCGGTGGCGCCGATGATGGACTGGACCGACCGTCATTGCCGCCACTTTCACCGCCTGATCACCCACCGCGCCCGGCTGTACACCGAGATGGTGACCACCGGTGCGCTGATCCACGGCGACGTGCCGCGCCATCTCGATTTCAGCAGCGCGGAGCATCCCGTCGCGCTGCAACTCGGCGGCAGCGAACCGGCCGATCTGGCGCACTGCGCCAAGCTGGCCGAAGCGTGGGGCTACGCCGAAGTCAACCTGAACTGCGGCTGCCCCAGCGAACGCGTGCAGCGCGGCGCTTTTGGCGCCTGCCTGATGGCCGAGCCCGCTCTGGTGGCCGACTGCGTGAAGGCCATGCGCGATGCGGTGAGCCTGCCGGTGACGGTGAAACACCGCGTCGGCATCGACCAGGTCGAGAGCTACGGCTTCGTGCGCGACTTCGTCGGCACGGTGGCGCTGCGTGGCGGTTGCCAGGTCTTCATCGTGCATGCCCGCAACGCCTGGCTGAAGGGCCTGAGCCCGAAAGAAAACCGCGAGATTCCACCACTGCAGTACGCCTGGGTGCACCAGCTGAAACGCGACTTCCCGCAGCTGACCATCGTCATCAACGGCGGCATCAATACGCCCGACGAAGTGGCCGAACACCTGGCCCATGTCGACGGTGTGATGGTCGGCCGCCACGCATACCACGAGCCCTGGACCATGGCCGGCTGGGACGCGCGCTTCTTCGGGGACGCCGAGCGCACCGTCAATTCCAAGACCGACCGCGACGGTGTCGAAGACGCGATGGTGGCCTACATGGCGCGCATCAGCGCCGCCGGCGTGCCCTGGGGCCATGCGTCGCGCCACATGCTGGGCCTGCGCCACGGCCAGCCCGGTGCTCGGCGCTGGCGCCAGGTGTGGAGCGACAGCCGCTTCAAAGCCGGCTCGCCCGAGGTGGCGCAACGCGAGGCGCGCGCGGCGATGCAGGCCACCGCCAGCCGACCCACCACAGCCCCCGTTCAACTGGCCGGAGCCGCACCATGACAACCCCCATCCTCGGCATCATCGGCGGCAGCGGCCTGTACGACCTGCCCGGCCTGACCGACACCCGCTGGGTCACGGTGGAAACGCCCTGGGGCGCGCCGTCGGACCAGATTTTTCGCGGCCGGCTGGCGCAGGGCGACGGCTGGGCCGAACTGGCCTTCTTGCCCCGCCACGGCCGTGGCCACCGCATCCCGCCTTCAGACGTGAACTACCACGCCAACATCGCCGCGCTGAAGAGCCTGGGCGTGACCGATGTGCTGTCGCTGTCGGCCGTGGGCAGCCTGCGCGCCGACCTGCCGCCGGGCACCTTCGTGGTCGTCGACCAGTTCATCGATCGCACCTTTGCGCGCGACAAGTCGTTCTTCGGCACCGGCCTGGTGGCCCACGTGTCGATGGCCCACCCGGTGTGCAGCCGCCTGGGCGACCACGTGCAGGCCGCGCTGGCGCAGCATGGCGTGCCGCACGCGCGCGGCGGCACCTACTTGGCGATGGAGGGGCCGCAGTTCTCGACGCTGGCCGAATCGCGGCTGTACCGCAGCTGGAACGCCAGCGTCGTCGGCATGACCAACATGCCCGAGGCCAAATTGGCCCGTGAGGCCGAACTTTGCTATGCAGCGGTTTCGATGGTCACCGACTTCGACTGCTGGCACGCCGGCCACGACGCGGTGACGGTGGACGCCATCGTGCACGTGCTGCTGGGCAATGCGCAGACCGCGCGCACGCTGGTGGCCGGGCTGGCCGGCAGCGTTACCGGCGACCACAACGCGCTGGCCTGCGCCTGCCGCAGTGCGCTGCAGCACGCACTGATCACGGCGCCCGAGGCGCGCGACCCGGCGATGGTGGACAAGCTGCGCGGCATTGCCGGCCGACTGCTGGGGGCTGCGGCATGAAGGTCGCCGGCCAGGCGATGCGCCCGCTGCGCGCCACGCCCGAACGCGACGCGGTGCAGGTCATCGACCAGCGCCTGCTGCCGCACCGCCTGCACCTGGAAACACTGCGCACGCCGCATCAGGTATTCACGGCCATCCGCGACATGTGGGTGCGCGGCGCGCCGCTGATCGGCGCCACCGCGGCTTACGGCCTGGCGCTGCAGATGCGGCTGGATGCGAGTGACGGCGCGCTGCAAGCCACCGCCGATTTCCTGCGTTCGGCGCGTCCCACGGCGGTGAACCTGGACTGGGCGACCTCGCGGATGCTGCGCGCGCTGCGCCCACTGGCCGTGGCCGACCGCGCTGCGGCCGCCTGGGAAGCTGCCGATGCGCTGGCCGAAGAAGACGTGGCCGTCAATGCCGCCATCGGCCGGCACGGGCTGGCGCTGCTGCACGCGATTGCGGGTCGTAAAGCCGCCGTGGGCCAGACCGGTGCAGCGGGCCGCGTCAACCTGTTGACACATTGCAACGCGGGCTGGCTGGCCACCGTCGATTGGGGCACCGCCACCGCGCCGATTTACCAGGCCCACGCGGCCGGCTTGCCAGTGCACGTGTGGGTCGACGAGACCCGCCCGCGCAACCAGGGCGCCGGCCTGACGGCCTGGGAACTGGGCCAGGCCGGTGTGCCGCACACGCTGATCGCCGACAACGCCGGCGGCCACCTGATGCAGCACGGACAGGTCGACATCGTCATCGTCGGCTGCGACCGCGTGACGGCGCGTGGCGATGTCTGCAACAAGATCGGCACCTACTTGAAGGCGCTGGCGGCGTTCGACAACGGCGTGCCGTTCTACGTGGCCATGCCCACATCCACGCTGGACCTGAGCCTGTTCGACGGCGTGGCCGAGATCCCGATCGAAGACCGTAACGGGCGCGAAGTCACCCACCTCAGCGGGCGCACGGCGGCGGGTGAGGTCGTGGAAGTCTGCGTCACGGCCGAAGGCACCCTGGCCGCCAACCCGGCCTTCGACGTGACCCCTGCGCGGCTGGTGACTGGCTTGATCACCGAGCGCGGCATCGTGCCTGCGGAACACAACGCCTTGCAGCGGTTGATGGTGACCGAGCGATGAAATTCGAAGGCACACCGCTGATCCGCACCGAAGCCGTGGCCGCCGTGCAGCGCATGGACGCGCTGGGCATGAACCGTGGCAGCACCGGCAACCTCAGCGTGCGCGCCGGGGCCGGCATGCTGATCACGCCCACCGGCATGAGTGCCGACGAACTGCGCCCGCAGGACCTGGTGTGGTGCGGCTGGGACGGCAGCGTGCGCGGTGATTGGAAGCCCAGCAGCGAATGGCATTTCCACCAGGCCATCTATCGCGCCAGGCCCGACCTGCAGGCCGTGCTGCACACCCATTCCACGCACGCCGCCGCGCTGGCCTGCCTGCGCCGGGAATTGCCGTCCTTCCACTACATGGTGGCCATCGCCGGCAGCGACCACGTGCCCTGCGTGCCTTACCACCTGTTCGGCACCGAAGCGCTGTCGCAAGCGGTGGCCGCAGCGATGACCAGCGTGGACGCCTGCCTGCTTGCCAACCACGGGCTGGTGGCCGGCGGGACCACGCTGGCCCGCGCCATGAAGGTGCTGCAGGAAATCGAAAGCCTGTGCGAGGTCTACCTGAAAGCGTTGGCGGTGGGTGAACCGGCGGTGCTGGGCCGTGAACAGATGACCGAAGTCATCGCCAAGTTCGCCAGCTACGGCAAGGCGGCGCGGGGCTGACAGGCCGGCGACGCCGAACGGTCAGGGGCTGAGCAAACTGCCGCTGCGGGCCAGCGCGGTGCCGGCGATCTTGGCCAAGCGGCTGCCACGGGCCGCCCAACGCAGTGGGCAGCGCGCGTAAAGAACACCGGCCGACTGCGCGCACACCGCCGTGATGGCCCCGCTGTCCAGGTCGACGATGTCGGCCACGTTCTGCCCGGCGCCCACGTGCTGCCCGGTCTCGACATGGAAGACCACGATGCCGGCCTGCGGCGCCACCACCGGTTCAGAAGCGGCCAGCGGCGTCGGTTCGCACAACGGCGCCGGCAGCGGCGCCGGCACACCGGCCACGATGCCCCGACGGCGCAGGAATTCGATGAGCGCCTGACTGTCCTGCGCGGCCAAAGAGTGGCTGGTGTCGGCCTCGCCGCGCAACTCCACGGTGGCCGCGAAGCACGCCAGCGGTATGGCCGCCTGCGGGAAGTGCTGCTGCAGTTGCAGCCAGGGCCGGCTGCAGGCCTCGTCGAATGGGGCGTCTCCCGATTCGGTGGCCAGCAATACCGCCTGCGCACCCAGCAGCGCGCCCAGTTCGACCGCCTGGTCGGCCTGCGGGGTCAGCGCGTACAGGTGCAGCGCGGCCTGACCGTCGCAGTGCAGGTCCAGCACCACGTCGGCGTCCAGCGCCTGCAGCAGCAGCTGGCGCTTCAGGTCCTGGGTGGCGTGCTGCACGGTCAGGTCTTGCGCAGCGGCGAGCAGCGCCTGTCGGATCAGCAACCGGTTGACGGCTGCATCGCCGCCCAAACGGCCGTCCAGTGCCCGGGCCACGGCGAGCCCCAGTTCGGGGAATCCGCGGTTGAAGTTCAGGCCGTCGCGCAGGTCGAAGCGGCCCTGGTGCTGGCCCAGCAGCAGTTGACCCAGGCCCAGCGGGTTGGCGTAGGGCACCAGCACGACCTCGCCCAGCAATGCGCCGGCTGCCTCCAGCGCGGCAAGCTGCCGCCACAGCTGCTGCGCGACTAGCAGCGCGGGCACTTCATCGGCGTGCAAGGCGGCCTGGATACAGGCCTTGGGGCCGCGCCCGGCGGCGCCAAAGAGCAGCACCGTCAGCCGGTGTTCGGTGCCCGGCGTTGCGGGCTGCAGGGTCAGTGTGTGTCGTTCCATAGCTGGCGTCAGTTTGGGTCGTCCAGATCGATCTGCAGCACCGGCCCGCCGTCGTGCACGCGCACGTGGTGGCTGTAGCGCAGGCCGCAGGCTTTCAGCAGTGCCGGCAGCCAGGCCACGCGGTCGGCCACGCCGGCGATCGCGGCCCGCGCGGGCTCAGGCAGGAAGGCCACCAGCACCGGGTGGCGCGGCAGCAGCGCGGCCACGTGGCAGGGCCAGTCGGCGCCATGACGGGCTTCGGCGTCGGCCGGGTCGCTGCTGTAGAAGTGGCGGCCCAGCCCCTGCCAGAACGGCGACTGGCCGGCCGTGTCTCGCACGCCGGGCAACTCGATGATGACGCCGGCGCTGCTGGCTGCGCCGGGCCGTGCTGCCAGCGTCAGCGCGGCCATGATCAGCGCCTGGAGCGCTGCCGCCTGCTCGGCAGGCGCTAGGCCCGCTTCGCGCCAGGCCAGGTCGGCCAGCTCACTGGCGCCGGTGTGGTCGTTGCCCAGCAGCAGCGTGGGCTGGCGATGGAACAGCTGCAGTTCAGGCGCCGCATGCACCGTGCAGCCCACGTGGTACCAGTAGCGCGGCAGCACCAGGCCGATATACGACTGCAGGCGCAGCGCGGCGTCGATCCGCGCGGTGCTGCGGTCTTCGGCCACCAGCAGCTGCTCGTGGCCGCGGCTGTTGCCGCGGGTCGGGCCGTGCAGAGCCGTCAGGGTGGCGACGGCTGGCAGGTCGGCGGCCTGCGCAATGCGGACGGTCCAGGCTGTCATGGCGCGGCCGCATGCGTGACTGACGCCAGCGACGCCAGCGACGCCAGCGGCGCCACCCGCAAAGCCTCGCCGGCTGCGCTGCCCAGGCGCTGTGCGGTGCCGGCGTCCAGGCTCTGGCACAGCGTGGCGCGGAAGTCGCCGCGCCGCGTGTTGGCGGCCAGGTGCCAGCCGGTCAGCAGATCGTCGCCCGGCGCACGGCGGCGCGACAGCGCCACGGTTTTCAGCATCGCCACGCGGGCATCCACCGTCGGGCCGCCGTCGAAGATGTCGACATAGGTCTCGGTGTCGAAGCCCTCATCCATCAGGATAGAAAACGGCAGTTCGCCCACCGGGTGCAACTGGCCGATGGCCCACTGCGCGGCTTCGGGCAGCAGCGGCACGTAGATCGGGCTTTGCGGCATCAGCTCGGCGATGAAGGCCTTGCTGCGGCCGCCGGTGATCTGCTCGACCTGTGGGTAGTCCATCGCGAAGAAACGCCGGCCGACCGCATCCCAGAACGGGCAGCGCCCGCAGTCGTCGGCCAGACCCGGGCTTTCGGCGGCGATGCGGTCGGAAAAGCGGTCGGCGAATTCGGCGATGAAGAGCAGCCGCGCGCGGCTCAGCAGTTGCGGCGCGACGGTGCGTTCGTACTCGGGCTCGATGTAGAACGACGTCAGCAGCGTGTGACCCGTCAGGTCGTGGCACAGGTGCAGCGTGTGGATGCGGTTGCTGGCCTTCAGCGTGCTGCTGGTGTGCACCACCATCTCGTTGCGGTAGCTGAAGTAGCGGTCGGCAAAGCCGGCGCTGGCCGCGATGCCGCTGCTGCCGATGACCCGGCCCCCGTGTTCCAGCACGAAGAGATAGATTTCTTCGCCGCTGCTGTCGTCGCGGGTGGAAAACGATTGAGTCGAGCGCGCGAGGCGCTCGGCCAGCTTGCGGCCGTCGGCGGGCAAAGTGGTGATGCCGATGGCGCTGGCGGCCGCAAAACGCTCGAAGGCCGGCAGGTCGTCGGGCGTGGCCGCGCGCAGCAGCAGGTCGCCGGGGTTGATGTTGAACAGGGTGGTCATGGTGATCAGGGCTCCTGAAGTCGCCAGGCGGCGGCGCGCTGACTGCGCTCGTCGCGCGGGGTGTGTCCGAAATGGGCGCGATAGGCATTGCTGAAATGCGAGCCCGAAGCAAAACCGCAGGACAGGCCGATCTGCAGGATCGACTGGCTGGTCTGCTGCAGCAGTCGGCAGGCGCGGGTCAGCCGCAAACGGGCGTAGTAGCGCGATGGCAATTCGTCCAGGTGCTGCTTGAACAGACGTTCGAGCTGCCGGCGCGACACGCCGACCAGCCGCGCGATGTCGTCGGTGGGCAGCGGCTCGCCCAGGTTGGCTTCCATCAGCGACACCGCTTCGCTCAACTTGGGCGCACCGTGGCCGACGCGGGCGGACACCGGCGCGCGCTGCGTTTCGTCACGCCCGCGCAGCCGTTCCAGGCCGAAGTGCGCCACCAGTTCCTGCGCCCGCTGTTCACCGTGACGCTGGCCCAGCCAGGCGATGAACAGGTCTAGGCTGGCGGTAGCCCCGGCGCAGCTCAGGCGTCCGCGGTCGATCTCGTACAACCGGCTCGACACCACCACGCCGGCGTGCGCTTCGGCCAGCGGTTGCACATGGGCCCAGTGCAGCGTCGCGCGGTGGCCAGCCAGCAACCCGGCCTGGGCCAGCACGGCAGCACCGGTGCCGATGCCGCCCAAGGTGGCGCCCGCCGCGGCACGTTCACGCAGCGCGGCATGCAGCGCGGCGTGGCCGTCGCGCGCGGCTTCGGGCAGCGGCCGGTCGGCGACGACGAACACGGCGTCCAGCGCCGGCAGCGCGCTTAGCGCGTGCGTGGCCGCCACCGCGGTGCCGCAGGCCGCGCGCGCAGGCAGCCCGTCCAGCGTGATCAGGTGCGGCGCGTACAGCGCTTCACCCAGCACGTCGTTCGCCGCGGCCAGCGCGTCCAGTGCGCCACCCAGTGCCAGCAGAGAGAAGCGCGGCAGCAGCACGAAGCCCAGGCGCTGGCGGGGTGTGTTCACGGCCGGTTCAGCGGCGTGGTCAGTGGCGTGGTCAGCGGCGCATACAGCGGCGCATACAGCGGCTGCGCCATGCGCACCGGCCGCAAGTCCAGCCGCAGGCCGATCACGGTGGCTTCATCGCTGCGCTCGCCGGTCCAGCCCTGGGTGTCGGCATCCTGATACAGCCGCCACTCGTGGCCCAGCGTCACGGGTGGGCTGAACGACAGGCCGATCGCCTGAAGCGCGCCACTTTCGAGTACCCGCTGCATCGCCGCGACCAGCGTGCCGGCAGCCAGCAGGTCGGGGTAGAAGGCTGGGCCCCTCGCATCGCCGTTCGCATCGCCGTTCGTATCGCCGTTCGTATCGCCGTTCGTATCGGCGTTCGCAGCAGCCTTCGCAGCAGCCACCCGGCGGGCTTGCGGCTTGGCGGTCTGGGCCTGGCGGGTCACCAGGTCGTAGCGGTCGCCACTTTCCAGCCAGTGCAGCCGCACGCCGCTCAGGTTGAAGGCGGGCAGGGCGGCATCGCTGTGCACGTCGCTCAGGTCGGCGACGATCACGCCGCGTGCGCCGATCACCGCCACTTGCGTGCCCTGCACGACGGCCGCTGAATCTTCTTCGACGCCCAACCCCAGCGCGATGCCCCGGCTGGCCATCAGCGGCAGCAGCCGCGCGATGCGGCCACGCTGCACGAAGTGCTGGTCGACGACCACGTGGGGCGGCAGAAAACCGAAACCGCGGTCGACTTCCACGCCGTCGCGCAGCGGCCCGCGCAATGCGGCCTGCACGTCGGGCGCGTCGCGGAACATCACCACACTCAACACCGCGGCGCCGGAACTGGTGCCGGCGACAACGCCACCGCGCTCGTGCAAGGCGCGGATGGCATCCAGCAGCGGCGTGCTGCGGCCGCCGGGCTGCAGGGTGTCGACCAAACGGGCCTGCGCGCCGCCGCTGAAGAACACCCCGCCGGCTGTGCGCAGCTGCGTGGTCCAGCGCGGGTCACGCACCGCTGCGGCCAGGTCGATGCCCGGTATCAGCGGCGCCACGGGGATGGCCTGGGCCACGGCGCCATGGCGCTGCAGATTCGCCACGATGCTCGCAGCCGTTGCCAGCGGTTCGCCCGATGCGCTGGCCAGCACCGCGATGCGCGCGCCAGGTCCGCCGGCCAGATCGACCACGCGCTGCCACACGGCGTGGTTGTCGTCGCGTAACGCGCCGCCCACCACGACCACGCTGCCGCCGGCCCAGGCAGGGACGGCACTGATCACGGCTGCCCAGGCCCAGAAGACGCAGGCGCACAGGCGCAACGGATGGGAACTCATCGGCGTGATCTTGGCATCGAACGGTGGCGCGCACCCGCCTCATGCTGCGCCAAAAGCGACGCCGACTGTCGTAACTGCGACCACCACCGTGCGTGCCGGTAGGCAAGGGCCGGGGTGCTGCCTAGAGTTCAGTCGGCCTCGCGCCGGCCAGCGCCGTGTCGCGACCTTTTCCTGAATTGCCACCGAACACCAACAAGGACGTTCCGCATGACCCACCATCCCCTTGCACTGCACCGCGTCAGCCTTGCGATCCTGGCCTTGTCGGCGCTGACTGGCAGCGGGGTGCAGGCGCAGGACACCCAACGGGTCGAGATCACCGGCTCCAGCATCAAGCGCTTGGCCAGCGAGACTGCGCTGCCGGTCGAGACGATCCGGCGCGAGGACATCGACAAGATCGGCGTGACCACCGTGGCCGAACTGCTGCAAAAGATCACCGCCAACGTCGGTGGCCTGACCGATGGCGTCAGCATTTCCGACCAGTCCGGCGCGCAGCGCGGCTTCAACGGCGCCAACCTGCGCGGCCTGGGTGTTTCCAGCACGCTGGTGCTGCTGAACGGCCGGCGCCTGGCGAATTTCGCCAGCCCCGGCGACAACGCCGGCGTCGACCTGAACAACATTCCGGCCGGCGCCATCCAGCGCGTGGAAGTGCTGAAAGACGGCGCCTCGGCGATCTACGGCACCGATGCGATGGGCGGCGTGATCAACTTCATCACGCGCAAGGACTACCGCGGCGGCGACATCGGCGTTTACCTGCTGTCGACACAGCAGGGCGGGGCCGGCAAGACGGCGCTGAACGCTTCGGCCGGCTACGGCGACCTGGTCAAAGACGGCTACAACGTCTTCGGCGCCATCGACCTGCAAAAGCTCGACCCGCTGCGGTCCGGCCAGCGTGCCTTCATCCAGGAATACGACCTGCCAGGACGGCTGGCGCCGCAGACCTCGAGCAACCCGTTCCCGGCCAACGTCGACCTCAGCACGGCCCAGCTGACCGCGCTGAACAACTTCGTGCGTGCCAACCCGGCCACCGCTCTGCGCGGCAGCAATGCCGACGGCACCTGGAACCCGGGCGGGCCGAACAGCGCGTCGCGCCGCGTGAACTTCAGCAAGGCCAGCTGCACCGGCGGCGCCAACCCAAGCTCAGTCCAGCCCACCGGGCTGGGTGGCCGCGAAGGTTGCAGCTACAACTACATGGGGGACACCGAGATCTACCCGAAGTCGGAAAAGACCAACTTCATCGGCCGCGCCACGCTGCGCCTGAAAGACAGCCACCAGCTGTTCGCCGAGGCGCTGCTCAGCAAGACGCAGACCGACTACGCCGCTTCGCCGGCCACCTCGGGCAGCATCGCGGCCAGCGCGGGCATCACGCTGCCGGCTTCGCTGCAGGCCGTCACCGGCGTCACCACGCCGGTGGGCTTTCGCTTCCGCCTGGTCGATGCCGGCAACCGCACCAGCCGTGTCGACAGCGACGCCACACGCGTGGTGCTGGGCGCCACCGGCAGCCTCGGTGGCTGGGACTACGACGCGGCGCTGAACCGCAGCGTCAACAAGGCCACCGACGAAAACCTTTCGGGCTGGGTCTCGAACACGCGCATGCGCGCCGGCATCTCTGCTGGCAGCTATAACCCCTTCGTGCTGCCGACGGCTGCGGGCAAGGCCTTCATGGACTCGATCCAGGTTCAGGGTGCAGCCCGCATCGCCCAAGGCACGACGACCATCGCTGACGGCAAGCTGTCGCGCGCGCTGGGACGGCTGGACGGTGGAGAGTTGCTGCTGGCGCTGGGCGCCGAAGTTCGCCGCGAACAGACCGAGTTCCGCGCCACCGACGCGCTGAAGGGCAACGACATCGTGGGCGACCGTTCGACGGCCGGCGCACTGCTGGCCGACACCAGCAACACCCGCAACGTGAAGGGCGCCTATGCCGAAGTCATCGCGCCGTTCAGCAAGCAGTGGGAAGCTCAGTTCGCGATCCGCCACGACCGTTACGACGGCGTGTCCGACGCCCGCATCAACCGCAGCACGCCCAGCCTGAGCACCACCAACCCGAAGGCCGGTATCAGCTTGCGGCCCGACCGCACGCTGCTGGCCCGCGCCTCGTACGGCACCGGTTTCCGCGCGCCTTCGGTGTCGGAACTGTTCAGCCCGTTGCGCTCTGGCATCACCGCCAGCTTCGTGCGCGACCCGGTTTCCGGCGAAGTCGGCCAATTGCCCATCGACCGCTTTTCGAATTCCGACCTGCGGCCCGAAAAGTCACGGCAATTCAGCCTGGGCGTGGTCTTCGAGCCCACCCGCAACTGGAGCGGCAGCTTCGACCTGTGGAGCATCCGCAAGACCGACATCATTTCGGAGATCGGCGAAGAAACCATCTTCAGCAACCCGACCTACTACAACGACCCGACCATCGTCAGCCGCGACGCGGGCGGCTTCGTCAACGTGATCACGGTGAAGAAGGAAAACCGCGGCAAACTGAACACGTCGGGCCTGGACGTTGCACTGCGGTGGGCCGGCGACAGCGGCCCCTACGGCCGCTTCGGCGCCGCCGTTTCCGGCACGCTGGTCGCCGAGTACAAGTTCGCAACCGACCCGCGCTCGCCGCTGGTCGACGGCCTGGGCCGCTTCCGCGACGACAAGGCCGTGCAGCGCTGGCGCCAGAAGGCCAACCTCGACTGGGACATCGGCGACTTCGGGCTGACGCTGGCCAACACCTTCCTGTCGGGCTATCGCGACCAGAACGTCGAAGGCCTGGCGGCGCCGGAATGGAACAACCGCGACGTCAAGGCCTACTCGTTGTGGGACCTGACCGGCAGCTACCGCTTCAACAAGGACCTGCGCGTACGCGCCGGCGTGCTGAACCTGCTGGACACCGCGCCGCCGTTCACCAACCAGTCGCGCTACTTCCAGGTCACCTGGGACTCGACCTACGGCGA
>JAYSYH010000061.1:0-7005 GCA_043716645.1 Betaproteobacteria bacterium | reverse complement strand
TCCGCTTCGTGCAGGAAAGCCGCTCGCACCGCGCCGCCGAGAGTTTGCGGGCGCTGGTCAGCAGCAAGGCCAGCGTGTTCCGCAGGCGCATGTCGAATGTGCCCAGCCTGGGTGCGAGCGCGGCTGCGGCTGCAGGTGCGGGTGCGGGTGTGGGTGCGGGCGCGACGCCCGCCGTGCCTCAGGACATTGCCCTGCGCGAACTGGTCGCCGGCGACGTGGTGGCCTTGTCGGCTGGCGACATGATCCCGGCCGACTGCCGGCTGCTGACGGCGCGCGATCTGTTCGTTGGCCAGTCCGCGATGACCGGCGAATCGCTGCCGGTGGAGAAATTCATCCAGGCCCGGGCTGCAGCAGACCCGATGGCCTTGCACGGCGCCGACGGCAAGCAGACCGTTGAAGACCCGGGTTTGCTGGACCGACGCAACCTGCTCTTCATGGGCACCAATGTCGTGTCCGGCACGGCCACGGCGTTGGTGGTGGCCACCGGCAGCCGCAGCTATTTCGGTACTTTGGCGGCGCATGCCGCAGCCACCGAAACCACGCCCAACGCTTTCCAGGCCGGTGTCAACAGTGTCAGCTGGCTGCTGATCCGCTTCGCAGCGGTCATGGTGCCGATCGTGTTCTTCATCAACGGCTACACCAAGGGCGACTGGCTGCAAGCCTTTCTGTTCGCGCTTTCGGTGGCGGTGGGGCTGACGCCAGAAATGCTGCCGATGATCGTGACCAGCACCCTGGCCAAGGGCGCGGTGCTGCTGTCACGCAAGAAGGTGGTCGTCAAGCGGCTCGATGCGATCCAGAACTTCGGCGCGATGGACGTGCTGTGCACCGACAAGACCGGCACATTGACCCAGGACAAGATTGCGCTGGCGCGCCATGCCGATGCCTACGGCCAGGACACTGACGAAGTGCTGAACTTCGCTTTCCTCAACAGCCACTACCAGACCGGCCTGAAAAACCTGCTCGACCGCGCCGTGCTGGCGCGCGTGGAGTTGGCGGCCGAACTCAAGCTCAACGAGGCCTACCGCAAGGTCGATGAGATTCCGTTCGACTTCGAACGCAGGCGCATGTCGGTGGTTGTCGCGGTGCTGGCTGGCGGACAGGACCATCACCACGAGTTGATTTGCAAGGGCGCGGTCGAGGAAGTGCTGGCCGCCTGCACCCAGGTGCGCACGCCGCAGACCAACGGGATTGCTGTCGACGCGAGCCTGGACGGCGACCGGGCCATGCCCACGCTGCCGCTGGACGCAGCGCTGCTGGCACGCACCCAGGCCGTTACGGCCGGGCTCAACGCGCAAGGTCTTCGGGTGGTGGCCGTTGCCGTCAAGACTTTGCCCCCCAGCCAGACCACCTACTCGGTGGCCGACGAGCGTGAGCTGACGCTTATCGGCTACATCGCGTTTCTCGACCCGCCCAAAGATTCTGCGGCGCCTGCCTTGAAGAAGTTGGCCGCGCACGGCATCACCGTCAAGGTGCTGACGGGCGACAACGAGCCGGTGACCCGGCATGTGTGCAGCCAGGTCGGTCTGCCGACCGACAAAGTGCTGCTTGGCGCGCAGGTCGAGGTCATGGACGACACCAGCCTGCAGGCCGCGGCCGAAGCGCACAACGTCTTTGCCAAGCTCACGCCGCTGCACAAGGAACGCATCGTTCGCGCGTTGCGCGCCCATGGCCGCGTGGTCGGTTTCATGGGCGACGGCATCAACGACGCACCAGCGCTGCGCGCCGCCGACATCGGTATTTCGGTCGACAGCGCGGTGGACATCGCGAAAGAGGCCGCCGACATCATCCTGCTGGAGAAAAGCCTGCTGGTGCTGGTTGACGGTGTGGTCGAAGGCCGCACGACTTTTTGCAACATGCTGAAGTACATCCGCATGACGGCCAGCAGCAACTTCGGCAACGTGCTCAGTGTGCTGGTGGCCAGCGCCTTCCTGCCTTTCTTGCCCATGTTGCCGTTGCAATTGCTGGTGCAGAACCTGCTGTACGACATCGGGCAGACCGGCATCCCGTTCGACCATGTCGACGCCGAACTGGTGACCAGGCCGCTGAAGTGGAACCCGGCCGACATCGGCCGCTTCATGCTGTTTTTCGGGCCCATCAGTTCGTTGTTCGACTTGATCACTTTCGCGGTAATGTGGTGGGTGTTCGACGCCAATGACCTGACCCGTCAAGGCCTGTTCCAGTCAGGCTGGTTCGTGGTGGGGTTGCTGACGCAAACCTTGGTGGTGCACATGGTGCGCACGCCGAAAATTCCCTTTGTACAAAGCCGTGCGTCGGCGCCGCTGATCGGCATGACGCTGGCGATCATGGTCATCGGCCTGTGGCTCCCGCTGTCGCCGCTGGCCGGCTACTTTCGGCTGCAGGCCCTGCCGGCGGCGTACTACGCGTGGCTATTGGCCATCCTGATCGGCTATTGCGTGCTGACCACCGTGATGAAGCGTTTCTACATCCGGCGTTACGGCTGGCAATAGCGAAGTCGCACTCCAGCGCAAAGAAGACCCCTCATGGAATTCAAAGACTATTACGCCACTCTGGGCCTGTCGCGCATGGCGACACAGGACGAGGTCAAGCGTGCCTACCGCAAGCTGGCTCGCAAGTACCACCCTGACGTGAGCAAGGAGCCCGATGCCGAGGCGCGCTTCAAGGAGGTGGCCGAAGCACACGAAGCCTTGATCGACACCGAGCGGCGCGCTGCCTACGACGACATTGCGCAGCGCCAGGCCAGTGGCCAACCCTTCACGCCACCCCCGGGCTGGGAATCAGGCACGAGCACGGGCTTCGAGTACAGCGGTCGCGGCGACGAAGGCACGCCACACGGCCCACACGGCGAAGATTTCAGCGACTTTTTCGAAACGCTGTTTGGCCGAACCGGCCGCGGCAGAGGCGGCGGCGAGGCAGGCCGTCGCAGCACCGGATCGATGCCCGTGCAGGGCCAAGATCACCACGCCAAGGTGCTCATCGACCTGCAGGACTCCTACAGCGGTGCGCAGCGCACGATCTCGCTGCGCATGCCCGTGTTCAACGCGAATACCGACCAGCCTGGGCACGCCACGCTGCAAGAGCGGCAACTCGAGGTCGCCATACCCAAGGGCGTTCGGCAAGGCCAGCACCTGCGCCTGTCGGGCCAGGGCGCCGCAGGGCATGGCGGCGCCGCGGCGGGCGACCTGTACCTGGAAATCCAGTTTCGTCCGCACCCGGTATTTCGGGTCGACGACCGCAACGTAAGTTTCGACCTCCCGGTTACGCCTTGGGAAGCCGCGCTGGGTGCCACTGTCACAGCCCCCACTCCCGAGGGTCCGGTGCAACTGAACATCCCGGCGGGTTCATCGCAAGGCCGCAAGCTGCGTCTGAAGGGCAAAGGCTTGCCGGGCAAAGAGCCCGGCGATCTGTACGCCGTGTTGATCATCACTCTGCCGCCCTCGGGCTCGCAGCCAGCCAAAGAGGCTTACGACGCGATGGCGCATGCGTTTGCTGATTTCAACCCCCGCAAGGCACTTGAGGCTTGACACGCATGGCACAACTCCCTTTTGTCTTTGTGACCACGGCAGCCAGTGTGGTCGTCGAGGAACATGTGGTCTTCACCTTGACGGCCTTGTGCCGGGCCAGCGGCGCCGACCGGCTCCAGGTTCAGGCGCTGGTAGCCGAAGGCTTGCTCAGCCCCACCGGCAGTGGCCCGCAAGACTGGCAATTCAGCGGGCCGGCGTTGCGTGAAGCGCGCAGCGCCTTGCGCCTGGCCCGGGAGCTCGACCTGAGCTTGCACGGTGCGGCCATCGTGATGGTGCTGCTGGCCGAGATCGAGGCGCTGAAAGTGCGGTTGCAGTAAGTTTTGGCTGTCTGCAGCAGCTGGAAAAAGGCGCCGCAGGTCATCAGCCCCGCCATCACACCCTGGAACGCTTGCCCAGTTCGTGCAGTTCGCGCGCGATCTGCTGCGGCGGCAGGACGAAATCGATGCCGCCGGCAGCTTGCGCGCTTAGCGGCATATCGCCGACCTCGGCCGATGCGTCTTGCGCGAAGGTGATTCCGCCCTTGGCCTTGATCCGCCGGCATCCTTCGCTGCCATCACCGTCGTAGCCGGACAAAATGACACCGACAGCCCTTGCTCCTGCGGTCTCGGCCAGCGAAGTCAACAACAGGTCGACGGCAACATTGCGCCGGGTACGCGGCGTAATGACCTTGAAGTGGTCAGCTTCAACCAGCAGGTCCGTATTGGGTGGAGACACGTAGACGTGATTGGGCAACACAAGCATCGCTGCACTCGCGACGCTGACGGGCATCCGGGTATGGCGAGACAGGATTTCTGCCAATTGGCTGCTCGCGGTCGGTAACAAGTGCGAAACGATCACAAACGCCATCCCCGTATCGGCAGGCAGGGTGTCCAGAAGCGCCTTGTAAGCGTTCAGTCCTCCTGCCGAGCCGCCAATGCCGACTATGAATTTGGGAGGCAGTGTGGTCATGGAAGGTGAAGATGGCTTCAGTCGGGTGTGGCGCGGCGGGTGGGGTGATTCTGCAGCGCTGTTGACGTCACTCGGCCTTATTGAGTAACCCGTGAGCTCATCCCCTGCTTGCCGCCGGACTTTTGCCGACCTTCGACTTTTGCTTGGCGCCTGCTGTGGCGTCAGCGTTCATCAGCATTACTTTGATGCCGTCGTCACTCAACACCAATTTGTGGATATCGCTGGAATGATTCATGCCCCGCGATTTCACGACATACAGGCCGCGTATGCGGCGTCTGCCCTCATCTTCTTCCAGTTCGCGCACGACAATCCAGGTATCGATCAATGACGAAACCCCGATTTCGCCGCTGGTGTCGTTCGGTGCCGTCGATGAAACCAGGCTAGTGAAAAACCCGGTGATGCCTTTGATCTTCAGCAGATCGATCATCCGGGTAATCATCGACTGAAGCTCGCGCGGACTGCCCTCGACAAGCAGACTGGTCAGCGGGTCGATAATGACGGCTGCTGGCTTGAATTCTTCGATGGTCTGGTACATCTCGAGCAGATGCTTTTCCAGGCCAAAGACCGATGGCCTCGTGGATGCAATGCGCAAGAGTCCCTTCTTGATCCAAGGTTCCAGCAATATATTGACGGAGCTCATGTTTCGCACAAGTTGGCCTGCCGATTCCTCATAAGACAAAAACAGGCAACGCTTGCCGCGTTTGCAATGATTTAGTGCAAATGCCGCCGCAAGGCTGGTTTTTCCGGTGCCGGCCGTGCCGGAAACGAGCACGGTACTTCCCTTGATAAAGCCGCCACCCGCAAACAATTGATCCAACGACGGTGTGCCTGTCGATACCCGTTCGCTGGAACCCGGCTGATCAAGCGCTGCGGAAGTGATGGGAATGACCGAAAGCCCGGTTTTATCAATGACGAATGGATATTCGTTCGTTCCGTGATTGGAGCCACGATACTTGACGACTCGAATTCTGCGGACCGAGATTTGCTCATGGATTCGATTATCCATAAAGATGATGCAGTCGGAAATATATTCTTCCAAGCCATGTCGGGTGTAGGATCCTTTCACGGATTCGCCAGTCACCAGCGTTGTCACTTGTTTTTTCTTCAGCCATTGGAACAAGCGTTTGATTTCCAGTCGGAGGATGCCGGTGTCGGTGATGAGTGCGAATGGCGATTCGATCGAGTCCAGCACAACGCGTTTCGCGCCTACCGTTTCGATGGCATTTTCAAGACGGATGAATAACCCTTCGAGGTTGAAATCAATTCCTCGAAGGTCTTTATGGTCCAGGATCACGTGGTCCAAGAAAATCTTCTTTTTTGAGACCAGCCCTTTCAGATCCAGATTGAGCGACGCCACATCTTGATAAAGCTCGTCCTTGGTTTCTTCAAAAGACATGAAGACGCCAGGTTCATCGTACATCGCTGCGCCGTTGATAAGAAAATCCAAGCCCAGGAGAGTTTTTCCGCATCCAGCGCCGCCACTGATCAAGGTGGTCCTGTTCCTGGGCAGGCCACCTTCCGTCACTTCGTCGAGGCCTTTGATGCCCGTCGGACACTTGTGCAGCAGGCTGCCCGTGGGCGTTCCTAGGTTCTTGTTAGCGTTGGGCATTGGGGGGTCCCTGATTCCATGTGTTTTGCGATCCCGGTGATCAAGGCAATCGCAACGCGAGCGGTTTGAATCTGGGGCTTTGGCCTGCCTGGGTCTGTACGGCACCTCGCTGATCGCTGGCATACGCGCAGCGGCCGTTGAAGCGCGACTTCACCGTCCCCAGCGGCGCCTCAGCAGCTTTTGGGCTTCGCTGTAGAACAACACCACGCTGGCCATCGCCGCGCACACCAGCCACTGGTCCAGCGCCAGCGGTGCGGTGCCGAAAGCGGTGTTCAGGAACGCGACGTGGACGACGGCCACCTGCAGCAACAGCGACAGCGCGACGGCACTCCAGAGCCAGCGGTTGGTGAACAGATGGGCGAACGCGCTGGTGGTGTCCGAGCGCGCGGTGAAGCAGGTGAAGAGGCTCGTCAACACCAGCACCGTGAAACCTGCGGTGCGGGCCGTGGTCAGGTCACTGGTGCCGGCGATCAGCCCGCCAGGCAGGTAGATGTCCATCGTCAGCAAACTCACCAGCGCAATCACCACACCGGTCTGGATCACGCTTGACGCCATGCGGGCGTCGATCAGCCTGTCGTTCACATGCCGCGGTTTGCGGGCCATCAAGTCGTCGGTGGGTGGGTCCACGCCCATCGCCAGTGCGGGGGCCGAATCGGTGATGAGGTTGATCCACAACAGCTGCGTGGCCAGCAGTGGCAACACGACAGCGCCGCCGGCATGCCCCGCGGCACCCGCCCCAGTTTGATTCAGCCCGATCACGCCAGAGCCGACCACGCCCAGAAAAACCGTCAGCACCTCGCCCATGTTCGACGACAGCAGATAGCGCAAAAACTTGCGGATGTTGTCGAGGATGGCGCGGCCTTCGCGCACGGCTTCGACGATGGTGGCGAAGTTGTCGTCGGCCAGGATCATCTTGGCCGCTTCCTTGGTCACTTCGGTGCCGGT
>JAYSYH010000007.1:0-8057 GCA_043716645.1 Betaproteobacteria bacterium | reverse complement strand
CGCCTTGCGCGGGCCTGGCGAACTGCGCCGCATCCTGCTGCAGGGCGGCCGCGCCCCGTGGCTGTCGGGCCTGTGCTGGGCGGTGATGTTCACCGCCTTCATGCTGGCCCTGACGCTGACCAGCGTGGCCAATGTGCTGGTCACGCTGGCGCTGGGCCCGCTGTTGACGGCGTTGGGCGCGCGACTCGTGCTGGGCCATAAGTTGCCCGCGCGCACCTGGTGCGCCATCGCGCTGGCTGGCGTGGGCATCGCGTGGATGTACGGCCACGCCATGCTGGCCGCAAATTCAGGCCACACCCGCCAACTGCTGGGCACCGCCGTGGCGCTGTGCGTGCCGGTGGCCGTGGCCGTGAACTGGACCTTGCTGCAGCACTTGAAGGCGCGGGAGCGCCCGCCCGACATGTTGGGCGCGGTGCTGATCGGCTCGCTGCTGTCGGCGGCAGTGATGTTGCCGCTGGCACTGCCGTTTGCAGCTTCAGTGCATGACCTGTCGCTGCTGGCTCTGCTGGGTACCGTGCAACTGGCCATACCGTGCTTGATGGCCGTAGCCGCCGCCCGCGTGCTGAGCGCGCCCGAAATCGCGCTGCTGGGTCTGCTGGAAGTGGTCTTCGGCGTGCTGTGGGCCTGGCTGGGCGCAAATGAGGCGCCATCGACGGCCGTACTGGGCGGTGGCGCTTTGGTGCTGGTGGCGCTGGCCGGCAACGAGATGCTGGCGCTGCGTCGTCCCGCCTGAGAACGCTGGCAAGCTCTAGGGGACTCCCCCGAGCCAGCTCTGCCAGCCTGCGGCCTAGCATCGTCCAGCTGGCAGTGCCTTCGCTGCGCGGCCGATGTCAGGAACATGCGCATGAAACAACTCTCAGGCCTGGACGCCACCTTCCTGTTCCTCGAAACGCCCGAGATGCCCATGCACGTGGGCGCCCTGCACGTCTTCGAATTGCCGGCCGGCTACAAGGGCAAGTTCATCACCGCACTGCGCAAGCACGTGGCTTCGCGGCTGCCGGTGCTGATGCCGCTGCGGCGCAAGCTGTGGTGGATGCCGCTGAACCTGGCCAACCCGGCCTGGGTCGATGCCGAGCCCGACCTGTTGCAGCACATCGTCGAGATCAAGTTGCCGGCCGGTTCGGGCATGGCCGCACTGGAAGCGGCTGTTTCCAAGCTCCACCCGGTGCTGCTGGACCGCAAGAAGCCGTTGTGGAAATTCCACGTCTTCGAAGGCCTGACGCCGTCGCCCGATGGCCTCAAGCGTGTCGGCATGTACACGCAACTGCACCACGCCGCTGTCGACGGCCAGGCGGCCGTCGCGCTGGCCAACGCGCTGTTGGACGTGACGGCGGTGCCGCGCACGATCGACATCGTGCTTTCGAAGCGCCCCAAGACCTATCGCCTTGAGATGACCGAGATGCTGCGCGGCGTGCTGGGCAATCAGGCGCAGAAGGTGGCCGAGATCGTGCGCAACCTGCCGGCCACGGTGGGCACGCTGAAGAACGCCGCCGGCAAGGCGGTGTCGGCCTCGTCGCTGCTGACGGGCAGATCAGGCCCCCGCAACCTGACGTTGGCGCCGCGCACGCCGCTGAACATGTCGGTGACCACCGGCCGCGCTTTTGCCAGCGTCACCGTGCCGCTGCCTGAGTTGAAGGAGCTGGGCCGTGCGCACGAGGCCACCATCAATGACATGGTGCTGATGCTGTGCAGCAGTGCGCTGCGCCGCTACTACGCCAAGCGCAAGCTGTTGCCGCGCAAGAGCCTGATCGCGGCGGTGCCGATCTCGCTGCGCGCCAAGGGCGACACCACGGCCGACAACCAGGCCTCGATGAGTTTCATCAGCCTGGGCACGAATGTGTCAGACCCGAAGAAGCGGCTGGCCCACATCAAGGCCGCTTCGGCGGCGATGAAGTCCAGCATGGGCAGCCTGAAAAGCATCCTGCCGACCGACTTCCCGTCACTCGGCGTGCCCTGGTTGATCGAGGCCGCCACCGCGCTGTACGGCAAGGCGAAGGTGGCCGACCGCATCCCGCAGGTGGCTAACGTCGTGATCAGCAATGTGCCCGGGCCGCCGCTGCCGCTGTACATGGCCGGTGCGCGGATGATCACCAACTACCCCACATCGATCATCGTGCACGGTATGGCGCTGAACATCACAGTGCAAAGCTACGACAAAAGCCTGGACTTCGGCCTGATGGCCGACGCGCAGGCCATGCCCGATGTGCGCGAACTGGCCGACGCCATCGCCATCGCCTTCGATGACCTGCGTGCGATGACACGGCCCGGTGAGGCCGAGACCGACGAGGCGCCTCAAGAGGGCCTGATCGGGAAGGCGAC
Source organism: Betaproteobacteria bacterium (assembly GCA_043716645.1). Classification (GTDB taxonomy): domain Bacteria; phylum Pseudomonadota; class Gammaproteobacteria; order Burkholderiales; family Burkholderiaceae_C; genus Rubrivivax. The sequence goes on along the minus strand of JAYSYH010000007.1, from coordinate 5,738 downwards.
GCGGCGCCTGGCCGCCGGCCTGTCAGGGGCAATGACCAACGCCATGACCGGCATGGTGGGCAAGGCCACTCAGGCTGCGGTCACGTCCGTGACTAGGGCGGCCGCTCCAAAGATCCGGCGCCGCGCTGGCTAATATCCAGGCATGATTTTTTCTGCGCGCCGCCGGGTGCGGGGCGCTGCTGCAGCCCCAAACAGCTCTGAAAACTTGTCTGGGGTGCAGGCCGCAAAGCCGCATGGGCTGTCGCATGCCGAGGTCACCGCCCCCGGTGCTTGGCTGATGCTGCTAGAGGTCCGCGCGCCCTGGGAATACGCCGCCATGCTGGCTGCTGCGCCCTGGCTGAAAAGGCTGCCGATGGGTGATGGCCACCCGGTGGTGGTGTTTCCCGGACTGGGTGCCTCGGACATGACAACCGTACCCATGCGCAACTTCCTGCGCGACCGCGGCTATACGCCTTATCCCTGGCACCAGGGCCTCAACCTGGGCCCGAAGAACGGCGTGTTGGACCGCTGCCGAGAGCAGGTGCTTCAGGTGGCCGCGAAGCACCGCCAGCGTGTCAGCCTGATCGGCTGGAGCCTGGGCGGCGTCTATGCGCGCGAGATCGCCAAGGAACAACCCGAACACGCGCGTTGCGTGATCACGCTGGGCACGCCGTTCACCGGCCACCCGCGCGCCACCAACGCCTGGCGTTTCTACGAAATCGTCAGCGGCCAGGCGGTGCGCGAAAACGCAGCCTTGATCGAACAGATCCGCCAGGCACCGGCCTGCCCGACAACATCGATCTACAGCAGGTCCGACGGCATCGTGGCCTGGCAGTGCAGCATCAACCCGGCGGCGCCGCACACCGAAAACATCGAGGTGCATGCCAGCCACATCGGCATGGGCATGAATCCGTTGGCGCTGTACGCGGTGGCCGACCGGCTGGCGCAAGACCCGCATGACTGGCAGCGTTTTGACGTGAAAGGCGCGCGGCGCTGGTTCTACAAGGTGACGCACCACTCGCCGTTGCAAGCGGCCTCGCGGCTCTGAACGACCATGCAGATCGTCGCGAATGGCCTCGGCATCGAGGTCGATGACCAGGGCCCGGCCAGCGCTGAACCGCTGCTGTTGATCATGGGCCTGGGCATGCAGTTGATCGCCTGGCCGCAGGAACTGGTTCAGTTGCTGGTCTCGCGCGGTTTCCGCGTTATCCGCATGGATAACCGCGATGCAGGCTTGAGCGCCGGCTTCGACCACCTGGGCAAGCCGGCCATTGCAGCGGCAGCCATGCGCTACGCCTTGCACCTGCCGGTGACCACCCCGTACACATTGGGCGACATGGCGGGTGACGCGGTCGGCGTGCTCGACGCGCTGGGCATCCGGCGCGCGCACGTCTGCGGCGCGTCGCTCGGCGGCATGGTCGCGCAACACGTCGCGGCTGACCACGCCGAACGCGTGAAGAGCCTGACGCTGATCATGACCACCACCGGCGCGCGCCGCCTGCCGCAGCCTTCGCTGCGCGTGCGTGGCGCCTTGCTGTCGCGGCCGAAAGGGCGCGACACCGAAGCGGTGGTGAACCATCTCGAGGGCCTGCTGGCGCTGATCGGCAGCCCAGCCTACCCGCCCGATGCGCAAGCCTTGCGCGCCCGTTTGCGCGCTGCCACCGAGCGTGCTTTCCGTCCTGCGGGTACGGTGCGGCAGTTGATGGCGGTGGCTGCCGACGGCGACCGCACGCCGCTGCTGGCGCGCATCACCGCGCCCACGCGGGTGATCCACGGCGAAGCCGACGCGCTGGTGCCGGTGGCCGCCGGACGCGACCTGGCCGCGCGTATCGCCGACGCCGAATCCGACTTCATCCCGGGCATGGGGCACGACCTGCCACTGCAGTTATTGCCGCGGATGGCCGACGGAATTGCACAGAACGCCCGCCGCGCGAACTGAATTTTCGCTTCGCGTTCTGGCTACCGGGGGCCCATCATCGGCAGCGGATCCGCAGCGCATTTGAAGTAGACGGGGTCCAGAGATGAGTACAACGGGCAGTGGCCGTTTCGAGCAGTCCTTCATGTTCCACATGATCCGGGACTTCTTCCGGCTGGTACTAACAGGGGTTGTCGATCGCGGTGCTGCCGGCGGCGATCACCATCGAGTCGATCAAGGCCACCCGCAACATGGACGCCAAGGGCCTGCCGGCGCGCTGGCCGGTGGGCGAACACCAGCCTGCGGCGGTAACCTTGCAACCCAAGCAGTACTGCCTGGGTTGCCACGTCAAGGCGCAAGTCGATGACGTGCTGGGGACCGTGCAGATGCGCAGTTACCTCGAACGCAAAGAGGCGGTATGACGGCAAGAGGTGCGGCTGACCGCCGGCGCCCTGAGCTTGAAGATACTCGTGTACGCCAACGTTCTTTTCTTCCTGCTGAAGGTGCGCATGGAACCCCTGCTGTCACTGCGAGCCGACGAGTTTGGTGAACTGGCGCAAGACCTCAACCACTTTCTCGACCGCGTCGCCCTGATCGTCAAGGACCTGGACCAGATCCTCAGCGAGGTGGTCACTGTCGGCTCGCGGCTGGGCACCTTGAACCGGCACGCCGCGCCGCCAGTGGTGGTGGCAGAAGGCCAGGCCGCTCAGTACCAGGCCTTCGGTCTGTCGCTGCGCGAGATGGCCTTGCACCGGCTGGCCCATAGTCGCGACGGCAGCGATGCGGCTTGAACGCCGGGGCAGCCCTGCACAATCCGCGCTGAAAAACAGACTGCCAGCCGTTCGAGACCGACGCCGCACCCAGCCCCCGCCATGCTTGAGCCCGAACCCCCCGACGAATACGGCATGCGCCTGGCGCTGGATCAGGCGCACAACGCCTGGCTGGTGGGCGAGGTGCCGGTGGGTGCGGTGATCCTGCGCAACGGCAAGGTGGTGGCCACCGGCTACAACCGGCCCATCACCACGCACGACCCCACGGCCCACGCCGAGATCGTGGCCCTGCGCCACGCTAGCGCGCTGCTGGAAAACTACCGCCTGCCCGAGTGCGAGCTGTACGTGACGCTGGAGCCCTGCGCGATGTGCGCGATGGCCTTGATGCATGCCCGTTTCAAACGGGTGATCTTTGGTGCCAACGACCCCAAGACCGGCGCGGCCGGCTCGGTGCTGAACCTGTTCGACGAGCCGCGTTTCAACCACCACACCGAGGCTGTCGGCGGTGTGCTGGCCGAACCCTGTGGCCGACTGCTGCGGGAATTCTTCGCCGAGCGGCGCGCGCAGCAGCGGGCCGAGAAAACCGCTCAATTTATTCCTGTCGGCGTCGCCGTGGAATTACCCGCCGCCCCATCGCCGCCGACCGAAAACGAACCTTCCTGATGAACCCATCCACCCCTTTGACGCTGTACACGCCGGCTGGCGTGGTGCCGCAGGCTGCGCCGCTGCGTCTGGCGGCCAAGCGCCTGCGGGCGCTGGGCTTCGACGCGCAACTGGACGACGCGGCGCTGGCCCGCAGCCAGCGCTTCGGTGGCGACGACGCCATCCGGCTGGCCGCGCTGCACCGGGTGGCCCGCGCTGCGCCCTCCGTAGCGATGGCCACGCGCGGCGGCTACGGCTTGACGCGCCTGCTGGACCGCATCGACTGGAAGCTGCTGGCGCGCAGCGTGGCGCGGGGCACGCGCTGGGTCGGCTACAGCGACCTGACCGCGCTGCAGACGGGCCTGCTGGCGCACACCGGCGCGGGCAGTTGGCACGGGCCGATGGCGCTGGACGATTTCAGCCGCAGCGACGCGGCCGGCGGCGTCGACGAAGTCACGCGCGACTGCTTCGCCGAAGCGATGAGCGGGGAGCTCGAAGCGGTGGGTTTCCGCACCGAAGCCGGCTTCGACGGTGTGACGGCACGCGGCCTGCTCTGGGGCGGCAACCTGACGATGCTGTGTTCGCTGCTGGGCACGAAACACTGGCCGGAGGTGAAGGGCGGCGTCCTGTTTGTGGAAGACGTCAACGAACCCCCGTATCGGGTCGAACGCTGCCTGCTGCAACTGCACCAGGCCGGCGTGCTGGCGCGCCAGAAGGCCATCGTGCTGGGTGCCTTCAGCGCCTGGAAGCCGATGCCGCTGGACCGGGGCCACACGCTGAAGACAGCCATCGCCCATTTGCGCAGCGTGCTGAAGCCGCCGCTGCTGACCGGACTGCCCTTCGGCCATGTGCCCACCAAGGTGACCTTGCCGGTGGGCCGGCGCGTGGAGTTGCTGGTCGACGCGCGCAACGTGCTCATCGGCTGGTAACCGCCGATAAACGCGTGCCCTGCACAAGGACCCGGTTGTTTCGCCACCTAGAATGGATTTTCCTGGCGCATTCCCCGGAGGCCGCATGCGCGGACCCAACTCAACACTGCGGAACGCGTTTGTCCGACTGCTGACCGCTACCCTGGCGCTGTTGCTCGCCGCCTGCGACAACAACCCCTGGCCGCACGATGCGGCAGCGTCCAACACGCTGTTCACGGCCGTCAAGGAAAGCTCGCCGCGCCACCTGGACCCGACGGCTTCGTACTGGAGCAACGAGACGCCCTACACGCTGTCGATCTACGAGCCGCCGTACGGCTACCACTACTTGAAGCGACCCATCGAAGCGACGGCCAAGTCGGCGGTGGACGTGGTCAAGCCGCATTACCTGGACAAGAACGGCCAGTCGTTGCCCGACGACGCCCCCGCCGAAGCGGTGGCCGAGAGCGTCTACGACGTGCGCATCAAGCCCGGCATCCTGTACCAGCCGCACCCGGCCTTTGCGAAAGACGCGCAGGGCGAGTATGTCCACCACCACATGAAGGTCGGCGAACTGGGCAGCCGGCGCACGCCGCTGGACTTCAAGCAGCAGGGTACGCGCGAACTGGTGGCCGAAGACTTTGTTTACGCTTTGAAGCGCCACGCCACCACCCGCATCACCACGCCCATCTTCAGCACCTTTGCCGAATACGTGGTGGGTTTGAAGGAATACGGTGTGCTCGTCAAGGCCGAAGACGCCAAGCTGATGAAGGGCCTGGACAAGGCCAGCCTCGACAAGCCCTTCCTGGACTTTCGCAAGTGGCCACTGGCCGGTGCCAGCGCGCCGGAAAAGCACCTGTTGCGCATGCGGATCAAGGGCAAGTACCCGCAGTGGAGCTACTGGATGACGCTGCCCTTCACGGCGCCGGTGCCGTGGGAGGTCGATGCCTTCTACGCGCAGCCCGGAATGGCCGAACAAGACCTGACGCTGGACGCCTGGCCGGTGGGCACGGGGCCTTACATGATGGTCGAGAACATCAAGGAAAGGCGCATCGTGCTGCAGCGCAACCCGAACTACCGCGGTGAACCTTACCCCTGCGAAGGCGCGCCCGGCGACAAGGAAAAGGGCCTGCTGGACGACTGCGGCAAACGCACACCTTTCATCGACAGGTTGGTCTTCAACGTCGAGCGCGAAGACGCACCGCGGCGCGGCAAGTTTCGCCAGGGCTTCTACGACTTGGAGGTCTTCGAGCGCACCGACACCGGCATGGACTACCTGGTGGGCATGCAGGATTCAGAGTCCGTGCGCCAGGAATACCTGGACAAGGGCTTCCGCCTGAACCGAGGCTCTGATGTCAACAGCTACTTCATCGCCTTCAACATGCTTGACCCGGTGGTGGGCGACGGTGACAACGCTGAAGCGAAGGCGAAGAACCGCAAGCTGCGCCAGGCGCTGTCGATCGCCATCGACTGGGCCGAGTACTCGAAGGTCTTCCCGGAACTGGCTGGCTCCGAGGCCATGAGCCC
>JAYSYH010000060.1:0-2257 GCA_043716645.1 Betaproteobacteria bacterium | reverse complement strand
TGGGCAGCAGTGCCTTGACGCGGTCGACGGTCTGGATCACGTTGGCGCCAGGTTGACGCTGGATGTTCAAAATAACGCCCGGCGTGCGGTCGGCCCAGGCGGCCAGGCGCAGGTTCTCGGCGTCGTCGACGACCTGCGCCACGTCCTTGAGCCGCAGCGGATTACCGTTCTTCCACGCCACGATCAGGTTCTGGTAGTCGGCCACCGACCGAAGCTGGTCATTGGCATCTATCGTGGATGCGCGTTGCGCGCCGTCGAAGCTGCCCTTGGCCTGGTTCACATTGGCGCTGGCGATGGCCGAGCGCAGGTCATCGAGCGACAGGCCGAGCGCGGCCAGCGCGGTCGGGTCGGCCTGAATACGCACGGCCGGGCGCCGGCCGCCCGCGATGCTGACCAGTCCCACGCCTTCGACCTGCGACAGCTTGGGCGCAAGGCGGTTCTCGGTCAGGTCATGCACCTTGATCAGCGGCAGGGACGGTGATGTGACCGCGATCGTCAGCACCGGCGCGTCGGCCGGGTTGACCTTGCTGTAGATCGGCGGCATCGGCAGGTCGGCTGGCAACAGGTTGCCGCCGGCATTGATGGCCGCCTGCACCTCCTGTTCGGCGACGTCGAGCGAAAGGCCGAGCGAGAAACGCAGCGTGATGACCGACGCACCACCCGAGCTGGTCGAGGTCATCTGGTTGAGGCCGGGCATCTGGCCGAACTGGCGCTCGAGTGGCGCGGTGACGGTGGTCGAGATCACGTCCGGGCTGGCTCCCGGATACAGCGTGGTGACCGAGATGGTGGGGTAGTCAACCTCGGGCAAGGCCGACAGCGGCAGCAGCCGGTAGGCCATCAGCCCGGACAGCAGGATGGCCAGCATCAGCAGCGCCGTCGCGACCGGGCGTTCGATAAACAGGCGTGACGGGTTCATGCCGCTGGCTTGCCAATGTCAGTGGTCTTAATAAGCGGGCGCACTGGCGGCGCCGCCCCCGCGCCGGGCCCGTTCTTCGCGCAATTTGGCGAGGTACGCGCGGCGTTCTTCGGGTTGCATGGTGCGCAGCTTTTCGAGCACCTCGGGTGGCAGGCGGGGTCGGTCGCCAGCGGGCCGGTCAACGGCGGACGATGCGTCGAAGGGGGGGCTGGGTGCCGGGTTGTTGCCGGCAGTCGCGGACGCCGCACCGCGTGTTTGCCTTGCATCACTGGTTGCCGGACGCCCGCCGTTGGGCACACCCGGTGCAGCGGGCACACGGGGTCCAGCGGCTGCGCTCGCACTGCCTGTGGTTCCACTGGCCGCGCCGCGCGGACCCCGGCGACGGCCACCGCCCTCCGGTGCTACGTTGGCACCGGCGCGCAACTTGGGATCGGTAGCGATGATTTCTACCTTGGCGCCGTCGCGCAGCCGGTCGGCGCCGTCGATCACGACGTTTTCGCCCGCACGCAACGGGCCTTGCACGGACGTCCAGTCACCATCATTCGCGCCGGGCTTGATGACGCGGGTGCTGACGGAATTGTCGGCGGCCACCACGTACACATAGAAGCCCTGGGCACCGCGCAGCACCGCTGCCTGCGGCACCGCCAGCGTATCTTCCAGTGTGTCGAGCTGCAGGCGCACGCTGACCGACTGGTTGGGGTACAGCGCGTCGTTGTCGTTGGCGAACAGCGCTTTCAGCTTGATCGTGTCGGTGCTGGCGTCGATGGCGTTGTCGGTGGTGGCGACCCTGCCGGCCGCCAGGCGCGTGCTGCCGTTGCGGTCGAATGCTTCGACTGCCAGCGGCTGGCTGGCGCGCAGTCGCGCGGTGATCTGCGGCAGCTGCGCCGACGGCACGGCGAACACCAGCGCGATCGGCCGCGTCTGCGTGATGCTCACGATGCCGTTCACATCGCCGGGCTGCACCAGGTTGCCCAGGTCGGCCTGCTTGAAGCCCACGCGACCCGCTATCGGAGCCGTGACGCGGGTGTACGACAGCTGCAGGCGTGCGTTGTCCACCGTGGCCTGGTCGGAGCGCAAACTGCCTTCAAGCTGGCGCACCTGCGCTTCCTGGGTATCGAGTTGCTGCTTGGCAATGGCGTCCTTGGCGAACAGGTCGCGGTAACGCGTCACATCGACCTTCGCGTTGTCGAGCTGTGCCTTGTCGCGCGCCGCGGTGCCCTCTGCCTGGCCGAGCGCCGCCTGGAATGAACGCGGATCGATTTGCGCCAGCAACTGACCGGCCTTGACCTGTTGTCCTTCCTTGAAGTTCAGGCTTTGCAACATGCCGCTGACCTGCGGCCG
>JAYSYH010000059.1:0-7014 GCA_043716645.1 Betaproteobacteria bacterium | reverse complement strand
GCTGGCGCGCGTGCGCAGGAGTCCGCTGCTTGAATCGCTACTTGCTGTCGCTGGCCGGCTTCCTGGTGCTGGTCGGTTTCCTGGCTCTGGGTTTAAATCTCGATCCGCGTGAAGTGCCCAGCCCGCTGATCGACAAACCGGCGCCGGCCTTCAGCGCCGCGCTGTTGTCGCAGCCCGAAAAGCAGGTGACGCGCGACGATCTGCTCGGCAAGGCGTGGGTGCTGAATGTCTGGGCCAGCTGGTGCGCACCCTGCCGCGACGAACACCCGCTGTGGGTGGCCTACGCCAAGCGTTCGCCGGTGCCCATCTACGGGCTGAATTACAAGGACAAGAACGATGCCGGCGCGGCTTGGTTGCGCCAGTTGGGCGACCCCTATGCCGAGTCGCTGACCGACCCGGACGGTCGCATCGGCATCGACTACGGCGTTTACGGCGTGCCCGAAACTTTCGTCATTGACCGGCGGGGCATCGTGAGGCTGAAGCACACCGGCCCGATCACGCCAGACGTGCTGCGCGACAAGATTGAACCTCTGTTGAAGAAGCTGAATGGTTGAGCGCCTCGTCACCCTGCTGCTGGCGGCTTTGCTGCTGACCGCCGCACCGGCCCGCGCCAAGGAAGCCGTCGAAGTTGCCAGCAACCCCGCGCTGGAAGCCCGGGTGATGGTGATGGCCGCCGAATTGCGCTGCCTGGTCTGCCAGAACCAGACCATTGCAGATTCACACGCCGACCTGGCCGTGGACCTGCGCAACCAGATCCGCGAGCTGATGTCCAAAGGCCAGAGCGACGACCAGATCCGCGACTACATGACGGCGCGCTACGGCGACTTCGTGCTCTACAAGCCCCCTTTCAAGCTGACCACGGCGCTGCTTTGGGTTGGCCCGCCGCTGCTGCTTTTCGGCGCGCTGGCAGGCCTGTTCCTGATGCTGCGCGCACGCCAGCGTGCCAGTCCCGACGCTTTTGACCCCGACACGCCCGATGAATTTGCCGAATTTGCCGAATTTGCAAATCGCCCCGATGCCCGAACCCGCCGCTAGCCCGATCGAAAAACTGAAGGCGCAATTGGCGCAGTTGGACACGCTGATTGCCCAGGGCGTGTTGACTGGCGAGGCGGCCAGAAAATCGCGCGACGATCTGGAACGCCAGTTGCTGGCCGCCGTTCTGCAGCCGCTGCAGCCCGCCCCGGCTGGCGGCGCGGGCCACGCTGCGCCGGCCGAGCCCCGCGTGCGCGCACCGCGCCGTGTGGTGGCCGGCGTTACCGTCTTCGTGCTGGCCTTCGCGCTGGCCGGTTATGCGTGGCTGGGCAATCGCGTGGGCTGGCAGGTCAGCCCCGGCGAAAGTGGCGAAGCTGCGGCGCAAGCCGCCGTCGATCCGGCCGCTCAGCGGGCGCAGATCGACGCCATGGTGGCCACGCTGGTCGAGCGCCTGAAAGCCCAGCCCGACGACGCCGATGGCTGGCAGATGCTGGCCCGCTCTTACGGCGTGCAAGGTCGTTATATCGAGGCCATAGAAGCCCACAAGCGAGCGCTGGCGCTGAAGCCGCAAGACGCGCAGGTGCTGGCCGACTATGCCGACACGCTGGCCATGGCCAACAACCGGTCGCTCGACGGTGAACCCGAAGCGCTGATCCTGAAAGCCGTGAAGCTGGACCCGGCCAATGTCAAAGCGCTGGCGCTGGCCGGCACGGTGGCCTTCAACCACGACGACTACAAGTCGGCAGTCGCCTACTGGGAACGCGCGGTGCAGCTGGCCGACCCGGCCAGCGGCTATGCGCAACAGCTGCAAGGTGCGCTGGACGAAGCACGCCAGCGCGGTGGCATGCCGCGGGCGGTGGGAAGCGCTTCGGCCCCGGGTAATGCCGGTGCCGGTGCCAGTACCAGTACCACTGCACCTGCACCTGCACCTGCTGCCGCTGCCGTCTCCGGCCGCGTCACCCTGCAGCCTGCACTGCAGCGCCAGGTCAGTCCCGACGACACGGTGTTCATCTTCGCCCGCGCACTCTCCGGCTCGCGCATGCCGCTGGCCATTCTGAAAAGAAAGGTCAGCGATCTGCCGCTGGACTTCAAGCTCGACGACAGCCTGGCGATGAGCCCCGCCGCGCGCTTGTCGTCGGCACAGCAGGTGGTGGTCGGTGCCCGCATCAGCAAGACCGGCAACGCCATGCCGGGCCCGGGTGACTTCCAGGTGCTGAGCGCGCCCGTGGCGCCGGGCGCCACGGGCTTGAAGCTGGAAATCGCCGACGCGGTGAAGTGAGCGGCTTCGCCATGCCACGCTTTGCTGCCAACCTGTCGATGCTGTTCACCGAAGTGCCGCTGCTGGACCGCTTCGAGCGCGCCGCACGGGCCGGCTTCCAGGCCGTGGAAATGCAGTTCCCTTACGAGGTGCCGGCGGCGGCCCTGCGCGAACGCCTGCAGGCCCACGGACTGCGCATGGTGCTGCACAACCTGCCGGGTGGCGACTTCGCGGCCGGCGACCGCGGTATTGCGTGCAACCCGGCCCGCGTCGATGAATTCCGCGCCGGTGTGGCGCGCGCCATCGCTTACGCCACGGCGCTGGGTGTGCCACAGCTGAACTGCCTGGCCGGCAAGGCGCCGCCCGGGGTGGCCGAGGCGACGCTGCGCGCCACCTTCCTGGACAACCTGCGCCACGCGGCACCGCGGCTGCGGGCCGCCGGGTTGAAGCTGCTGATCGAGCCGATCAACCGCCACGACATCCCCGGTTTCTGGCTCGACCGCACCGACCTGGCGGTGGGCGTCATCGACGAACTGGGCCTGGACGATATCTACGTGCAGTTCGACTGCTACCACGCGCAACGCACGCAGGGCGAACTGGCCGGCACCCTGGCGCGCTACCTGCCCTACATCGCCCACGTGCAGGTGGCCGACAACCCGGGCCGCTGCGAACCGGGCACGGGTGAGATCCGCTACGACTTCATCTTCGAGCACCTGCACCGCATCGGCTACACCGGCTTTGTCGGCTGCGAGTACAAGCCTGCCGGCTTGACCGAAGAGGGACTGGGCTGGCTAACCTCAGCGCGGCGCGCGCTGGATGGCGCTTCGTCGCTGGCCTGATTCAGGCTCACTTCACACCCGTTTCACGCCCGCTTCAGGCTCACTTCACGCTCGCTTGAGGCGCGAGTGACCCGGTCGCGGCCGGCCTGCTTGGACCGGTACAGCGCCGCGTCGGCGCGCTGCACCAGGGCGGCGGCATCGTCACCGGGCTGCAGCGCGGCCACGCCACCCGACATCGTCACGGTCAGCAGCACCTCTTGCGTACGGCGGTCACGAATCTTCATCGCCTTGGTGCGCTGGCGCACGTCTTCAGCGACCTGCGCCGAGCGTTCCAGCGAAGTTCCGGGCAGCAGGATGGCGAACTCTTCGCCGCCGTAGCGCGCCGCGGTGCAGCCGCCCGCAGCCACAGCGGTCCGCAGGATTTCGCCGACGGCCTGGATGACGCGGTCGCCCACCAGATGGCCGTGCTTGTCGTTGACCTGCTTGAAGTGGTCGATGTCCAGCATCACCAGGCAGTGTGCGCTGCCCTGCGCCGGGCCTTCGGCCAACAGCTTGGCCAACTGACGATCGAAACCCTTGCGGTTGAGCACGCCCGTCAGCCCGTCCAGCAGCGCCTCATCGCGGGCGTGTACCAGGTCGCCGCGCAGGCGCTCAATCTCACCCTGGCTGTCCTGCACCTGGCGCCGCAACGCTTGCACCGCGGTCTGCATTTCGGCGGTGCCGGCCAGCAACTCGCTCAGGCGCGGCGCAATCGGGTCGCCGTCGTTGCCTTGCCGGGCCAGCGCCAGGCTCAAGCCGCTGAGCTGTTCGCCGTAGGCGCCAGCGCGAAGTCCGGCCTGGGTGGCCGACTGCGCCACGCTGCTCATCACCTGCTGCATTTCATGGCCGATGCGCGCCACCGCCTCGTCGTCGGGCGCGCAGACGTGGCGTTGATAGAGCTGCATCACCGTCCCGTCGGTGATCGGCTCAGTGCCGTGCAACAGCTCGTCCAGCGCCTGGTTCAACTTCGGGTTGATGCCGGCCACGTACTCGTACCACAGCGTGAATGTGATCGGGTTGAAGGCCGCGTCGTGACGCCCCATGTGCCCCAGTGCCAGGCGCAAGAGCTCGGCGCTACGCGCCTTGGGTTCGGGGTATCGCATGGCTCTGCGGGCTTTCGGCTGGGTTCCAGCGTGCTGGAAATTGTCGCTGCGGCGGCGGGATCAAATTCAGACTTTAGTGCTGCACACATCTGATCGATCGTGAAGAGTGCGCGCGGAATGCCATCTGTTTTTTCAGTTGGGCAGCGTCATGAAGGCTTACGCCGCCCAGCCCAGAATATGCGTCATGTCCGATACCGCCACCGCGCCGTACCCGCCCTCAGCTGAAACCATGGATGTGCTGATCGTCGGCGCCGGTCTGTCCGGAATCGGCGCCGCCTGGCACCTGCAGCAGCACTGCCCCGGCCAGCGTTACGCCATCCTGGAAGGCCGCAGCGCTTCAGGCGGCACCTGGGACTTGTTCCGCTACCCCGGCGTGCGCTCCGATTCGGACATGCACACGCTGGGCTACCACTTCCGGCCCTGGCTGCAAGCCCAGGCCATCGCCGACGGGCCGGCCATCCTGAAATACATCCGCGACACGGCGCAGGAAAACGGCATCGCACCGCACATCCGCTACGGCCACCGCGTGCTGCGCGCCGACTGGTCATCGGCCGATGCCCGCTGGACGGTGCAGGTGAGCCTGGCCGACGCGCCCGACGCGCCCGACGCGCCCGACACGCCAGACGCACCGCCGCTGATCTTCACCACCCGCGTGCTGCACCTGTGCAGCGGCTACTACGACTACAGCGCCGGCTACCTGCCGGGCTGGCCCGGCATGGCCGGCTTCCGCGGTCGCCGCGTCCACCCGCAGCACTGGCCGGCCGACCTGGACTGCACCGGCCTTCGCGTGGTGGTCATCGGCAGCGGCGCCACTGCGGTGACGCTGGTGCCCGAACTGGCCAAGACCGCCGCCCACGTCACGATGCTGCAGCGTTCGCCGACCTACATCGTGGCGCGGCCCAGCAAGGATGCCATCGCCAATGCGCTGCGGGCGCGGCTGCCGCCCGGCTTGGCCTATGCGTTGACGCGCTGGAAGAACGTGCTGCGCGGCCTGTATTTCTACAGCCTGGCGCAGCGCAAGCCGGCGGCCGTGAAGGCTGCGCTCGTCGGCTGGGCGCGCCAGCAACTGGGCCCAGGTATCGACGTCGAACGCCACTTCACGCCGCGCTACAAGCCCTGGGACCAGCGCGTGTGCCTGGTGCCCGATGGCGACCTGTTCCAGGCCATCCGCAACGGCCGTGCCGAAGTCGTCACCGACGAAATCGACCACTTCACCGCCAGCGGCATCCGCCTCAAATCGGGCACCGAGCTGCCGGCCGATGTCGTCGTCACCGCCACCGGCCTGCAGATGCAGGTGGCCGGCGGCATCCAGCTGCAGGTCGACGGCCGGCCGGTGGACCTGTCGCAGGCCCTGATTTACAAGGGGCTGATGTACAGCGACCTGCCCAACCTGGCCTTTGCGTTCGGCTACACCAACGCGTCATGGACCTTGAAGTGCGACCTGACGGCGGCCTTCCTGTGCCGCGTGATCAACGAACTGGACGCCCGCCGCATGGACCACTTCACGCCACGCTGCCGCGACGCCAGCGTCAGCCCCGACGACAGCCCGCCGCTGGCCGCTGGCTACATGCAGCGCGCGCAGCACCTGCTGCCGCGGCAGGGTTCGAAAGCGCCGTGGAAGCTGTACCAGAACTATGTGCGCGACCTGCTGATGCTGCGTTTCGGCCGGCTGCACGACGGCAGCCTGGTGTTCGGCCGCAAGACCGGCGCGCCGGCTGCAGACCTGCCGTCCAGCGCGGTGGCAGCCAAGGCGCAGTCATGACCGCGATGGCGCTGGGCGGGCACACGCCAGCGGCGCTGGCGGCGATGCTGGTACTTGCCATCTGTGTCGGGGCCGCCGCCCTGGTCCTCTTCACCGCCGGGGTCGGCTTCGTCGTGCAGCGGCTGATGCCGCCACGCGGCACCTTCATCGACGTGGCTGGCGAACGCATTCACGTGTTGGAAAAGGGCCAGGGCCCGCCGCTGCTGCTGATTCACGGCCTGTGCGGGCAGATGGGTAACTTCACCCATTCCCTCGTTGACAGACTGGCCAGCGACCACCGCGTCATCGTTTTCGACCGCCCCGGCGCGGGTCATTCCAGCCGCGCACCGGGCACCGACGGCAGCCTGGTCCAGCAGGCCGCTCTGGTGGCCGAGCTGATCCGGGCGCTGGGGCTGCAGCAGCCGATCGTGGTCGGCCATTCGCTGGGCGGCGCCATCGCGCTGATGCTGGCGTTGAACCACCCCGGCTGCGTGCGCAGCCTGGCTCTGGTGGCCCCGCTGACCCAGCCGCAGGCCGCGCCGCCGCCGGTCTTCAAGCTGCTGGCCATCCGCGGCGCCGGCCTGCGCGCGCTGGTGGCCTGGACCATCGCCACGCCCTGGGGCATCCTGAACAGCACGCGGGTGCTGAAGGCGGTTTTCGCGCCCCACACCGGCCCGCTGGACTTCGCCACCCGCGGCGGCGGCCTGCTGACGCTGCGCCCGGGCAACTTCATTCACGCCTCGCAAGACATGGCGGCTGTAGAAACCGACCTGCCGCCGCTGACCGCGCGCTATGGCGAACTGGCCTGCCCGGTGCACATCCTGTTCGGCCGGGGCGACCAGATCCTCGACCCGCAGCGCAACGGCGTGCAGACCGCCGCCAGCCACCCGGCGCGCATCACGCTGACGCTGACCGACGGCGGCCACATGCTGCCGGTGTCGGCGGCCGACGAAGTGGCGGGCTTCATCCGGCAGGCCGCCGCGCGGGTCTGATGGTGGTGGCCTCGTCCGCGAGCGCGAGCGCGACCCGGCCGCAGGCTCAAGCTGCCTGGGGATGCTGCCGCAGCGTCAATTCCAGACTACCCACCAGCGACTGCCGGGCGGTGTCGGCATGGCCGGCTGA
>JAYSYH010000058.1:0-7046 GCA_043716645.1 Betaproteobacteria bacterium | reverse complement strand
ACAAGGTCGCGCGCGAGCGCCTCTCTACGGTCTACATGCCGGGCCACAAGCTGACGATGCTGCCCGACGCCATCGTAGAAGCCTACACCCTGACGCAGGGGCGCACCTGCCCCGCGGTCTCGCTCTACGTCACGTTCGACGAAGCGACGCTCGCGATCACCGCGCGCGAGACGCGCCTCGAGCGCGTGCCGATCGCGGCAAACCTGCGCCACGACCGGCTCGACGGCGTCGTCACGGAAGCGTCGCTGCGGGGCGAGGCGCCGGCCGACTATCCGTTCCCCACCGAGCTGGCCTTCGCGTACCGTCTCGCGCGCCACCTGAAGACCGGACGCGAAGTCGTGCGTGGCAAGCCCGAGGTCTTCAACCGGCCCGACTACAACTTCCGCCTGGCAAACACCGACGGAGAACCGCAGGGTCACGAACCAGTGACCATCAGCACCCGCCAGCGCGGCGCGCCGCTGGACCTGATCGTGGCCGAGGCGATGATCCTGGCCAACAGCACCTGGGGCGGCTGGCTGGCCGAACACGGCGTGCCCGGCATCTACCGCAGCCAGGCCAGCCTGCTGCCCGGTAACAAAGTGCGCATGGGCACCAAGCCGGCACCGCACGCCGGCATGGGCGTGGCGCAGTACGCGTGGAGCACCAGCCCGCTGCGGCGCTATGTCGACCTGGCTAACCAGTGGCAAATCATCGCCTGCGCCCGCCACGGCCGCACCGCCGCGCTGGTGGCGCCGTTCAAGCCCAAAGACGCCGCGCTGTTCAGCGTGATCTCGACTTTCGACGCTGCGTACTCGGCCTACAACGGCTACCAGCAGGGTATCGAACGTTTCTGGACGCTGCAGTGGGTGGCTCAGCAAGGGCTCGCCGACATCGACGCCAGCGTGATGAAGGACGGGCTGGTCCGCGCCGACATCCTGCCGCTGGTCTTCCGCCTGCCCGGCACCGAAAGCCTGCCGCGCGGCAGCCGCGTGCGCGCCCGCATCAACGGCATCGACCTGCTGACGCTGGAACTGCACGCCACGCTGGCGGCCCGGCTGGATGAGGCGGCGCCTGCGGCCGACGCTACAGATGCAGCCGAAGCAGCCGAAGCGGCCGAAGACGACGAGACCGAACCAACCGGCGCCTTGAAATTGGCCATCGCGCTGGACGACGCCGACAGCGCCAACAGCGCCAACAGCGCCGCGCCGGCCGCCGTGGCCGCCGACCCGGGCTAGACCGCGGCGATGCGCTGGCCGGCTCTGTCGACGCTGCAGTGGGCCTTGCTGGCCTCGGGCGCTGCGCATGCCGCGCTGCTGACGGTGCACCTGGCTGACCCGCTGCGCGTCGAACGGGCCTTCCGCGACGCGCCGCTGGACGTGATCCTGGTCAACGCGCGTTCGGCGCAAGCACCGCTGCAGGCGCGGGCCATCGCGCAGGCCAACCTGGCCGGGGGCGGTGAGGCTGACAAGGGCAGTTCGACTTCACCGTTACCGATGGCGCCGAGCATGCAGCTCGGCGATGCCGCCGAAGACGCCAAGCGGCGCATCGACACGCTGCAGGACGAGCAGCAGCAATTGCTGTCGCAGATCCGCCGCGAGATAGCCGCGCTGCCGCCGCCCGACCCGCGGCGCGAGAACGGCACACCGCAGGAACAAGAACAGGAAGAACGGCGCAAGCAGCTGCTGCGCCTGCTGGCCGAGATCGAAAAGCGCATCAACGACGAAAGCACGCGGCCGAAGAAGCGCTACATCAGCCCGGCCACGCGTGAAGAGGTCTACGCTATCTACTACGACGGGCTGCGCCGACGCATCGAGGACCGCGGCACGCGCGACTTTCCCCAGCTGAACGGCAAGAAGCTCTACGGTGAACTGACGATGAACGTGACGGTGGACGCGGTGGGCCGGGTGATCGAAGCCGAGGTCGTGCAGCCGTCGGCTTTACGCGTGCTGGACCAGCGCGCAATGGCCATTGTGCGGGCAGCCGGCCCTTTCGGGCCGTTCACGCCTGCGATGCGGTCGCAGGCCGACCAGATCGTCGTCACCTCGCGCTTTCGTTTCACCCGCGAAGACGGGCTGGAAGCCACGGTGGGGGCGGCGCGATGAACCCGTTCCGCCACGCATTGCGCATCGGCAGCCTGCTGCTGCTGTGCTTCGTCGCGCTGCAGCTGGCCTTCGCCGCGCGCATTGCGCTGATGGCGGTGCTGGCGCCGCAGTCCACCGCTTTCCAGCGCAGCGAAGCCTGGCGGCTGCTGGTCGAGAAACACTACATCGCCTGGGCCCAGATCAGCGTGGACGGCAGCCGTATTTCGCCGCATCTGCAGCGGGCGGTGATCGCCAGCGAAGACGCCGGCTTCGTCGACCACAACGGCATCGAGTGGGACGCCATCGAAAGGGCCTGGCAGAAGAATCAGCTGGCCGAGCAGCGCGCCAGCAAGGCCGTGACTCCCAAGCCCGGCAAGCCCGCCCGGCCCGCACCCGTGGCCAAGCCGGTGGGCGGCTCCACCATCACCCAGCAACTGGCCAAGAACCTTTTCCTGTCGGGCGAGCGCACCACGTTGCGCAAGGCGCAGGAGGCGCTACTGACGGCGATGCTGGAGTCAACGCTCAGCAAGGAACAAATCTTGACGATCTACTTGAACAACGTCGAATGGGGTGAAGGCGTGTTCGGCGCGCAGGCCGCAGCGCGGCACTACTTCCACGTCGACGCGGCGCGGCTGGGCCCGGAGCAGGCGGCGCGGCTGGCGGTGATGCTGCCAGCGCCCAAACGCTACGAGAAGAACCCCGGCTCGGCCTATGTGACGGGGCGAGCAGCAACCATCGTCGCGCGGATGAACGCGGTGGAGCTGCCGTGACGGTGCCCGAAGAACTGACCGCCACGGCGGCCCGTTTGGTCGTTGACGAAGGCATGGAATACGGCGCCGCCAAACGCAAGGCAGCCAGGAGCTTCGGCAACCGTGTCGAGCTGCCCAGTGACGAGCAAGTGGAAGAAGCGGTACGCGAACACATCGAGCTCTTTTGCGCCGACACCCAGCCCGCCGAGCTGCATGCACTGCGTGAGGTGGCCGCGCTGTGGATGGGGCGGATGGCCGACTTCCGCCCGCACGTGTCGGGGGCCGTGTGGCGCGGCACAGCCACGCGGCTGTCCACCGTACGGCTGGACCTGTATTGCGATGACCCGAAGGCGGCCGAGATCCAGATGATCAACGCCGGCGAGGACTACGACAGCGGAGCGCTGGACCTGCCCGGCCGCCGTGAACCGCTGAACGTGCTGACCGTGGCCACACCCAGCGCCGCTCTGGGCGAACGCGTGACCGTGCACCTGTTGTTGCACGACCTGGACGACCAGCGCGGTGCGCTGAAACCCGACGCCCGCGGCCGCAGCTGGCGCGGCGACCTGACGGCCCTGAACAAGAGAATGGCGCAAGACTCATGAATCGACGCAACTGGATCTTGGTCGGCGGCACCGCCGTTGCAGCGGCAGCAGCCGGCGTGGCTTGGCGGCAGGTCAGCAAACCGGGCGCGCCGGCGACGGCGGCGGCCGCACTCGACGAAGCCACCACGGCCTTCTGGCGGACGAGCTTTCCCCAGCCCGACGGCCAGACACTGGCGCTGGCGCCGTTGCGCGGCCAGCCTTTGGTCTTGAACTTCTGGGCGACATGGTGCCCGCCCTGCGTGAAGGAAATGCCCGAGTTGGACCGCTTCGCGAAGCACTTCGCCCGCCAGGGCGGGCGGGTGGTCGGTTTGGCCGTGGACAACCCGAAGGCGGTGCGTGAATTCTTGTTGCGTGCGCCAGTCAGCTATGCCATCGCGCTGGCCGGTTTCGACGGCACCGACCTCAGCCGCAAGTTGGGCAACACCACAGGCGCACTTCCCTTTACGGTCGTCTTCGCACGCAGCGGTGCTCAGGTGCAGCGCAGACTCGGCGAGACCAGCTATGACGAGTTGCAAGGGTGGACCCAAGCCTTGTAGCGACAAGCTTTCTCGCCCTGGCGCCAAACCCGGGCCGGCTATCCATCAACCGCTTCTAACCGCTGCAAGCCGCTGCAAGCCGCTTTGAACGGCTCTTAAAAAGCGTAAAGTCCATCGCGTGATCGCTGCGCGCCGATTCAATGTGATGGCCCAGCAGCAGCGCGCGTTCGAGAGGTGCAGTTCGAACTGGCGAGCTGGGCAGCTTTCCAGGTTTGCCGATCGAAGCCTGATCGAGACACGAATACGGCAGTTGGGTGCTGATGCTCACAGCGCCGCCCAACCGCGAACCAGACGAGGAAAAGTTCGATGGACCTGCGCAAACTCAAGACCCTGATCGACCTGGTTTCCGACTCGAACATTTCTGAGCTCGAAATCACTGAAGCCGAAGGCAAGGTCCGTATTGTCAAAGGGCCAGTGGGCGGTGCTGCGGCACCGACGTACATGCTGTCGCCGTCGGGCGCGCCATTCCAGGCGCCGATGGCGGGGCCCGCGGGCGCGGCTGCCACACCATTGGTCGCCGCAGCGCCCGCCGAGGCAGAAGGCAAGATCATCAAGTCGCCGATGGTCGGCACCTTCTACCGTTCGGCCACCCCGGGCGCCAAGTCATTTGTCGATGTCGGCGGCCACGTCAAAGTCGGCGAGCCGGTGTGCATCATCGAAGCCATGAAGATCATGAACGAGATCGAAGCCGACTGCGAAGGCAAGGTGCTGCGCATCCTGTGCGAAAACGGCCAGGCGGTCGAATTCGGTCAGCCCTTGTTCATCGTCGAATAAGCGGCCCGCCCGTGTTCAAGAAAATCCTGATCGCCAACCGCGGCGAAATCGCGCTGCGCATTCAGCGCGCCTGCAAGGAAATGGGCATCAAGGCGGTGATGGTCTATTCCGAAGCCGACCGGGAAGCGAAGTACGTCAAGCTTGCCGACGAAGCGGTGTGCATCGGCCCAGCGTCGTCGACGCTGAGCTACCTGAACATGCCGGCCATCATCGCCTCGGCCGAAGTCACCGACGCCGAGGCCATCCACCCGGGCTACGGCTTCCTGAGCGAGAACGCCAACTTCGCCGAGCGCGTCGAAAAAAGCGGCTTCGTCTTCATCGGCCCGTCATCCGAAAACATCCGGCTGATGGGCGACAAGGTGTCGGCCAAGCAGGCCATGATCAAGAGCGGCGTGCCTTGCGTGCCGGGCAGCGAAGGCGCGCTACCGGAAGACCCGAAGGAGATCATCCGCATCGCCCGCGCCGTGGGTTACCCGGTGATCATCAAGGCTGCCGGCGGCGGCGGCGGGCGCGGCATGCGCGTGGTGCACACCGAAGCCGCGCTGATCCACGCCGTGCAGACCACAAGGGCCGAAGCCGGCGCGGCCTTCGGCAACCCGCAGGTCTACATGGAGAAATTTCTCGAGCGCCCGCGCCACGTCGAGATCCAGATCCTGGCCGACACCTTCAAGAACGCCGTCTGGCTGGGCGAGCGCGACTGCAGCATGCAGCGCCGCCACCAGAAGATCATCGAAGAGGCGCCGGCGCCGGGCATCCCGCGCCGCGTGATCGAGAAGATCGGCGACCGCTGCGCGGCGGCCTGCAAGAAGATCGGCTACCGCGGTGCGGGCACGTTCGAGTTTCTGTATGAGGACGGCGAGTTCTATTTTATCGAGATGAACACCCGCGTGCAGGTCGAGCACCCGGTGACGGAGATGGTCACCGGCATCGACATCGTGCAGATGCAGATCCGCGTGGCGGCTGGCGAAAAACTGCCCTTCACGCAGCGCCAGATCACGATGCGCGGCCACGCCATCGAATGCCGCATCAACGCCGAAGACCCCTACAAGTTCACGCCGTCGCCGGGCCGCATCAGCCTGTGGCACGCGCCCGGCGGGCCGGGCGTGCGGGTCGATTCGCACGTCTACACGAACTACTTCGTACCGCCGAATTACGACTCGATGATCGGCAAGCTGATCTGCTACGGCGACACCCGCGACCAGGCGATCGCGCGCATGCGCACGGCGCTGAGCGAAACGGTGGTCGAAGGCATACAGACCAACATCCCGCTGCACCGCGAACTGATGGCCGACGCCAAGTTCTTGGAAGGCGGCACCAGCATCCATTACCTGGAAGGCTGGCTGGGACAACACAAGCGCTGACCATGTACGAACTCGTTCTGCGGGCCCCTGCAACGTTGGTCGACCCGGTCTCGGACCTGCTGATGGACGACTTGGACGCGCTGTCGGTGTCGGTTGAAGATGCCGACGCCGACACCGCTGCCGAGCACGCGCTGTTCGGCGAACCCGGCATGCCGGCACCGGCGGCCGGCTGGCAGCGTTCGACGCTCAAGGCGCTGTTCGAGACCGAACTGGCTGCCGAGCAGGCGGCCACGCTGCTGTTGGCGCAGCATGGCGAGAGCGTTGAAGATGGCGGCGTCATCCTGCAGGCGCTGGCTGTGATACCCGACCAGGACTGGGTGCGACTGACGCAGTCGCAGTTCGCGCCGGTGGAAATCACGCCGACCTTCTGGGTCGTGCCCAGTTGGCACCAGCCGCCCGCCGCTGCAACGCAGGTCATCTGGCTCGACCCCGGCCTGGCCTTCGGCACCGGCACCCATCCCACCACCCGCATGTGCCTGCGTTGGCTGGCCACGCACCCGGCAATGAATCTGGGCAACAGCACCGGCAAGCGCGTGCTGGACTACGGTTGCGGATCGGGCATCCTGGCCATCGGCGCCGCGCTGGTCGGCGCCGCGACCATCGACGCCGTCGACATCGACACCGCTGCCGTGCAGGCCACCCACGACAACGCCGTGCGCAACGGCGTGTCGCTGACCCGATTGAGACCTGGCCTGCCCGACGCCGCGCAGGGCCTGTACGACACCGTGCTGGCCAACATCCTGGCCACGCCGCTGAAGCTGCTGGCGCCGCTGCTGGCCGGCCATGTGGCGCCCGGCGGCTGGCTGGTGATGGCGGGCATCCTCGAACGCCAGGCCGACGAGCTGACCGCCGCCTACGCGCCGTGGCTCGACGTGCAGGTGGCCGACCGCGAAGACGGCTGGATCCTGATGACCGCGATGCGGCCAGCCCCGCTGGCAACCGGTCAAGCCTGAAACATGGGCGC
>JAYSYH010000057.1:0-2273 GCA_043716645.1 Betaproteobacteria bacterium | reverse complement strand
CCGTCACTGGTGCCGAAGGTTTTCCAGCACTCAAGGACGCGGGCAACGTGCTGCGTCCCTACACCGCCTTCAAGCTGTCGCTGCGACTGCCGCCGTTGATCGATGCGGGGCGGGCCGTGCAGGAACTCAAGGCCCTGCTGGAAGACAACGCCCCATACCAGGCCCGTGTGACTTTCGAAAGCAATGGCGGCGCTACCGGCTGGAATGCGCCGGACACGGCGCCATGGTTCGAGCAGGCGCTCAACCGCGCTTCCAGGGCGCACTTCGGGACGTCGTGCGGTTACATCGGGCAAGGCGGGACCATTCCGCTGATGAACATGTTGAGCCAGGGTTTTCCGCTGGCGCAGATGATGGTGTGCGGCGTGCTCGGCCCGAAGAGCAACGCCCATGGCCCGAACGAATTCCTGCATGTGCCCTACGCCAAGAAACTGACTGCCGCAGTGGCCGAGGTGATCGCGCAACTGCCATGAATCCGGTCGCGTCCACGCGCTGTGGTGGGTGCCGTCACCTTTGCTCACGTCTTGGCAGCGCGTCACAGTCCAGCGCGCCCGTCCTGCGCCACGCACCGTTGGTCCATTCTTGATTGCGAATTGCCGCTCGCCGAACAATCATCTGCGCCATGAGGATCTTAGCCAGCGACTCGACGCTGTCCACCTACACAGCCAGTGATGGCGACAATATCGCCATGCAGGATTGGCCGCTGCCGGACGGCTTGTCGCTGCGCGGCGTGGTGATCCTGGTGCACGGACTCGGTGAACACGCGGGGCGGCACGACAAGGTGGCCAGGCGCCTCAACACCTGGGGCTTCGCGGTGCGGGGTTACGACCAGTACGGGCATGGCGAATCCGGGGGCGCCCGCGGCGTGCTGCCCACCGCATCGCGGCTGGTCGATGACCTGGCCGACATCGTCGACAGCACGCGGTTGCGGATGGCCCGCAGCGTGCCCCTGCTCCTGCTCGGCTTCAGCCTGGGCGGGCTGGTGGCAGGCCATTTCGTCTCGCAGAACAAGCGCGGCGTCGACGGGCTTGTTCTGTCTTCGCCGGCGCTCCAGCCGGACCTCACTGTGCTACAGCGGCTGATGCTGGCAATCCTTCCGTGCGTGGCGCCGAACTTCACGGTCAAAAACGGCATCGACCCCGACTTCCTTTCGCATGACCGCGAGGTGGTCAATGCGTATCGTCGTGACCCGCTCGTTCACGGCCGGATGTCGGGACGGCTGGGACGCTTCATCGCCGATGCCGCGCCGGCGACAGTCGCCGCGGCGGCCCAGTGGAAAGTTCCGACGCTGCTGATGTACGCAGCCGAGGACCATCTCGTGAATCCGGCCGGCAGCCGCACGTTTGCGGCTGCGGCGCCGCGCCACGTGGTCACGGCGAAGTGCTTCGACGGACTGTTCCACGAGCTCTTTCACGAACTCGATTCCGAGCCGGTGTACCGCACGCTCAGGCAGTGGCTGGACGTCCGCTTCGCAGGGTCAGCCAGAGCAGGCCGAGAGCTGTGAGCGCCACAGGCAGCAGCGAGCCGTAGTTCAACAGCCGCCATCCTTGCGTGGTGACCAGCACACCCGACGACAGCGAACTGACGGCCAGCGTCGCGAACACGAAGAAGTTGAGCGCACCTTGCGCGCGGTCTTTTTCTTCCGGGCCGTACGCCGACAGCGACAGCGTGGTGCTGCCGGTGAACAGGAAATTCCAGCCCACCCCCAGCAGGAACAGCGCCACCAGAAACTCCTGCAACTCCACGCCGGACAGGGCGACAACGATACAAACCAGGTTCAGCGCCACGCCCACGGCCATGATCGGCAGGGCGCCGAAGCGTTTGATCAGCGAGCCGGTAAAGAATCCCGGTGCGAACATGCCGATCACATGCCATTGCAGCACCAGCGCCGCATCGCTGAACGGCAACCGGCACTGTTGCATCGCGATCGGCGTCGCCGCCATCAGCAGGTTCATCACGCCATAGCTGAGCGCGCCGGCCGCCGCTGAAACGATGAAGATGGGCTGAGCCATGATCTGGGCCAGCGGCCGACCCTTGTCAGCTGCGGTGCGCGCAGGGGCAGGGGCGAATTCCATGAACGACATCAGCACCATCGCCAGCAAGGCGACGACCGCGAGCGACATGTAGGCGCCGGCGAAAGGTACAGCGAACAGGTCGCGCGTGCGGGCCGCCAGGTTCGGGCCGATCACCGCACCGAGCAGACCGCCTGCCATGACCAGCGACACCGCTTTCTCCCGCGCCCCAGGCGCTGCCAATTCGGCCGCCGCAAAGCGATA
>JAYSYH010000056.1:0-7052 GCA_043716645.1 Betaproteobacteria bacterium | reverse complement strand
CCGCCTGCCGCCTCGGGCCCATCGACGCCATCCACACGCGCATCGGTGCGGCCGATGACCTGGCCAACGCGCAAAGCACGTTCATGGTGGAAATGACCGAAGGCGCGGCCATCGTGCACGGTGCCACCGAACACAGCCTGGTGCTGATGGACGAGATCGGGCGCGGCACCAGCACCTTTGACGGCCTGGCACTGGCCGGCTCCATCGCCAGCCACCTGCACGACAAGAACCGCAGCTTCACGCTGTTCGCCACCCACTACTTCGAACTGACGGCCTTCCCGGCCCGCCACAGCGCGGCCGTGAACCTGCACGTGGGCGCGGTGGAAAGCGGGCACGACATCGTCTTCCTGCACCAGATCGAACCCGGCCCGGCCAGCCGCAGCTACGGCGTGCAGGTGGCGCGGCTGGCCGGCATGCCGGCATCCGTCGTGCGCCAGGCGCGTGCCACGCTGGAGGCGCTGGAAACCCAGGCGCAGCGCGGGCAGGCGCAAGTGGACCTTTTCGCGCCACCGTTGGCGGCCGCTGTGCCCGAGCCCTCGGCGGTGGAGCAGGCGCTGGCCCTGGTCGACCCCGACCAGCTGACACCGCGCGAAGCGCTGGACGCGCTGTACCGGCTGCGGGCGCTGTTGCCCGGGCTGCTGCCTGCGCGCTGATCAGGACAAGCCGACGACCTCGCCGGCTTCGTTCAGATCGATGTGTTCGGCCGATGGCACCTTGGGCAGACCGGGCATGGTCATGATGTCGCCGCAGACCAGCACGATGAATTCGGCACCGGCCGACAGCCGCACCTCGCGCACGTCCAGCGTGTGGCCGCTGGGTGCGCCGCGCAGGCTGGCGTCGGTGGAAAAGCTGTACTGGGTCTTGGCCACGCAGATCGGCAAGTGCCCGTAGCCGCCCTGTTGCAAGCCGTCGATCTGCGCGCGCACCGCCGCGCTGGCGTTGACACCCTGCGCGCCATAGGTGCGGGTGGCCAGCTTGACGAGCTTGTCCCACAGCGGGTCGGCGTCTTCGTAGGCGAAGCGCAGCGCGGCCGGTCGCTCGCAAAGGCGCACCACCTCACGCGCCAGGTCGACCGCGCCCTGGCCGCCTTCGGCCCAGTGGCGGGCGGTGTGCACGGCCACGCCCAGCGCGCCGATGCGCTGGCGCAGCAAAGCGTGTTCGGCTTCGGTGTCGCTGGCGAAATGGTTGATGCAGACCACGCAGTGCTGGCCGAAGACTTCGCGCAGGTTGTGCAGGTGGCGCGTCAGGTTGGCCAGGCCGCTTTCCAGCGCCGGCAGGTTCTCGGGCGCCAGATCGGCCAGGTTCACGCCGCCGTGGAACTTCAGCGCCCGCACGGTGGCCACCAGCACCGTGGCTGCCGGGGCCAGCCCGGCCTTGCGGCACTTGATGTCGATGAACTTCTCGGCCCCCAGGTCGGCACCGAAACCGGCTTCGGTCACCACGTAGTCGGCCAGTTGCAAAGCGGTGCGGGTGGCGATGACGGAATTGCAACCGTGGGCGATGTTGGCGAACGGCCCGCCATGCAGCAGCGCCGGGTTGTTTTCGATGGTCTGCACCAGGTTGGGCGCCAGCGCGTCCTTCAGCAGCACCGTCATCGCGCCATGCACCTTCAGATCGGCGGCGCGCACCGGTTTGCGGGCGCGCGTCTCGGCCACCACGATGCGGCTCAGGCGGGCCTTCAGGTCGGCCAGCGAGGTGGACAGGCACAGGATGGCCATCACCTCGGAAGCCACCACGATGTCGAAACCGTCCTGCCGCGGGTAGCCGTTGGCCGGCCCACCCAGGCTGACGTTGATCTGCCGCAGCGCCCGGTCGTTCATGTCCATTACGCGCTTCCACGTCACGCGGCGCACGTCGATATCCAGCGCATTGCCGTGGTGGATGTGGTTGTCCAGCGCCGCCGACAGCAGGTTGTGCGCCAGCCCGATGGCCGAGAAATCACCGGTGAAGTGCAGGTTGATGTCCTCCATCGGCACCACCTGCGCCCAGCCGCCGCCAGTGGCCCCGCCTTTCAACCCGAACACCGGCCCCAGCGAGGGCTCGCGCAGCGCTATCACAGCCTTCTTGCCGATGAAGTTCAGCGCGTCGCCCAGGCCCACCGTGGTGGTGGTCTTGCCCTCGCCGGCCGGCGTCGGGCTGATGGCGGTGACCAGCACCAGCTTGCCGTCCTTCGCGCCGGGCCGCTGCGCCAGGCTGCTGATATACGGCAGCGCCAGCTTGGCCTTGTAGTGGCCGTAGGGCACCAGGTGTTCTTCGGGGATGCCCAGGCGCTCTTGCGCGAGTGTCGTGATGCGCTGCATGCGCGCCTGGCGGGCGATGTCGATGTCGCTCATGGTCAGCTCCTGTGGTGCGTGGGGCGTGAGGCGTGGGGTCAACCCAGATTCTCGGCGCCCGCGCAGCGCGGCAGGCTTCGCGTTCGCCCTGACGCAGACTTGATGCAGCCCTGATCCTGCTACCCTCGTGGCCCGTTGCGTCCCCCACCACAACCCCACCCACCACCCCACCCACCACCATGACCTATTGCGTCGGCATCCGCCTCAACGCCGGCCTCGTCTTCCTGTCGGACAGCCGCACCAACGCCGGCCTGGACGCGATCAGCACCTTTCGCAAGATGATGGTCTACGAGAAGGCCGGCGACCGTTTCATGGTCATGTTGTCGGCCGGCAACCTGAGCATCAGCCAGAGCGTGCGTGAATTGCTGCAGGTCGAGAAGATCGACAACGGCACCGAAGCCGGCCTGACGATCTGGAACGCCACCAGCATGTTCGACGCCACCCGGGTGCTGGGCGCAGCGGTGCGCCGGGTCTGGGAACAGGACGGCCCGGCGCTGAAGAAGTCGGGCGTCGACTTCAACGCCAGCATGATCTTCGGCGGCCAGATCAAGGGCGAGGCGATGCGCCTCTTCCTGGTTTACAGCGCCGGCAACTTCATAGAAGCGACGCGTGAAACCTGCTTTTTCCAGGCTGGCGAAAGCAAGTACGGCAAGCCCATCCTGGACCGCGTGCTGACGCCGCGCACCGAACTCGACGAAGCCGCCAAATGCGCGCTGGTGTCGATGGACAGCACGCTGAAGTCGAACCTCAGCGTGGGCCTGCCGCTGGACCTGCTGGTCTACCGCGATGGCAGTTTCGCCTGCGACGAGATCGTCTGCATCGACGAGCAGAACCCGTATTTCCGGATGATCCACAGCACCTGGGGCCAGCGCCTGCGCGAAGTTTTCGAAAGCATCGACGACCCGTGCTGGGACGGCAGTGCCACCACCCACCCGTTGATGAGCCCGCTGCAGCGGCACGAGCCGATGCGCAAGATCACGGCGCCGGGCGAACGCATCGTCTGACGCGGCAAGCGCTGGGCGCGCGCAAATGTGTGCGAAGGCAGCAGGATTCACTTTCATCGGCGCCCTGGCGCTGGGCGCCAGCGCCCTGCCGAGCGGGCTGTACACCAACCAGGCGCTGGGCGAAATACAGGTGGCCCGCAATGAAGTGGCCGGCATGGCGCCCACTTTGCGTTTGCAGCAGGTGATGCAAGTGGTGCAACAACACCGCGGGATGGCCGCCGGCATGCTGAGCGGCAATGAAAACCTGGCGGCCAAGCTACCCGGACAACGGGAAACAGTGGCCAAGGCCATCGCCGGGCTGAACGAAGAGTTGCAGCAGGCCTCTTTTGTCGACGTCAAGCTGCGTGACAGCTGGCAACAGCGCCAGAAGCGCTGGGGCGAACTGCAGCAAGCGGTGGCCGACAAGAAGCTGACGCCAGCCGAGAGCACCGCCCAGCACACTGTCTACATCGGTGAGCTGCTGGTCTTGCTGGACGACGTGCTGGACGGCTCCGGGCTGTCGCTGGATTCCGGCCCGGACACTTATCCGCTGTTGCAGGCCGCGGGCTCGATTGCGCCCATGCTGACGGAAAAGCTCGGCCAATTGCGTGCGCGCGGCACCGGCTTCCTGGCCGTGGGCAGCATCACGCCTGAGGCCCGCGCCGGGTTGGCCGGTTTGCACCTGCAAGCCGGCGAGCGCTATGCAGACCTGATGCGCAACCTGGGCAAGGCCGAGGCCATCAACCCTGTATTGCAGCAGCGCTTGAGCGACAAAGGCGACAAGCTGCGCGCCCAGATCGAGCAGACGCTGGCGCTGGCCAACCAAGAAGTCATAGCCGCGCCCGAACTGACCTTGAAGGCCGACGCCTATTTCGATAACTTGACGGCCACCATCAACGCTGTCTACGCATTCAACGGCGTGGCGCTGGCGGCCCTGGGCGAAGTCTTGCAGACCCGCGCTGACCAATATGCGCGCAACAGCGCACTGCTGGCGGCGCTGTTGCTGCTGACCCTGGCGGCCGGCGCCGCGCTGGGCATCCACTTCGTGCGCGGCATCGTGCGCGAACTGGGGGGCGAACCACGCGAAGCCGCAACCCTGGCTGCCGCCTTTGCGCAGGGCGATCTGAGCAGCCGCATCGACCTGAAGCCCGGCGACCGCGGCAGCCTGATGGCGCAACTGCAGGCCACCCAGACCAGCCTGTCGCAACTGGTGGGCGGCGTGCGGCAGAACGCCGACGGCGTGGCCACGGCCAGCAGCCAGATCGCATCGGGCAATCTCGACCTGAGCCAGCGCACCGAACAGCAGGCATCTTCGCTGCAGGAAACGGCGTCGACGATGGCGCAGTTGAGCAGCACCGTGCGACAGAACGCTGACAGCGCGCAGCAGGCCAACCAGCTGGCCAGGCACGCCAGCGCGGTGGCCGTGCAGGGTGGCGCCGAAGTGGCGCAGGTGGTCGACACCATGCAGCGCATCAACGCCAGCAGCCAGCGCATCGGCGACATCATTGGCGTCATCGACGGCAT
Organism: Betaproteobacteria bacterium; assembly: GCA_043716645.1. GTDB lineage: Bacteria > Pseudomonadota > Gammaproteobacteria > Burkholderiales > Burkholderiaceae_C > Rubrivivax. The sequence continues at coordinate 2,212 of JAYSYH010000056.1, read as the reverse complement.
CGCCTTCCAGACCAACATCCTGGCGCTGAACGCGGCCGTGGAAGCAGCCCGCGCCGGCGAACAGGGCCGCGGCTTTGCCGTGGTAGCTACCGAGGTGCGCAGCCTGGCGCAACGCAGCGCCGCCGCCGCGCGCGAGATCAAGTCTTTGGTTGCCACCAGCGTCGAGCGCGTGGAACAAGGCAATGCGCTGGTCAACCGCGCCGGCGCCACCATGCACACCGTGGTGGGCGCCATCCAGCGCGTCACCGACATCATGGGCGAGATCACCGCGGCCAGCATCGAGCAGAACGCCGGCGTCACCCAGGTTGGCGAGGCGGTGGCTGTGATGGACCGCGCCACGCAGCAGACTGCCGCGCTGGTGGAAGAAAGCGCCGCCGCCGCCGAAAGCTTGAAGGCCCAGGCAGACCAGCTGGTGCAAGCGGTGGCCGTGTTCAAGCTGGCGCTTTGACGCGCGGCTGCCCGCGCGCGGCAGCGTGGGCCGGCGGCAGCAGGCAAAATTCAGGTTTTATGCAGCGCTGCTTGCCCTTTGATCAACTTGCCATCGACAGCGACCCCGCCCCCGCACCGGCCCCCGCCTCCGGTCATCGCCTTCAGCCACGCCAACGGCTTCCCGGCGGGCGTCTACCGCAGCCTGTTCGTAGCCTGGCGCGCCGCCGGCTACCGCGTCATCGCGGTGGAACGCTATGGCCACGACCCGGCCTACCCCGTCACCAGCAACTGGCCGCGCCTGCGCGACCAGCTCATCGATCTGGTGCGGCACGAAAGCCCTAGGCAGCCCGTGCATTTGGTCGGTCATTCACTGGGCGGCTACCTGAGCCTGATGGCGGCCTGCAAGCGGCCCGATCTGGCGCGCAGCGTGGTGCTGATCGACTCGCCGGTGCTGGCCGGCTGGAAGGCCCACAGCGTGCAGGTGATGAAGGTGGGCGGGTTGATCCGCCGTTTCTTGCCCGGCCGCGTGTCGGCCAGGCGACGCTGGCAGTGGCCGTCGGCCGAGGCCGCCCACGGCCACTTCGCGGCCAAGCACGCCTTCGCGCGCTGGGAGCCGGCGGTGCTGCGCGACTACATCACCGCCGGCCTTGAGCCCGACCCCGAAGGCGACAGCCCGCAAGCGGTGCGTCTGGCCTTCCACCGCGATGTCGAAACGCGCCTGTACAACACGCTGAGCCACAACCTGGGCAGCCTGTTGCGGCGCCACCCGCCGCAATGCCCGGTTACCTACCTGGCCGGCACGCGTTCCAACGAAGGCCGGCAGGTGGGCCTGGCCGCCACCCGCGCGCTGGTCCACGAACGCCTGCATTGGGTCGAAGGCTCGCACCTGTTTCCGATGGAGCGGCCGGCAGAAACGGCAGCGGCTGTGCTGGCCGCAGTGGGGGCGGTGGAAGCAGTGGCCGAAGCAGCTGAAGGAGCAGTGTCGCCAGCACTGGCCGGCGTCGCCGCGCGGGCTTGAGGGTTACTCGAAACGCCCCAGCCGCACCGCCGTACCGCCGGCCTTGAGGTTCTTTACGCCCGGCATCACCAACACGGTGTGGTCGTAAGGTGCCAGCCAGACGTGGTCGCCATCCTGCGCGATCGGCGTGCCCGCCAGCTGAACAACACCAAAGCCCACCGCCGGCACCAGGAAGTGGAAATCAGTGCTGCGCGCGACGACAGCTTCGGTCACGCGCACCAGGCGCTGCTCGGTCGGCAGCGGCAGCATCGCGTGGGCCTGCACCCAGGCCCGATCGGCCAGTCCGGTCAGGCCCAGGAAGCGCACCAGGCTGTCGATGGCCACGTCGGCGGCCGCCTTTTCCCAGTGCTGGCCGCACTCGATCAGCAGAGCCTTCCTGGGCGAAGCCGGGTCGCCGAAACCGCCGCGCTCGACCATGCGCAGGCCGGCGGGGTGGCCGGTGTCGATCAGCAAATCAGCCGGCGTGCCCAATTCACGCGCAAACGCGGCGTTCTTGTCCAGCGTGCCGCAAACCATCAGCGGCCGGCACGGCCCACTCATGCTGTGGATGTCCAGCAGCAGGTCGGCGGCGTCGACGAAAGGCCGCAGTGCGCGCGCCCGCCGCAGTTCGACCGAATCACGCGGGCCTTGCAGTTCGGCGTCGGCCCAGACGCGGTTGAAGTCCTCGTCCACGCAGCGCGACGGGTAGGGGTTGGCCGGGTCGTAGCGGGCGTATGCGGCCACGTTGCCGAAGGCCAGCGTCAGGCTGCCGCGGGTTGGCTGGAA
>JAYSYH010000055.1:0-21404 GCA_043716645.1 Betaproteobacteria bacterium | reverse complement strand
TGCGCGATGTGATGGCGCTGCTGCTGGACCCGCGTTCGCCGGTGAACCAGTAAGCACGGCGACGCCGCTTTGCAGGTGCCGAATCATGAATCTTTCCAAGCGCGACTTCCTGCAGGTGATGGCCGCCGCGTCGGCGGCGGGCATGGCACTGGAGCGCCATGCCGACGCCGATGCAGCCACTGCCGAGCAGGGGCTGTACGACCTGCCGCCCTTCGGCAATGTGTCGCTGCTGCACATGACCGACTGCCACGCGCAGCTCAATCCCGTTTACTTCCGTGAGCCCAGCGTGAACCTGGGCTTGGGCCGCATGCGGGGCCAGTTGCCACACCTCGTCGGTGAACATCTGTTGAAGGCCGCCGGCGTGCGGCCGGGCACCGCAATGGCTCACGCGGTGACCCATCTCGACTTTGATAAGGCCGCGCGGCGCTACGGCCGCGTCGGTGGCTTCGCGCACCTGGCCACGTTGGTCAAGCGCATGAAGGCCAGCCGGCCGGGCGCGCTGCTGCTGGACGGTGGCGACACCTGGCAGGGTTCAGCCACGTCGCTGTGGACGAACGCGCAGGACATGGTCGACGCCAGCAAGCTGCTGGGCGTGGACGTGATGACCGGCCACTGGGAATTCACTTACGGCATGGACCGGGTCAAGGCCATCGTCGAAGGCGATTTCAAAGGCCACATCGAATTCCTGGCGCAGAACATCAAGACCAACGACTTCGGCGACCCGGTGTTCCAGCCCTCCACACTGCGCAACATCAACGGCATCAGTGTGGCCATCATCGGCCAGGCCTTCCCGTACACACCCATCGCCAACCCGCGCTACCTGGTGGCCGACTGGACGTTCGGCATCCAGGAAATGGCGATGCAGAAGGCGGTGGACGAGGTGCGCGGCAAGGGTGCGCAGTTGGTGGTGCTGCTGTCGCACAACGGCATGGACGTCGACCTGAAGATGGCCAGCCGCGTGCGCGACATCGACGTCATTCTGGGCGGCCACACCCACGACGGCGTGCCCGTGCCGGTGCCGGTCAGGAACGCCGGCGGCACCACGCTGGTGACCAACGCCGGCAGCAACGGTAAGTTTCTGGGCGTGATGGACTTCGACGTGAAGTTCGGCAAGCTGGCCGACTTCCGCTACCGCCTGCTGCCGGTCTTCGCCAACCAGTTGCGACCCGACGCCGAGATGCAGGCACTGATCACCCGGGTGCGCGCACCCTTCGAGACCAGGCTGAACGAGAAGCTGGCCATCACCGACGGCCTGCTGTACCGCCGCGGCAATTTCAACGGCAGCTGGGACCAGCTGATCTGCGACGCCATGATGGATGTGCAGGGGGCCGAGATCGCTTTCTCGCCGGGCTTCCGCTGGGGCACCACGCTGTTGCCGGGCGACACCATCACGCGCGAATTGGTGATGGACCAACTGGCCATCACCTACCCCACGGCCACGCTGAGCGAGATGACGGGCACGACCATCAAGACCATACTGGAAGATGTGGCCGACAACCTGTTCAACCCCGACCCGTACTACCAACAAGGTGGCGACATGGTGCGCGCGGGTGGACTGACCTACACCCTGACACCGGGCGAGAAGATGGGCAGCCGCATTGGCAGCATGCAATTGAAAGGCCAAGCCATCGAAGCCGACAAGACCTACAAGGTGGCAGGCTGGGCCGCGGTGGCCGAAGAGGCCAGGAACCTGCCGGGCGCCAAGCCGGTGTGGGAACACGTCGAGACCTGGCTCAAGGCGCAGGGCGGCCGCGTGAAACCGCGCCGCATCAACACGCCCGCGTTGGCGGGCACCCAAGGCAACCCTGGCATCGCTCTGGGTTGACACTGCGGCTTGTTCAACACTACGAAGGCAAGCACCATGAAGCTGAAAACGGGAATCGCCGCTATCGCGCTGCTGCTGGCGGCCACCGCCAGCCTGGCGCAGGACAAGGTGGTCTACCACTTCGACAACGCCAGCGCGCAAGGCTTGAAGGGTTTGCGCAACGTGCGCAACCACATCGACACCGACCCTGCAGCCAAGATCACCGTGGTTGCGCATGCCGAAGGCGTGGACATGCTGATGGAAGGCGCCAAGGCGGCCAACGGCACCGAATACGCGCCGCTGGTGGCCGCTTTGAAAGGCCGCGGCGTGGCCTTCGAGATTTGCGAAATCACGCTGAAGAATCGCGGCTTGAAGAAAGAGCAGTTCATCCAGGAAGCCGACTTCACGCCGTCAGGCGTGGTCCGCCTGGCCAAGCTGCAGATACTGGGCTACGCCTACATCAAGCCCTGATCCGGCGCGGCGACCGGGCAGGCGCAACCGGGCCGACGCAACCGGGCCGACCCATCAGCCCAGCATGTCGGTCCAGATGTTGTCGGCCCAGGACAGCGCGTAGCGGCCCTCAAGCTGGCTGGCGCTTGCCGACACACCGCCCGAGCCTGGTACGGTCTTGAAGGTTTTCTCGGTGCTGTCGTACTGGTGCACCGTGGCCACGTGGATGGCCTCCTTCGCCGTCACGAAGCTGTAGCAGGTGTTCACCAGCACCGGCGTGGCGCTCACCGCTTCGCCTTTCAGCAACTGGATGATGGCCGCCGCCGCGACCTTGGCATGCTGGTTGGCCATGTGGCCCGACTTGGGCATCAGCGGCGCCGGGAAGGTGGCGTCGCCCAACACGTGGACACCGGGCACCGCGGTTGATTCCATGGTCAGCCAGTTCACGCCCACCCAGCGCTTGTTGATGGTTACCAGGCCTGCGCTGTGCGCCAGGTCTGCAGCACGCTGCGGGGGCACCACGTTCAGCACATCGGCTCGCACGTCCTCGAATTCCAGCTTGGCCACGTTACCCGCCACATCCTTCAATTCGGCGTTGGGCCGGTATTCCAGGATGCCGGGGTAATGCTGGGCGTAGGCCTTTTCGAACAGGGCCTTCTTTGACTGGACTTCGGGGTTGGCGTCCAGCACCAGCACCTTGCTGCGTGGCTTGGCTTCCTTGAAGTAGGCGGCCACCAGGCATGCCCTTTCGTAGGGCCCGGGTGGGCAGCGGTAGGGCACCTTGGGGATGCTGATGGCGTAAACGCCGCCATCGGGCATGTCCAGCAATTGCTTGCGCAGCGCCACCGTCTGCGGCCCGGCTTTCCAACCGTGCACGACCTGCCCGCTGGCCAGCGCGGCAGCCAGGCCGCCGACCTGTTCGTTCATGAAATCCACACCGGGCGACACGATCAGGCGGTCGTAGGGCAGTTCTGCGCCACTGGTGAGCCGCACCTTCTTGCCAGCCGCATCGATGGCCACGACGTCGCCCTGCACCACTTTCACGCCCAGCGCACGAAGGCCGTCATAGCCCAGCGTGATGTCGGCCATCTGTTTGTAGCCGCCTACCACCAGGTTGGACATCGGGCACGAGATGAACTGCGGGTTGCGTTCGACCAACGTGACATCGACATTGCCGCCCCACAGGCGCAAATAACGCGCTGCCGTGGTGCCGCCGAAGCCGCCGCCGATCACTACCACGCGACCCAACGATGGGCCGGAAGGACGGCCCGCGGGCGTGCTGGCGCAACCGGCCAGCGCGAAGCCGGCCCAGGCCACGCCACCGGCCAGCAGACGCCGCCGGCCGGCTTCGAAAGCCGAGGTTTTCGAGTCCATCGGCGACCTCATTTCTTCACCGGCTGGACGGCGAAAAAGCCAGCCAGCCGACTGATCTGTTCATCGGTGTAGCCCTTGGCGATCTGGTGCATCACCGTGGCAGGCTGGGCACCGCTCTTGTAATCGGCCATGGCCGCAATGATCTTGTCGGCTGACATGCCAGCCAGGACTTTCATGTCGCCGCGCGCCTGCCCGTTGGTGCCGTGGCAATTGGCGCAGGTGGCCGCCAGATTGCGGGCCAGGTTGCCGTCCTGGGCGTCTGCGGCGCCGGACTGCAAGGCCGCCACTGCCGCTGCAACGGCCGCCAGCGTGAACATCCGAGCTTTCATCTGCGTCTCCGGTGGTGGGCTGCGGATGCCGATGTTGCTGCACCTGGCTCAGCCCCGTTGGGTTGGGTGAAATTCTGGGCTGCTGCGGGTGCGTGCAAATTCAGCGTATTCCCGCGAAAAGCCGAAGGCGGGCTGGCTTGCCGCAACGCTCAAGCACGGCAAAAAGCAACGCGCAAGCGGCGCACGGACAACGCGCAAGCCGAGCACGTTCGACATATCGGCGCGTGCTGATACATTGATGGTTTTGCAATGCGGGAAGGTGCGCGGTGTCGGACAAGGGCGATCAGGATCTCGTTTTCGAATCGGCCGCCGAGCTGTTCGGCCTGCTGGCCACCCCCGTGCGGCTGAAGATCATCAGCGCCGTGTGCAACGGCGAGCGCAATGTGTCGGAACTGCTGGCGCAAATCGACACCACCCAGCCGAACATGTCACAGCACCTGGCCACGTTGTACCGTGCCGGCGTACTAGGCCGCCGCCGCGAAGGCACGCAGATCTACTACCGTCTACAAAGTGAACGCGTGGCCACGCTGTGTCGCGCGGTGTGCACGCAGGTCGCTGTCGAACTGGACGGCGACGGCAGCGTGCCGCCCGCCGAACGCCTGATGCGGGCCGTGCACCGCTGAGCTTCATTCGGCCTTGCCGCGTCCGGCCTTGCGTTTCCTTGCGTTGCCGCGGCGCTTGAGCTTGACGGGTGCTGCGGCAGTACCGGCGCGGGCCTGGTCCAGCGCCATCAGGGCGTCGACGTAGACCATGTAGCGGTTCAGGTAGGCCGGTGACAGGTCGCGCAGGGTGTGCAGCGCGCGCAGCACCAGCCGGTCGGAATTCAGCGGTCCCGCGTTGTCGGGCAGTTGGGCCTGCGACACTGTCAACTGTCGTGCGACCCGCAGCCACGACCAAGTGCTGCGAAAGTACCGCAGCTGGCCCGGCTCCATCACCACATCAACCGCGCCCGCAGTGCCGCCCGCCACCGGTACGCCGACTTGTCTGACGGTGGTCTGCTCGATGTGGCGCAACAGTTCGGCCAACGGACTGGGTGGCGCTGCGTCGCCGGACTTCATGGCGGTGGGGCAACCCCGCTGGAGGACCGGGGCACGGGCGCCATCTCGACACGCCGGTTGCGCGACCGCCCTGCTGCATCGGCATTCGACGCCACCGGCTGCTCGGGCCCGAAGGCGGCCGCGAACACTGCGGCCGGCGGCAGCCCCTCTTCCACCAGTGCCCGGGTCACGGTCAGGGCGCGCTGAGCCGACAACTCCAGGTTGTCGGCGAACTGCCGGTTGCTGTCGACCACCGGCCTGTCGTCGGTGAAGCCGCTGACCATCAACAGTTCACCGCGCGCTGCCAGGTAAGCCGCCAGCGGTGGCGCCAGGCTCTTCAGGATCTGTCGGCCCTGGGGCTGCAGGTGGTCGGAATTCAAGGCAAACAAGACGCTGCCGCTGATGCCGATGCGCCCGTTGTTCAGCGTGATGCGGCCGCTGGCCAAAGGTACGGCCAGCGCTTTTTCCAGGGCCAGGCGCTGTTGCTGCTCGGTCTGGCGCTTGCGCACTTCAGTCTGCAGGCTGGTGGCCAATTCCAGTTGTATGCCCAGCACGCACACCAGTATCAGCACGAAGGCCCCCAGCAGGCCCGACATCAGGTCGCCGAACACGGCCCAAACGGGGGCGCTTGCGTCCATGCCCGCGTCGATGTCGTCCATCAACCCACCGCGGGAGCGCGCAGCGCCGGGCCGGCTGCCGGTGGCTGGGCCCGCTGTTGCAGGTCTTCCAGAATTTGCCTTTGCGACAGCACGCTCAAGTCCACGATTTCGCGCGCCTGCGCCACGTAATAGGCCAGTTGCTCATCGCTGCGCAGCAGCGACTTCTTCATCGTCGCTTCCATGCGCTGCAGGTTCGCGATCAAGCCTTCATTGGATGCGCGGAAGACTTCCACGCCCTGGCCGAAGGCGGTGCCCAGGCTGGCCACATCGACCGCGCTGCCGGTGATTTGCGTGGCGGCTGCAGCCAGACGCCCGGTATCGGCGTCGACCCGGGCGCTGAAGCGAGTGCTGACGTCCTGCAGCAGCGCCGCAGACGTGGCCACCAGCGCGCTGATGGCATCGTGCTGTTCGCTGGCGCCCTGGTGCACCGTGTCCAGCAGCGTGCCGACGGTCTGCAGAATCCGGCTGCGCTCTTCCAGCAAGGCGTTGTCGCGCACCAGGCTGTCGGACAACTTGGCGCGCATTTCGCCCATCACCTCGGCTGCAGCCTGCGGCGCTTGGGCCACCGCCTGCATCAACACCGCCATCTCGTCCAGGGTGCTGCGGGCTTGCTGCTGCGCGTGCTGGTGGATGTCGCGCGCCGTGTGTTCCAGCGTCTGGCAGATCCGGGCCTGCTGGTCCCGCGTCGCGGTGCCCGCCTGCTGCCACTGCGTGTGCAGCGACGCTGCCATCGCGTCCAGTTGTTGCGTGAAGCGTGTCAGCCGTCGCTCGTCATTCGCCGCCCATTCAGCCTGCAGGGCGCTGGCGGCGACGCTGAACTGCTGGTGCATCCCGTCGAGCTGCCGCTGTGTCGCTTCAACCAGGCTGGCCCGCAGCGTAGTGCCTTCCCGGGTGATGCCGGCCATCGTGGCCTCGACCACCGGCTGAACTGCGGCACCTGCCGCGCGCATGCCCTCGGTCAGGCTGCGCTGCAACGACCGGTCGACCGAAAGCGCCAGTTCGCTGTAGCTGCTTTGTGCATGCTGGTGAAAGCGGTCCTGGCCAGCCAGCCATTGCGCATGCAGGGCCTGGTTCTGGCTGTCCATCTGCGCCATCCAGGCTTGCAACTGCTGCGCCACGGCGGGCAGCGCGCCGGCCTGCAGTTGCAGCGCCTTCAGCATTTCCTCGCGCTGGTGGGCCAGCGAGAAGCCGCGCAAGACGGTGGCAATGCCGCTGTCCAGTTGCTGCGCCGCCTGCAGCCGCGCGCGGCGGCACCAAGCCGACATCAACCCCAGCATGGCCGAAGCGGCCACGCCGGCCACCGAGGTGCCGAAAGCCAGCCCGAGACCCTTCACCGGCGCCGCCAGGGCCGTGCGGATGGTGTCCGGGTCGGTGGTGCTTTCCAGCGCCATCACGGCGCCGTTCAACGTGACCACCATGCCCAGGAAAGTGCCTAGCATGCCCAGCAGGACCAGCAGGCCAACCAAGTAAGGCGTCATCGCCGGACCCGGCAAACCGACACGCTCGCCTTCAATGCGCAGGCGCACCGCATTCTGCAGACTGGGGTCCACCGAGCCGAGCCATACCCCCAGTTGCGTCAACTGGGCCGGCACAGCGGCCAGCGCCACCTGCAGCGTGGCAGTGGCTTGGTGGAAGCGGCGCAACTCCAGGGCACCCATCAGGTAAAAAGCGGCAATCAAGGCCGTCATCGTCAAAGCCAGTGGATTGGCACCGAAGTAGCCTTTTGCGACCCAGCCCACGACCACCAGACCCAGCGCAAACGCGGCCACGCAAAAATTTCTATTCATCACATCATTGCTTCGCGCGTTGTTTCGTCGCTGAGGGCTTGCAGCAGGCCTTCGACGGGTTCCAAACGAAGGTCAAGCTCAGCCAGCAGCACGCGCTGCATGTCCCGCTGGTAACGGTGATGAAAGGCCGATGCAGCTTGCGTCGCTTCGCCAGCCCGCTGCAAGCGCTCGAAATGTCGTTCCAGCCACACGGGCACGGTTGCCAGCACCTGCCGTTCGCGAGGTCGCAGCGCGCCTTCCATCACGGCATCCAGCGCGGCCAGCCGGGCCAGTTCGGGTGAACGCTCCGACAGGGCAGCACGCACCTGGTCGCGCAACGGCGCAATGCGCGATTCCATCGCCCGCTGGTGCGCGAGGTAGTCGCGGCGGTAGGGCGCGAAGTCGACAGCTTGATCGACGGCAGCGCGGGGATCACCGGCAGCACCGGTCGTGTCTGCAGTGCCTGCAACATCAGCGGTCACCCGTTTGACCAAGTCGTCGCGCACGCGTTTGCCGGCCTGGAACACCGCGACCGCTGCCGCAGGCCACCGTGAACCGTCGGCATCGGCTTGGTCAGGCCGCAAGGCCCCGCCGGTGTCCAGTGCCGCGGCCAGCGCGATGGCGTCGGTCCAGTCCAGCCATGAGCCCAGCCGTTCGGCGAAGCTTGGCGTCGCGCTGCTGTCCGGGTCCGCATCCAGCTGGGTGCCACCGGCGACGCCCAGGCCCCAGAGCAAGCGAGCCAGACTGGAGCCACTGAAAGTTGCGTGTGCCGACGCTGCTGCCATACCGGTCGTTGATCCGCAGAGTGAAGAAAAAATGGAAAGGTCCGGCGGCACATCCTGCACGCAGCGGGTCTGCAGCAGTGCCAAAAGGACCAACGGCCTAGACATTGCTGCCTAGGCCGTTGAACGCTTTGGTGGGCCCTGACAGATTCGAACTGTCGACCAACGGATTAAGAGTCCGCTGCTCTACCAACTGAGCTAAGAGCCCGGGGAACCGGTTTGAAGGCGACCGTTGCCGACTTCATGACGCCCGGTTTAGCGAACCGGCTGCGTGGCGCCATTCTTTTCACAGGTCTTGCTGCAGACCGTGTGGTGGGTCGTGCGTGACTCGAACACGCGACCAACGGATTAAAAGTCCGCTGCTCTACCGACTGAGCTAACGACCCGTCCGCAGGGCCTTGCATTATAGGCAGAATTTCTACGTTGTACGACCTTCAGGTGCAGACAGGATCAGGCCAACCGCTACACCGGCGGCGACCATGCCGAAGGTCGCGGTCACGCACACGCTGGAGCCGTAACCGTGGCAGTTCAACGTGCTGTCGGTGTCGTCGATAGTGCAGCCAGCAGGCGTATCACCTGCACGGCCTGCACCGTTGCTGACGAGCGATGCTTCAGGCGGGGTCACTGCCTCGCGTGAAAAAACGCAGCGGACATCCATGCGCCCCGTGCGAGGTGCGCCGGCTGCCTTGCGCAGGCGGCTGCGCAGGCTGGCCAGCAGCGGGTCATGGGTGGCGTCGGCCAGGTCTTGCACTTCCACCCGCTGCGCTTCGCGCTTGCCGCCGGCTGCACCCACGCAAACCAGCGGCACGCGCGCGCGCAGTGCCCAGGCCACCAGTGCCACCTTGGCGCGCACCTGATCGCACGCGTCGATCAAAGCATCCACCGGCAACGGCAACAAGGCGGGCCAGTTCTCGGCCGTGACGAAATCGTCGACCACCTGCACAGCGCAGCCGGGATGGATGAGCGCGATGCGTTCGCGCAGTGCCTGACCCTTGTGCTGGCCCAGCGTGGCGGTGGTGGCCTGTACCTGGCGGTTGATGTTCGACTCACCGACATGGTCCAGGTCGATCAGTACCAGTTGCGCCACCCCGCTGCGCGCCAGCGCTTCAGCGGTCCACGAGCCGACGCCGCCCAAACCCACTACGGCGACGCGGGCAGCGCGCAGGCGCGCATAGCCGGCTGCGCCGTACAGACGCCGCAGGCCGCCGAATCGACGCTCCAGATCGGCCGCGTCCAGGCCTGCCGCGATGGTCAAACCATGCGCTCCAGTCGCCACACCTGGTAGCGCAACGCGAGCACAGCGCCCAGCGCGATGGCCAGAACCGACAGGTAGCTGCCGATCGACAACGTGGACACGCCCGAGAGCCCCTGCCCCACCGTGCAGCCCAATGCGACGATGCCGCCCACACCCATCAAAACGGCGCCCAGCAGGTGGTTGGCGGTGTCCTCGACGCCGCCAAAGCCTTCCCAACGGAAAGTGCGCTGCAGCAGCGCGACAGCGGCCGAACCAACGACCAGGCCCAGCGTGGCCACGATGCCGATGGTCAGCAGCTTGCTCTTGTCGCTGAACAACATCAGCCAGTCCAACGTGTAGGCAAAAGGCGCGACGAAGCTGAGCGACTCCATGCGTTGCGAATTGGTCGCCAGGAATACTTCTTCCAGCGTCACCGGGTGTTCGGCCAGATGCGCCAAGCGCCCTGACAGCCACCATACCGCGACGATGACGCCACCAATGCCCACGCCGCCCAGCAGCACTTCGGCGCTGCGACCTTCGCGCCGCGACAACGCCAGCGCAACCTGACCCAAGCCGATGCCCCCGCCCAGCCAGCCGGCCAGCACGGTGCGCGGTGCACCTGTCCACACGGCCAACAGTGACGGCAGGTCCTGGCCCGCCGGCAAGGTGATGCCGACCGCATCGACCGTGGTCACGCGCGCCACTGCCGTGATGCCGCGCAAGGTGGCGTAAGCCGCAATCCCCAACACCACGAAGACCACCAGCGACTTCAAGCTGCCCCCGCCGATGCGCACCAAAGTCTTGCTGCCGCAACCCGACGCCAGCACCATGCCGAAGCCGAACATCAGCCCGCCCACGCTGTGCGACAACCACAGCAGACGCGGCGCGGCATAAAGCGAATTCGCAGCCTGCACCCAGCCCAGCGCCACCATGGCGTTGAAGCCCAGCGTGGCCACGCCGATGGCCAGCAGCCACATCCGCATGCGAACCCAATCGCCCATGTTGACGATGTCGGCGACCGCACCCATAGTGCAGAAATGGGTGCGCTGGGCGATGGCCCCGAAGACAACGGCGAACGCAAACGCCAGGCACAACACCTGGTTCAGCAAACTGGGGAGATCGGCTTCCTGCACGGCGCAGACGGCTTACTTCAGCGTGGCCATCCGCTCCTTGGCGGCGGCAGCGGCTTCGGACGCCGGATAGGCCTTCACTAACTCGTCCAGCGTCCTGCGTGCAGCTTTGGAGTCCTTCATTTCAGCCTGGCTGTTGGCCAAAGCCAGTAGGGCTTCGGGCGCACGCGGATGATCGGCTGCGCCGGCCACGAAGGCGCGGAAGGCATTGATGGCCTCCTTGTAATCGCGCTTGCCGTACAGCGCATTGCCCAGCCAGAAGCGGGACGAGTCGGTGTAGTTACTCCCAACGTAACGCCGCTGAAAAGCCACCAGCATGGCCGCAGCCTTGTCGAAGTCACCATTGCGGATCACGCCGATGGCGTCGTCGTAGGCCTTGCGTTCATCCTGTTCGACGACAAATTCCTTGCCATCCAGCGCCACCTTCACGGGCTCCAGCTTGCGCAGGCGTTCATCGGCGGCCTGGCCGATGTCCTTTTGCTTGCGCTGCAGGTCGGCCAGTTCGCGGGTGATCTGCTCGTCGTTGCCGCGCAGCTTGGCGATCTCGCCGCGCATCGCTTCCAGCTGGTTGTTCAGATCAAGCAGGCTGCGCCGCAGCGCGCCGACTTGTTCCAGCAACTGCGCGTTGCTGGTGGCGGCTTCGGCGGTGCGCGCCTTCAGCCCTTCGTCGACCGCCGCCACTCGGCTGCGCAGATCGACGATGGCCTTGCGCGCTTCCTCGTCGTCGAACAAGCCTGCATGCGCCAGGCTCGCCAAACCCAGCCACCCGGCGAACAACGCGGCGGCAACGGCCAGCCTCGGCTTGGCAAGCGGCATCTCAACGGTCTTTCAGTTCGGCGCGGCGGTTCTTGGCCCAGGCGGCTTCGTCACTGCCCTGCGCTGCAGGGCGCTCTTCACCAAAGCTGACCGCTTCCAGCTGCGCTTCGGTAGCGCCCAGCAGCGTCAGCGAACTGACCACGGCCGCTGCGCGCTTCTGACCCAGCGCCAGGTTGTATTCGCGGCCGCCGCGCTCGTCGGTGTGGCCTTCGACGACCAGCTTCTTGCTGCGATTGGCCTGCAGCACGCGCGCATGGCCGTCGATGGTGGCCTTGAAGTCGTCCTTGATGGCGTAGCTGTCGAAGTCGAAATACACGACCTGCTGGGCAGGCATGGCCACCATCGACGTCGCAGCGCCAGACACGCTGCTGCCGTTGGCGTTCCTGGCCAGATCGACCGTGGCCACGCTGGACTGCGGCGTGGCCGCCGAGTTCGCCGCCGCGTTTGCCGCAGGTACTGCACCCGTGGCGGGCGTGGCCACCGGGCGGCGCGTTTCGACAGGCGCAGCGGTCGCCAGCGCGTTGACCTTGGGCGCCGTGTCACAGCCGGCCAACAACGCCAGCGCGGTTCCGAGCAAAACAGCTGATTGCTTCCAGACGGGGGTGCGGTGCTTCATCTTGATCTCCTAACGGATGAGGAACGGACTGAACATGCGGCGGGGACAGGAAAACGGCGGTAACAGGCCCGGGGTCTAGCGTCCGAACGGCCCCCAGGCAGGCTCGCGCATGTCGGCGCCGCTGCTCAGAAGTCGCGTCTTGATCTTGCCATCAAGGGTGGTGGTCATCAATACGTCAGCGCCTTGCAGGCGGGTGGCAAAAACAATGAGGCGGCCATTGGGCGCAAAACTCGGGCTTTCGTCGTCCTGCGTGTCGGTCAGGGCCAGCGGCGGGGCCGTGCTTCCCAGTTCCTGCAGCATCAACCGATAGGCATTGCCCTGGCGCGAAACGAACGCCAGGTTGCGGCCATCGGGGCTGATCGCCGGGCTGATGTTGTAGCTGCCGCTGAAGGTTACGCGCTCGACGCTGCCACCGGCTGAGGGCACGCGATAAATCTGCGGGCCACCGCCGCGATCGCTGACGAAGTAGATGCTGGCGCCGTCGGGCGCATACACCGGCTCGGTGTCGATGCCGTTGCTGCTGGTCAGGCGTTCGGGCTTGCCGCCGCCAACCGGCATCGTGTAGATCTGAGCAAGGCCGTCTTGTGACAGCGTCACCGCGAGCCGCCGACCGTCGGGCGACCAGGCTGGCGCACTGTTGCTGCCGCGCAAGCTGGCCACCATGCGGCGTTCTCCGGTGCCAAGGTCCTGCGCCCAGACCACGGCCTTCTGCGTTTCAAACGACACGTAAGCCAGTTGCTTGCCGTCCGGCGACCAGGCCGGCGAAATGATCGGTTCGGGGCTGGCCAGTGCCACCTGTCCGCCTTCTCCGTCGGCGTCGGTGACATGCAGTGTGTAGCGGCGGCCCGCGCGCACCACGTAGGCAATACGGGTGGCGTAAACGCCGCGTTCACCGGTCAATTTCTGGTGAATTTCGTCGGCCACGCGATGCGCGGCCAAGCGCAGATCGGCGGCCAGCACCACCTTGCTCTGGCCCAGCAGTTCCTCGCCCTTCACGGTGTCCCACAGCTTGTAGCGCACGTCGAATCGACCGTCGACCAGGCGCGTTACCGAACCGGCCACCAACGCGTCGGCGCCGCGGCCGCGCCACTGCGCCATGTCGATGGTGCTGCGCTCGTCCAGCGCCGCTTCGGCCCGCACCGCGCGGAACAGGCCGCTGCGGTCCAGGTCGGCGCGCACGATCTGCGAGATCGCTACACCGGCCTTGTTTTCATCGCGGAAAGGCCCCAGGACCAGCGGCACCTGGGTAGCACCCACACCGGCAATTTCAACCCGGAACTGCGCTGCGGCCGGGCCGCTGCCCGCCACTGCCGCGAGGCTGCAAGCGCCCAGCAAGCGACGCCGTGTGATGGTCGGACGGGTAACCGTGAAGGTGTCGGTCAGCGCAGCAGTCAAGGCTTGAGGTCACACAGAAAGAATGTGCATTGATTGTAGGCAGCGCCCCACGGCCCCTCACGTGCGCTGGCGCACGGCGGCAGACCGGTCCAGGGCGCCGCGATAATCCGCCAGCACCGCCGCACCGCATCCAAGCCACCGCGGCTTTCGACTCCACCGACCGCCTTCATGCCCACCCTGTTGCAGCGCCTGTCCCGCCTGCTGCCCTACCTGCGCAGCAGCCGCAACGGCCTGGTGGGTGCCGGCATCGGCGCGGCCATTGCTGCGGCCACCGAACCGGCCATTCCCTGGCTGCTCGGCCGCTTGCTGGACCAGGGCTTTGCCGGCGGCAGCATGCCGCTGTGGCTGGTGCCGCTGGCCATCCTGGGCCTGTTCGGGTTGCGCAGCGTCACCGGCTTCGTCACGCAATACGGGCTGGCATGGGCCGGTAACCGCGCCGTGCTGCAGCTGCGCGTGAGCATGTTCCAGCGCCTGCTCGACAGCGCCCCGGCCCTGTTCACCGAGCAGACCGCCAGTGGCCTGACCAACACCCTGGTTTATGAGGCGCAGGCCGGCGTGACCATCCTGTCGGCTTCGATGCTGACGCTGGTGCGCGACAGCCTGGTGCTGGTGGCGCTGCTGATCTATCTGCTGACCTTGAACTGGCAGTTGACGCTGATCGTCGGCCTGCTGTTCCCGGCCGTGGCACTGGTGATGCGCGCACTGGGTCGGCGACTGCACCGGCTGACCGTGCAAGGCCAGCAGGCGACCGACGAGCTGGCCTACGTTGTCGAGGAAAACATGCTGGCCTGGCGCACCGTGCGACTGCACGGCGCCGAGGCCCAGCAGGGCCGACGCTTCTTCGCGCGTGCCGACCGCGTGCGCCAGTTGATGCTGAAAGCGGTGGTCGCCGGCGGCACGATGACGCCGGTGACGCAGATGTTGGCGGCCAGCGCGCTGTCGGTGGTGATCGTCATCGCGCTGTGGCAAAGCCGCAGCGGCGGCACGTCGGTGGGCGATTTCGTGGCTTTCGTCACCGCCATGTTGCAACTGGTGGCGCCGGCCAAGCATCTGTCGGACGTGATGGCGCCGATGACGCGCGGCCTGGCGGCCATCGAACGCGGCCTGGACCTGATCGAGCACAGCCCGCGCGAGCAAGGTGGCGCCTACGAAGGCAGCGCCCCGCATGGCGCTTCGGGTGTGCCGGGCCGGGCGCGCGGCGACATCCGCTTCGACAATGTCAGCCTGCGTTACCGCGACCACAGCCCGCCGGCAGTCGATGCCTTGACGCTGCACGTGCGGGCCGGCGAGACCGTGGCCCTGGTCGGGCCGTCGGGTGCCGGCAAGTCCACGCTGGCGAACCTGCTGCCGCGCTTCATCGAACCGACGGCGGGCCACATCAGCCTGGACGGTGTTGCGCTGCACGACTGGAACACCCGCGCGCTGCGGCGGCAGTTCGCGTTGGTCAGCCAGGACGTGGTGCTGTTCAACGACAGCATCGCGGCCAACGTCACGCTGGGTGCCGAGATGCCGCGTGAGGCGGTGCGCGACGCACTGCGCAGCGCCAACCTGCTGGACTTCGCCGAGAGCCTGCCGCAGGGGCTGGACACGCCCATCGGCCACAACGGCAGCCAGCTGTCGGGCGGCCAACGCCAGCGGCTGGCCATCGCGCGGGCGATTGCCAAAGACGCTCCGGTGCTGATCCTGGACGAAGCCACCTCTGCGCTGGACAGCGAAAGCGAACGCGCGGTGCAAGACGCACTGGAGCGTCTGATGCAGGGCCGCACGACGTTGGTCATTGCCCATCGACTGAGCACCATCGAACACGCCGACCGGGTGCTGGCGCTGGAAAACGGCCGACTCGTCGAACAAGGCACCCATGCCGAACTGCTGGCCGCAGACGGCCTGTACGCGCGGTTGCACGCCATGCAATTCAGGACTTGAGGAGTCACGCCATGACCATCGCTGCCCCGATCTCGCGCTACCCGGTTCCCGAGCTGAAAGACCTGCCCGACGACCTGCGCGCGCGCATTCTGGACGTGCAGGAAAAAGCCGGCTTCGTGCCCAACGTCTTCCTGGCGCTGGCCCACCGCCCGGCCGAGTGGCGCGCCTTCATGGCCTACCACGACGCGCTGCTGCTGAAGGAAAGCGGCGGTCTCAGCAAAGGCGACCGCGAAATGATCATCGTGGCCACGTCAGCGCTGAACCACTGCCTGTACTGCGTGGTGGCGCACGGCGCCATCCTGCGCATCCACGAGAAGAAGCCGCTGGTCGCCGACCAGGTCGCCATCAACCCGCTGAAGGCCGACATCACGCCGCGCCAACGCGCGATGCTGGCCTTCGCGGCGAAGGTCTGCACGGCATCCGACACCATCGCAGACGTCGACTTCGCGGCACTGCGTGAACACGGCTTCGACGACGAAGACGCCTGGGACATCGCGGCCATCACGGCCTTCTTCGGCCTGAGCAACCGCATGGCCAACGTCACCGCGATGCGACCCAACGACGAGTTCTTCCTGATGGGGCGCGTGCCCCGCAACAAGGCCACCGCATGAAGCGCAATGAACCCATCGCCCTGACCGCCTCCACGCTGCTGGCGGCCGCCCTGGCGGGTTGTGCCAGCGGCACCGGCGTGCCCGGCGGCAGCAGCGGCAGCGCCGAAGCGCGCACCGTCAGCATCGTGCGCACCACGCACGGCATTCCGCACATCACCGCGCCCGACCTGGAAACGCTGGCCTACGGCGTGGCCTATGCGCAGGCCGAGGACAACGTGTGCCAGACCGCGCGACAACTGGTCACGGTGCGCGGCCAACGCGCACGCTGGTTCGGGCCGACAGCGACGGGGCTGCTGGGCATCCGCATGCTGCCCAACGAAGTGGCCGACACCTTCATCGTCGCCCACATGGACGACGCGAAGCTGGCGCGCGGCATGGTGGCGGGCAGTGAGGCGGCGCAGCTCAGCCGCGGCTACGTGGCCGGCTACAACCGCTTTCTTTCTGACCGCAACGGCGACCTGCCGGCCGACTGCAAGGGCCAGCCGTGGGTGCGGTCGATGACGCTGGCCGAGTACGCCCGGATGAACGAGCTGACGATGGTGCAGGCCGGCGTGGCCGCACTGGCCGACGGCGTGGTTGGCGCGCAGCCGCCACCGCCCGCCGCGGTGACATCGCCCATCACGGCGGCACCGCCTGAAGTCAACCTGGTGGATGTCGCCGAAGCTGCGCAGGCGATGCGCGAGGCCGGCCTGATCGACAGCCCGCTGGGTTCCAACGCCTGGGCCTTCGGCCGCGACACCACCGCCGACGGCCGCGGCCTGCTGCTGGGCAACCCGCACTTCCCGTGGGTCGGCGTGAACCGCTTTTACGAGATGCATGTCACCGTGCCGGGCCAGCTGGACGTGATGGGCGCCACCGGTGCCAACGGGCCTTTCGTCAGCATCGGTTTCAACAAGGACGTGGCCTGGTCGCACACCGTGTCCACCGGCAAGCGCTTCACGCTGCACGCGCTGACGCTGGTGCCGGGCGATCCGACGAGCTACGTCGTCGACGGCAAGCCGGAGAAGATGACCTCGCGCACGGTCAGCGTCGATGTGCTGAACGGCGACCACAGCGTGACGTGGCGCCAGCACACGCTGTGGTCGACGCGTTGGGGACCGGTGGCCGTGATCCCCCGCGCGGGCCTGAACTGGACGGCCACGAGCGCCTACGCCGTGCAGGACGCCAACGCCGGCAACCAGCGCTTCACCGGCACCTGGCTGGCCATCAACCGCGCCACCAGCGTGGCCGATATCCAGGTTGCACTGCGCAACCTGGGCACGCCCTGGGTCAACACCGTTGCCGCCGACCGCGCCGGCAACGCGCTGTACGCCGACGTGAGCGTGGTACCCGACGTCGACGCCGCGCAGATCGAACGCTGCACGCCGACCAAGGCCCTGGCGGCGCTGCGTGGCGCGCCCGGGCTGGTGGTGCTGGACGGCTCGAAGAGCGACTGCGACTGGCGCCGCGACCCGGCCTCACCGGTGCCCGGGCTGACGCCCATCGAACGCATGCCGATGGCGGTGCGCAGCGACTGGGTGCACAACAGCAACGACAGCTTCTTCTACACCCACCCGCTGCAGACCTTCACGGCCATTTCGCCGCTGGTGGGCGACAGCCGCGTGGACAGCGTGCGCACCCGCGCCGGGCTGACCGAGATTCCCGAACTGCTGGCCCGCGGCAAGGTCACGGCGCAGGCCGTGCAGCAGCAACTGTTCGAGAACCGCAACTTCATCGGCGGGGTGGTCATGCCCGACCTGCTGGCCGCCTGCGGCGCCAACCCACCAGCCAACCCACCAGCTAATCAGGGAGCCAACCAGGCAGCCAACGCAGCCGCCCGCGACGGCTGCGCCGCATTGGGCGGCTGGGACCGCAAGAGCGACCTCGATTCACGCGGCGCGCACCTCTTCCGCGAGTTCTGGCGCACGGCGCGGCTGATACCCGGCGTCTACCGCGTGGCCTTCGACGCGGCCCAGCCGGTGGCCACGCCCAGCGGCTTGAAGATGACCGACGCGGCCATCGCCGGCAAGGTGTGGAACGCGCTGGCGCAAGCCGTCAACGCGGTGCGCGCGGCCGGCTTCGCGCTGGACGCGCCGCTGCGCGCGGTGCAGCGCCCGGCCATCACCGAAGAGGCCTTCGCGCTGCACGGCGGTGAGCCTTTTGAAGGCGTGCTGAACTACCTGGGCAACCAGTTCGCCCCCGGCCTGACCGCCAAGGGTCTGCGCGTGGACTACGGCACCAGCTACGTGCAGACGGTGGGCTTCGACGCCCGCGGTCCGGTGGCCCAGGCCATCCTGACCTACGGCCAGAGCAGCGACCCGGCTTCACCCCACGCCGCCGACCAGATGCGACTGTTCACCCGCAAGGTGTGGCCGACGCTGCCTTTTCACCCCGAAGACGTGGCCCGCGCACAGATCGGCGCCACGTTGAACTTGACCCGGCCCTGAACTGAAAACGGGGCCTGTGCGGGCCCCGTGCTTCTTCACACAAACGGCCTCAGCGCATCACGGCAACGCCTGCAGTGCGCGGATGCGATCTTCGATCGGCGGGTGGCTGCTGAACAGCGCCATCAGGCCGCTAGGCTTGCCGGTGATGCCCATCGCCTGCACGCTTTGTGGCAGGCTGCCAGGGTCCATGCCGCCCAGCCGCGCCAGCGCGTTGATCATCGGCTGCTTCTTGCCCATCAGCTCGGCCGCACCGGCATCCGCACGGTATTCGCGGTGGCGCGAGAAGGCCGCCACCACCACCGAGGCCAGCACGCCCAGCACGATGTCCAGCACGATGGTGGTGATGAAGTAGCCGATGCCCGTGCCTTCGCGTTCGTTGCGCAGCACCACCTTGTCGACGAAATAGCCGATGACGCGCGACAGAAAGACCACGAAGGTGTTCATCACGCCCTGGATCAAAGTCAGCGTGACCATGTCGCCGTTGGCGACGTGGCTCACCTCGTGGGCGATGACGGCCTCGACCTCGTCGCGCGTCATGTTCTGCAGCAGGCCGGTCGACACCGCGACCAGCGAAGAATTCTTGAACGCGCCGGTGGCGAAAGCATTGGGCTCGCCCTCGTAGATCGCCACTTCGGGCATGCGAATGCCGGCCTTCTGCGAGAAACGTTCAACGATGCCGACGATCCAGCGGTGCGTGGGGTCAGTGGAACCGTTGATGACCTGGGCGCCGGTGCTCCACTTGGCCACCGGTTTGCTGATCAGCAGCGAAATAAAGGCACCGCCGAAACCCATGATCAAAGCAAAGCCGAGCAATTTGCCCAGGCTCAGGCCACCGGCGCCAATGTAGCGGTTCACGCCGAGCAGGCTGGCAGCGATGCCCAGTACCAGCATTACGGCCAGGTTAGTGACGACAAACAGCAGGATGCGTTTCATGGCGGCGGCGGCCCGTGCGGGCCACGGTGGAATGACGACGGTCGGGATGTTAGGGCGTGAGCTTGCCGTTCAAGCAAACCCACGCCGCGTGGGGCTTAGCCGCGTAACCCCGATGTCACTCAACGTCGCAGGCGCACCTGCGTGGGCTTGTCCGCCGGCAACAGCTCGAAACGGTTGGGCCATTGCGCGAACAGCTTCAGCGACGAGCTGTTCTTGCCCAGCACCTGCGCTTCACGCAACCGCTGCACGGCCACGTTCAGCGCCAAGCCCTGGCCCGCCTCCAGTTCGGGCAGGCAGTCGAGCACGGCGTCGATCAAGGTGCCGCCGCCCAGGTGAGGCTGCGCAACCGGAGCCGGCGGCGGCACCGGCGATGACACCGGCTCGGGCGGCACCACCGGCACAGGCGGCTGCGCCGCAGGCGCCGGGCTTTTGCGGGCCGCCATCTTGCGCGCCGGCGCCTTGGCAGCGGCCGACTTGGCCGGCGCTTTCCTGGCCGCCGGCGCCTTCTTCGCGGCGGGCGCTTTCGCGGCCGCTGTCTTGCGGGCGGCGGTCTTGCGTGCCGGCTTGGCCCTGGCCGTGTCGCTGGTCACCGACTTGTGGTGCTCCAGCACCGTGTAGTCGTCGTAGACGGCCTGTGTCTCGTCGCCGGTCTTGCCCATCTGGCCGATGCCGCGCACCACGCAGCCCTTTTCGCGCAAGCGATGCACGAGCGGCGCGAAGTCGGAATCGGAAGACGCGATGACCACCACGTCAGGCCGTTCGGCGAGCACCAGGTCGATGGCGTCGACCGCCATCGCGATGTCGGTGCTGTTCTTGCCAGCGGCCAGGTTGACCATCGGCTTGATGCCCAGGCGCTTGAAGGCCGCCTGATTCGCCACCGCACTTTCCGCCGTGCAGTAGGCGCGACGGACGTGCACCGCGCCATGCTGGTTCAGCAGCAGGCGCACGGCCTGCTCCATCACATCGACGGACACGTTGTCGGCGTCGATCAGGAGCATCACGCGGTCGGTGGTCATTGCAGTTTCCAGTTCAGGGTTTCACCCGCGCGCAGCGGCTTGATCAGGGCTTCGCCAAATGGCAGCAACTCGGGCAGCACCCAGGGCTGGCGCAGCAAAGTGACGCTGCCCGTGTTGCGCGGCAGGCCGTAGAAATCGGCGCCGAAAAAGCTGGCGAAACCTTCCAGCTTGTCCAGCGCACCGGCGGCTTCGAAAGCCTCGGCATACAACTCCAAAGCAGCGGGCGCGGTGTAGCAGCCGGCGCCACAGACCGACTGCTCTTTCAGTGCTGCAGCGTGCGGTGCACTGTCGGTGCCGAGAAAGAAATTCGGGTTGCCGGAAGTGGCCGCCTGCACCAGCGCCAGTCGGTGCGCTTCCTTCTTCAACACCGGCAGGCAGTAGTAGTGCGGCCGCAGCCCGCCGGTGAACAGCGCATTGCGGTTGTAGAGCAGGTGGTGCGCGGTGACGGTGGCCGCCGTCGGGCCGTCGCTACCCGCGACGTAGGCCGCCGCTTCGGCGGTGGTGATGTGTTCGAACACCACCTTCAGTTCGGGAAAAGCCCGGCGCAGCGGCAGCATCACGCAGTCGATGAAGACGGCCTCGCGGTCGAAGATGTCGATGTCGGGGTCGGTGACTTCGCCGTGCACCAGCAGCAGCAGGCCGGCACGCTGCATCGCTTCCAGCGTCGGGTAGGTCTTGCGCAAGTCGGTTACGCCGGCGTCGCTGTTGGTGGTGGCACCGGCGGGGTACAGCTTCAACGCGACCACGCCGGCTGCCTTTGCGCGCACGATCTCGTCGGGCGGCGTGTTGTCGGTCAGGTACAGCGTCATCAGCGGCTGGAAACTCGAACCGGCTGGCAGCGCTGCGGCGATGCGTTCGCGATAAGCCAGAGCTGCTGCAGCGGTGGTGACGGGCGGCCGCAAATTCGGCATCACGATGGCCCGCGCGAACTGGCGCGCGCTGGCTGGCAACACCGCCGCCAAAGCCGCGCCGTCGCGCAGATGCAGGTGCCAGTCGTCTGGGCGTGTCAAGGTAATGGAATCAACCATCACCGGATTCTCGCATCGGCATGACCCGGCAACCCGCTGCGGAACCGGCTTCGCCGGGCCGCCTGCGAGCGACTG
>JAYSYH010000054.1:0-7145 GCA_043716645.1 Betaproteobacteria bacterium | reverse complement strand
TCTTGTTCGGTCACCAGCTCGGTCTTGTTCAGCACAATCTGATCGGCGAAGGCGATCTGCTCGGCGGCCTCGTAGCTGTCGGCCAATCGCAGCCCGATGTGCAGTGCGTCGACCACCGTCGTAACCGAGTCGAGCACGGTGCGCTCGTGCAGGAACGGGTCGACGAAGAAGGTCTGCGCCACCGGGCCGGGGTCGGCCAGGCCTGAGGTCTCGACGATGATCGCATCGAACGGTTTTTCGCTGTCCGCGCGCTGGCGCAGCAGCGTGTGCAGCGTGCGAATCAGGTCGCCGCGAACCGTGCAGCAAATGCAGCCGTTGTTCATCTCGAACAACTCTTCGTTGCTGTGCACGATCAAGTCGGCGTCGATGCCGATCTCGCCGAATTCGTTGACGATGACCGCGTAACGCTGGCCGTGGTCAACACTCAGGATGCGGTTCAGCAGCGTGGTCTTGCCGGCGCCCAGGTAGCCGGTCAGCACCGTCACCGGTATCCGTGTGTCCACCGGCGTACCCGTCAGCGTGTCCGCCACTTTGAACGTCATGCCCAGGGCATCAGTGATGCGTGGATCACGTTCGGCACACCCGCATTGCCCACCGAGCGGATCGCTAGGTCGGTGTCCTTCAGGCCGAAGCGGTGCGTCGTCACTTTGTCCAGCGGGAAGCGCTTCGAGGCCAGTTGCGCCAGCGCCAGTTCGCATGCCCGGTAGCTGTGGCCGCGCGCGCTTTTCAGCGTGATCCACTTCAGCGTCATCTTGGCCAGCGGAAAGTTGGGGAAGTCGCCCATCTCGCCCTGCACCACCATCAAACCACCCTTGCGCTTCAGCGCCTCGATGCCCAGCAGGATGGGCACGGTGCCGGCGCCGGCGGTGCAGTCCAGCACGACGTCCACGCCGCGCCCGCCGGTGATCTCCCGGATGCGTTCCAGCGGATTCTCCTGCTGCACGTCGATGACGTGATCAGCGCCCAGCAGCTTGGCCACTTCCAGACGCGCGGCGTCTTTGCTGGTGCCGGTGACGATGATCTTGCTGGCGCCGGCCTGCTTGCAGACCACCGTCTGCGACAGGCCCTGCTGGCCCGGCCCCTGGATCAGCACGATGTCGTCGTACTTCACGCCGCCGTCGAACAGCGACCATTCCACGCCGTTGGCCATTGGCGTTACCAGGCCCGCCAGTTCCGGCGACACGCCGGCCGGCACGCGGTGCACGATGCTGTTCCACGGCAGGAAGACGTACTGCGCGAAGCCGCCCCAGAGGTGCGGCGCCTTTTCGGTCGACGTGTAGCCGAATCGCAGGCCGTCGGGGTTGTTGCGCCAGTCGGTGGCCTCGCAGTGGCGGTACTCGCCGCGGTGGCACCACTCGCACTTCATGCAGCCGACGTAGTGTTCGACGAACACCAGGTCGCCTTCCTTGAAGCCCTTTTTCCGCGTGAATTCACGGCCGGCTTTCGCGATGGTGCCGATGTTCTCGTGGCCCATGATGACCGGCGCGCCCTTCAGCGGATCCTTGTACATCTTGACGTCGGTGCCGCAGATGCCGGCCACCTCCATCTTCAGCAGCGCGCAGTCGTCGGGCACCTCGGGCATGTCGTATTCGCGGATCTCGATCTTGCTCGGGCCGGTCTTCACCGCAGCCAGTACTTTTTCCATGGCCAGTCTCCAGATGTTCGGTTTTAGTCGGACGCGGTCTCAGCGCCGGTTCACAGTGCTTCGCCGGCCTTCAGCACGCCGGCCGCCACCAGCGCGGCTTCCAGCCACTTCGGGCGTATCGGGCCGCCGCCGGTGATGTCGGCCATGCGCTGGCGCTCGTCGGCCACTTTGGCCGCGGCCAGCGGCAGCAGCCAGGCCACCTTCTCGCGTTCGATGACGACCACGCCGTCGGCATCACCGACGATCAGGTCGCCGGGGTTGACCGACGCGCCACCGCAGCCGATCGGCCAGTTGATGCGGCCGGGCACGTTCTTCGTCGGCCCGTTCGGATTCGCGCCGACGGCCCACACCGGGAAGCCCAGTTCAATCAGCTCTTCGGTGTCGCGTATCGACGCGTCGAGCACCGCGCCGGCGAAGCCCAGCCGCTTGCAGGCGTTGAGCATGATGCTGCCCATCAGCGCGGCGCTGCGGTCGGCCTTGCCGTCGATGACCAGCACATCGCCCGGCCTGGCCATCGCCATCGCGGCATGGATCATCAGGTTGTCGCCGGGCCGCACTTCGATGGTGAAGGCCGGCCCGCAGACGCGCATGGTCGGGGACAGCGGCGCGATGCGGCCGTCCATCGTGCCGCGCCGGCCGGCGACGTCGGCGAGGATGGACGCGGCGTAGGCTGCGGCCCGCTGCACCAGGGCTGCGTCGACGCGAGTGAAGTCGCGGCGGATGTCGTTCAGGTCGGAGTTCATGTTTTGGTCTCGGATTCAGGCCGCCGCGTCGGCAGCAGCCAGGAATTGCAGCAGGCGTGCCGGCGCAGTGGCTTCGGTCTGCTCGGCGGGCAGCGCGTCCCAGTATTCGGCGCGCGGCAGACACTCTTCCAGGTAGCGCGCGGCCGAGGTGGCGTGCGAGGCATCGCGACCCGGCACGACCAGCGCGGGGATGTCCAGTTGCAGCAGTTGCTCGGGTTCTGCGCCGGGCGCCGTATCGCGGTCCAGCAGCGCGCGGGCCATGCCGCCGACGGTGAGCTTGTAGCGTTCGACGTCCTGCGCCACGTAGCCTGCCGCGAAGACTTCAGCCGTTGCAGATTTCTGGCGCAACACACTGACCCATGGCCCGCCGCGCGGGTCTTCGCCGAAGCTCTTGCTGCTGCTGTTCGCCAGCGCCAACACCGCCGCCAGCCCCTCCTGCTGCACGAAAGCCAGGTGCTGCGCAAACCGCAGCTGCCCGTTGATGCGGTACTTCGCGCCGCCCACTGGCCAGTACAGCAACATGCTGCGCGTGGCCAGGGGGTACATCGCGGCGAACGCCACCACCGGGGCACAGCCCATGCAGCCGCCCATCAGGTGGGCTTGCGCTATCCCCAGGTGGTCCAGCAAACCCTTGCCCTGTGTCACGTAATGCGCCCAGGTGATGCGCTCCACACGCCCACCCGACTGCCCGGTCTCGCGGCGGTCGAACACGATGCATTGGTAGTTCGCCGTCAACGCCGCGAGCATCTTCGTTTTGCCGTAAACGCCCAGCGACGACCACTTTTCCAGCGTCGCATCGAAGCCGCCGGGCGAGAACATCAGCAGCGGCGCACCGCTGCCGAGCACCTCGTAGCGGGTGGCAATGCCGTCGACCAGCGCGACCGCCATGTCAGTTCGCGGCGATGGGGATGCCGCCCTTGATCTGGCGGCCGGCGCGCACGTCATCGACCAGCGCGGTCAGCGCTTCCAGCGTGGCGCGGGCCGTGTGCGCGTAGGTCTCGGGCGGGTGGTCGATGGTGGCCGCTGCGTAGCCGATAGCCGCGTTGGCCATGCGCATGCGGCCATCCAGCCACGGGCCGCCGCCCAGACCGCCGATGACCGGCACCTTCACCGCCGCCACGACGGCCGGGCCGGCCACCGGGCCGCTGTGCGTGAAGTCCAGCAGCGCCGCGCCGGCCGCTTCCAGGGCTTGCGCTTGTGCCACCAGTTGCGCGGTCAGCGTGGGCGGCAGTTGCACACCCACCTTCAGCGTGTTCCCGTAGTCGATGCCGTGCTTCAGCGCCGTCTGTGGCGTGATGCCGAACTGCGCGAACACCGGAATGCCGGCCCGCGTGATGGCGGCCACGGCTTCGGGGAACTCAGCCGCGCCGTCGAGCTTCACCATGTCCACACCGGCTTCCTTGACGAAGCGGATGGCGGCGCGCAGCGCGGCTTGCGGTCCTTCCTGCAGCGGGCCGAATGGGAAATCGACGCTGACCAGTGCGCGCTTCACGCCGCGGCGCACGGCCTTGGTGACGATGAGCATTTCCTCCATCGTCACTTCCAGCGGGTTGGCGTGGCCCCACAGGTTAATGCCCACGGTGTCGCCGACGCTGACGATGTCCACGCCCGCGCGGTCGACGATCTGCGCCATCTGGCAGTCCCAGGCCACCACGCCGACGATCTTTCTGCCCTCGCGCTTCATCTGCTGCAAGGCGGACACGGTCAACGCGGGCAACGCGGGCATCACGGGCAGGGTGGGCGGGGCAGCGGACATGGCGGTTCCTGGGAGTGGGTTCACGCCACCAGGGCGTGGGTGCTGGGTGCGAACAGTTCTTCCAGCACGGGCGCGCGGTCGATGATGCCCTGCTCGACCGCCGAGGCCAGCGCGGTTTCCAGCATGCGGCGGTTGGGTGCGAGGCCGTAAGGCAGCGGGTCGGCGCCGGTCGCGTCCATCACGCGGCGGTGCAGCTGGTCCGCAGCCGTGGGCGCGGCGATGGCGCCTGCGCGCAGCTGCTCGACGTAGCGCCGCTTGCTTTCGGCAAAGGCGTCGAACACGGCACGCGCCACGCCGGGGTGGGCGGCCAGCACCTCGTCTTTCACCACCACGAGATGATTGATGGGGTAGTGGCCGTGGTCGCGCATCGCGTCCAGGCCGGCCTGCGCGGCGTTGGCGATCAGCGGCTTCACGTTGGGCGCGTCGACTGCCACCCCGATGGCCCCCGCCAGCTCGCCACTGGCCACCATGTCGGCCATCTGGCGGCCCTTTTCGATGGGCTGCACGTAGGCCGGTGGCCGGTACTCGGCCACGTGCTCGTCACCCGACAAGACCCAGGTGATCTTCGTCAGATCGACGCCGTACTGGTGCTGCAACACGTTGCGCGCCCACAGGCCGGTGGTCACCGTCCAGCCGCGGTTCACGCCCACCCTGCGGCCTTCCAGGTCCTTGGGGTGCTGGATGCCGAGGTCGGTATTGACGACGATGGCGCCGTGGTGGAACGCGCGAACCAGAAAGATCGGCAATGCGGTGAAACGTTTGCCGTGCGCGCGGGCGCAGACGTAGGTGGTCAGCGCCATTTCGCTGACGTCGAACTCCAGCCCGCGCACCATGCGCCGGAAGCCGTCGATCAGCACCGGCACGTCTTCGAATACGAACTCGAAGCCGGCAGGTTGAACGCTGCCGTCTTTCAGCGCAGCGTTGTTGCCCTGCGTGCGCGTGACAGTCTTGAGCAAAGGTCCGGCCATGTGCCCCTCATCCCTGTTTTCTGTTGCTTCTTGTCGGTTCTTGTCGGTTCTTGTCGTCAGGGGTCGCGTCAGCAGCAATCACCAGCCCAGTCCGGCGGCACCGCCAGCGCGTCGCGCATCCACCAGGGCGGCAGGTCGTCGGGCTGCACCTGCTGCACGGGCTTGAACACCTTGTGGTGATGGCGCACGGCCGCGTCCACCGGGGCCGTCCAGAAGGCGATCACCGTTTCCAGCGGCGGGCAACCGGGTACTTGGCAGGCCAGTTCGCTGACCATCACGACGGCCGCAGGCGGCAAGCGAAACCGGTCGCGTACCCAGGCTTCCACCTGCGCAACGGCTTGCTCGTGTTGCGGACCTTGCGCCAGCGTGCCGAACATCGCGCGCAGCCGGTTCCGCGTGGCCGTGGTGCATCTAGACCGACGACTGGCGCGTGCCAGGCACGGCCCGCAAGGCGTCGCGCGCGGCTTCCTTGAAGGGCTGGTCGCGCTTGAGCAGCACCGCGGCAGAACGCACCTTGTGGTGTTCGGGGTCGACACCCGGCGGCGGGGTGCCGTTCTCGGCCAGCGCCTTGGCGGCCTTGATCAGGCGCTGCCGCATCATGATGATGCCGTTGTCGGTGCCGACCAGGTTTTCACGCGTGCGGTCCTGTATCGGGCCCATGCTTTCCTGCAGCGATGCGTCCTGCATCGCGATGCCCTCGATGCCGCTGTACTGCGTGCCGGCCTTCTGCGCGGCGCGGTCCATCAGGTAGTCGTTGGTCTTGTTCTGCAGCGGGATGTAGGTTCCGGGCACGTACTTCACATGGATGCCCTGGCCGTCTTTCATGGCCTGCAATTCCTCGCCGTGCAAGGGCCGCGCGGGGTGGTAGTCGAAGCTCCAGGCCCAGTTGCTGTGGTCGTCGATGGGCACCCAGAAGTGCCCGTGCAGCGGGTGGTCGCCGCGCGGTGGCACCTGCGTGAAGCAGGGCATGATCCAGGGCGTGATGCGCCAGTAGTACTGGTCGTCTTCGGCGTTGCGCCGCGCGCCGACATACAGGCCGCCGTCGGCCTGCGCCACGTCGAACACCGGCTTCTTGTCGGCGATGTTGTACTGGTTGCCCTTCGCACCTTTGAAGAGCGGGTCGGTGTTTAGCGCGCCGCTGTGCAGGAAGCTGACGTGGCTGCTGTCGATGCCGCCTTCCAGCGCCTGCAGCCAGTTGCATTCCTGCAGCCGCTTGCTGGTGAAGCTCTGGTTGGCCGGCACGGTGGCGAACTCGAATTCCGGCAAAGGCGGCTGCAATTCGGGCGGGCCCATGTAGATCCACAACACGCCGCCGCGTTCGGCCAGCGGGTAGCCCTTCAGCTTGATGCGATCGCAGTAGCCGCTTGCGGCTTCACTGGGCACTTCGGTGCACTGGCCGGTGACGTCGTACTTCCAGCCGTGGTAAGGGCAACGCAGGCCACCTTCTTCATTACGGCCGAACCACAGCGAAACACCGCGGTGGGCACAGAACTCGTCGATCGCGCCGATGCGCCCTTGGGTGTCGCGAAAGGCGATCAGCTTCTCGGACAACAGTTGGAGCCTGACTGGTGCGCAATCGGGCTCGGGCAGTTCTTCGGCTAGCAACGCGGGCAGCCAGTAGCGGCGGAACAAATTGCCCATCGCCGTGCCGGGGCCCGTCTGCGTGACGAGATCGTTCTGTTCTTTTTTCAGCATGCGCGACCCTTGGAATTTTCGAGGACGTTCTTTATAGCAGAACAGTGTTCCTTCATTCAAAACGACGATATCATCGGCGATCGTCGATTGTCAATTGGAGTCCGGGGCATGTCAGCACCCTGTGAACGCATCGCGTTGTGCCTTCCCGACGCCGTGCAAGCCGGCAAGGCCATCCGCATCGAGAAGGGCAAACTGACCCTCGCGGTATTCAACCTGGACGGCGAATTCTTCGTCACCGACGACCTGTGCACGCACGGCCCGGGTTCGCTGTCGGAAGGCAATATCGAAGGCGACACGGTGGAATGCGATTTCCACAATGGCGCCTTCAACATCCGCAC
>JAYSYH010000053.1:0-2307 GCA_043716645.1 Betaproteobacteria bacterium | reverse complement strand
TTGCCGGCGGTGTCCCAGTCAGCCACCGATTCAGGGCCCTGCACGGCAGGCGTGGGCTGCGCCAACGCGGCCGTGACGGTGGTGGCAAGCAGGGCTAGGACATAACGGCGCATGGCGGCGGCTCCGGAATCGAAGCCCGAACTATAGGTTCGCGTGCCTGCCCGCCATCGAGCTGGGCGGCTAGCTGTTCGCGCGCACTTCCTCGATGGTGGTGACGCCGGCCAGCACTTTCTCGATACCGTCCTGGCGCAGCGTGCGCATGCCTTCGCCCAGGGCGTGGTGCAGCAGTTCGTCCGAGCGTTTGCCGGTCTGAATCAGGTGGCGCAAGCCGCGCGTCACCGTCATCAGTTCATGGATGCCGGCGCGGCCACGGTAGCCGCTGTCGTTGCAGGCCTTGCAACCCACCGACCGATACAGCGTCAGGCTGCCCTTGCTGGCCCCGTCATTGCCTTCCTTGCCGTCCTTGCCGTCCTGCGCGCCGAAGCGCCGGCGCCAGTCGGCCAGCACGTCGTCGGCCTGCGGTGCGTCGGCCACGCCGTCCAGAACGTGCAGGTAGTCGTGTAGCAGTTCTTCTTCTTCCTCGGCGCTGGCCTCGCGCGACGCGCGACACTGGCTGCACAACCGGCGCACCAGGCGCTGCGCCAGCACGGCCAGCAAGGCATCGGCGAAGTTGAAAGGGTTCATGCCCATGTCCAGCAGCCGGGTCACGGTTTCTGGCGCGCTGTTGGTGTGCAGGGTGCTCATCACCAAGTGGCCCGTCAGGCTGGCTTCGATGGCCACTTGCGCGGTTTCCTCGTCGCGAATTTCGCCGACCATGATCACGTCCGGATCGGCACGCAGGAAGGCGCGCAGCGCCTTCGCAAAAGTCCAGTCGATGCGAGGGTTGACTTGCACCTGACGCAGCCCGGCCTGGGTGATTTCAATGGGGTCCTCGGCCGTCCAGATCTTGCAGTTGGGCAGGTTGATGCTGGCCAGCACCGAATGCAGCGTGGTGGTCTTGCCCGAACCCGTCGGGCCCACGCACAGCAGCATGCCGTAGGGGCGCGCGGCGGCGGCCTTGAAGCGTTCAAGGTTCACCGGCGACAGCCCCAGGTTGTCCAGCGGAATGGGCTTGTTGCTGGCCAGCAGGCGGATGACGGCGTCTTCCAGGCCGCTGTGCGTGGGGATGGTGGCCACACGCAATTCCAGCTGCACGCCCTGCGCGAACTTGGCGAAATTGATCTTGCCGTCCTGCGGCTTGCGGCGTTCGCTGATATCCAGGTCGCACATGATCTTCAGCCGCGACAGGATGGCGTTGCGGTAGGTCGTGGGCAGTTCGAGGTAAGGGCGCAGCTGGCCGTCCTTGCGGAAGCGGATGCGTACCTTTTCGCGGCCGGCTGCGCATTCGATGTGGATGTCCGACACGCCCTGCGTGTGCGCTTCGATGATCATCGAATTGATCAGCCGAACCAGCGTGTTGTCGCTTTGCGTAATGGCGTCTTCCGCCGGCTCGGCCGCGGCTGGCTCCACCTTTTCCATCGAGGCCAGCAGCACGCTGGCAGCCTCGTTGTCGAACTCGATCGGCGTGGCCGGGCTTTCCGCCGCCCGCGTGAACTGCGGCGTGAACTGCGGCGTGAACTGCGGCGTAAATTGCGGCGAGAACTGGGCCGCACCCACCTTTTGGTAAGCCCGGTCGATGGCACCCAGCAGCGTGGCGGGGTTGCCCAGCACCGGCACTACCTTGCACTGCGCGGCGAATTCCAGTTCATCCAGCTTGACGCGGTTACCCGGGTCTTCCACGGCCACCACCAGGCGCCCCGCGCGCAGCATCAGCGGCAGCGCCGGCAGCCGCGTGGCGATCGGGTAAGGCAGCCGCGCCACGGCTTCGGCGTCGGCCGGAAACTGCAGCACGTCGACCATCGGATAGCCCATCTTGCGGGCCAGCGCGGTCTGCAGTTCCGAACGTGTCACGTAGCCTTTGCGCACCAGCAGTTCGCCCAGCGGCACGCTGCGGTCGCTGCGCTGCTGCAACAGCGCTTCTCCGAGCTGAACTTCGGTGATCAAGCCCAGAGCCGTCAGCGCTTCGCCGATGCGCACCATCGGCATCTTGGCCTGGTGGGCGATGGCCTGCGCCAGGTCCTGCGGCGTGATCAACTGACGTAGCAGCATCACGTCGCCCAGCTTGCGCCCGCGCATCGCGTCCTGTTCGTCCAGCACGGAATGCAACTGGTCGGGGGTCAGCGTGTGCTGGTCGACCAGCGTCTGGCCCAGCCGATGGCCGATTTCGGCCTGCGAATAGGCCGCGCGCGGCACGAACCAGCGGCGCAC
>JAYSYH010000052.1:0-2308 GCA_043716645.1 Betaproteobacteria bacterium | reverse complement strand
AGGAGGCGGCGCGGCTTGCTGCCCGCTCCGCCCGGCAACACGAGGACGAACGCCTCAAAGGGGTACGCGCTGCCCCTATCGCAAAGCCAGATCGCGCTCGCTAGCCGAATCGATGGTGCGCCAGTGCAGCGACCGCTCTACGCTGCTTACCGGCCAGACCCTCAGCGCTTGGCAGCACCCAGAATCGACCCCAATTCGCCGCTGGCACTTTTTGGGCTGAGCGGCCGCACAACTCAAGAAGCTGCCGTTCGCGAATCAGGCCGAGAAATCCCTGGCGAGAGCTTGCGGTCGTTCACGGCTCGTGCGGCAGGACCAGCAAGGGCGTTCGGATGAGCGACTGCTGCTGCAGGCTGCGAACTGGCGCTGCAGACCCGTTGCCGCCATCAGCAGGAGCTCAACGAACGACGGCATTGGCGCGCACAACGGCCTCTGACGCTGAAGCACGGACCGCTTGCCATCGTGTGAGATTCACCGGGTGGGGGACTTCTGGACGCTGGCCGCTCGCGTGCCCAAGCATGACGCCATGGGCGCAGCATTTGGCAGCGGTAGCATTCACCGGTGTCCAATGTCCCAAAACGTCGCCGCCTGACCGCGAAGCGAGCATCGCTGATGTTGGCGCTGCTGGCCTCGACGGCTGCGGCGTCTGCTGCAGCGGCCCCCGGATGCCACGCCGCAATCCTCAACGACGAGGAAGGCGAGGCAGTTTGCACCCTGCCAGCTTCTACCGACGTGCGAGAGGTCCGATTCAAAGCGCGATTCTTGGGCAGTCACGACGACAGCGAGGTGTCGCTGCGGCTGATCAAGCTCAATGACAAGCCAGTTGAATGCCGCGCAGACAGCAAAACCAAATCGAGATTCGAGGACGGAGAGGTAACGCTGGATTGCGGATTTACCGTGCCCGCAACGCTGTCAGACGACCGCCTTACCGTCAGGATTTCCCTGCATCACCTGCAGTTCGACAAGGCGGAACTGCTGGTGAAGTGATTGCGGCTCAACGCTGCAATGTGCAGGCCAGCACCGAGGAGGCTCCAGATCTCGGACATCGTGCCGCTGATCCAGCCCCAAGTTTTCTGCGTCAGCTTCACAGGCGACCGACCATTCGAGGCAATCAACACCGAAAGGCGCTCCGAGTCACGGAATGGTCCTTTCATTCCCTGCTGAACCGATGCGCCGCTGGGCCTCCATTCTTCCCTTCCAGCGCGCACCCCGTACATGCCGTCGCGCCGGTGTGTTGCCGGGCTGTCCAACTGCATCGTCGACCCCCTGCAGGATCCCGCAGTCCTTCGCAGCGTGCGGCCCGCAGGACGCCGAAGTAGAAGAGCGGGTCACCGCGATCCACCCAGCCGCCCGCATGGGGCGCGAACATGCCGGATGGGTCACGATCGGCGAGCTGGTCGCGCTGCTGAGCCTGCCATGCGCAGTTCCGAGTCATGCGCCGCGGAGGGGCGGCGGTGACCACTCACAATGCCGCGCCGAACCGTCAACCATCTGCAAACCATGAGCCTGTCAGCGCAGACCTTCCGCATCCACCGCTGGATGGGCTGGCTGATTGGCGTGCAATTGGTGATTTGGGTGACGGGCGGGGTGGTGTTTTCGCTGCTGCCCTTCAAGCCTTGGGTCAAGGGTGTCGACTCCGTCAAGCCGCCAACCGTGGTGCTGCCCGCCCGCTGGCCTGCGCGGGTGGCGCCGGCTCTGGATGCCGCGGCGCAGTTGGGCGAGGTGACCGGCATGGCGGTGGTGGGCACGCCGCAAGGCCCGGCCTTGCGTTTGAACTACCGCAGCGACCTCAAGCCCGTAATCGTGCCGATAGACGGCATGCCCTGGGCGCCACCTGACGAAGCAGCCCTGCGCCGCTTTGGCACCAGCCTTTACCTGGGCCAGGGGACGTTGATGGCAGTCGAGCGCGTCACAGTCGTTCCACCGAGGCTGGGCATCGTTGCAGAGACAGGCGGCAGAGGCGATCTTTGGCGGCTGCGCTTCGACGACGCCTTCGCCACTCGCATCTATCTGGACGGCCGAACTGGCGAGTTCGTCACCTCCCGCAACGAGGCCTGGGTCTGGTATGACTTTTTCTGGCGCTTGCACATCATGGACTACGCGGGCGGCGAAGACTTCAATGGCACTCTGCTACGGGTGGCCTCGATCGCTGCTTGGGGACTGGTGATTGCCGGTGCCGTACTCGCGGTGCTGGCAGCGCGCCGGCGCTGGCGCGTGTGGCGCAAGCCGGCGCGAACGTGACCAAAAGGCTTGC
The DNA here is from genome assembly GCA_043716645.1 of Betaproteobacteria bacterium. Classification (GTDB taxonomy): domain Bacteria; phylum Pseudomonadota; class Gammaproteobacteria; order Burkholderiales; family Burkholderiaceae_C; genus Rubrivivax. The sequence continues at coordinate 57 of JAYSYH010000052.1, read as the reverse complement.
GCAATACCCACCCTGGCCTGCTGTTTGACTTGGCTCAAGCCGAGCACAGAGACGGAT
>JAYSYH010000051.1:0-7153 GCA_043716645.1 Betaproteobacteria bacterium | reverse complement strand
CGATGTCCTTGGCCCGGGCGCCGGGGAAAACCAGGTCGAGCTGCGCCGGGCTGAGCGCGAACTGCCGCGCCAGCAGGCCGCCCAGCACAGCCCGGTATTCATTCAACACCGGCAGGTCGCGGTTCTGGTGCAGGGTCTTGACCTCGAAGGCCTGCTGCTCGCCCACCACGGGCCCCGCAGCCAGGCTGCCGCCCAGCACCCAGTGCACGCTGCCGTGGCCGTGGTCGGTGCCGCGGTTGCCGTTCTCACGCGCGGTGCGGCCGAATTCGCTGATCACCACCACCACGGTGTTGCGCCACGCCGCCGCACCCAACTCGTCCGCATAGGCGGCCAGGCCACGACCCAGTTCCTCGAAACGCGACGCCAGGTAGCCGGTGGCTGCGCCCTGGCCGACGTGGGTGTCCCAGCCGCCGATATCGACAAAGCCCAGCGCGTAACGCTCGCGCATCAACCGGGCGATGCGCCGCGCTTCCAGCTCGAAGCCCTTGGCGTTGATGGCACCCCGGTTGGCCGACACCTGCTCGCCGGCCATGCCGGCCGGGGCGCCGCCGGACGCGGCCGGGGCCGGGGCCGGAACAGCACCCGCGATCTGCCGCGCTGCGTCTTGCCGCACTTCGAAAGCGCCCGCCACGCGGTCTTGCAGCGGGTGGTTGCGGTACATGCCGGCCAGCGCAGCGCGCAGCTTGTCGTCACCGCCCCTGGGCTCGACTTTCAGCGACAAGTTGGCGATGCCCAGTTCACCGCGCAGCGCCAGTGGCAGTTGGTCGGTGAAAGCAATGGCGTCGCTGCCGGCCACCGTTCCAGGCACGCCGTGCATCAGGCCGGCCAGCCGGTTGAGGAAGCCCGAACCGTAGTCGCGACGGCCGTTCAGCGCCTGGCCCAGTTCGATGCTGTCCTGCGTCTCGAAGTGACTGCGCGTCAGGTCGTCGGTGCCGGCGTAAGGCACGAAGCTGACCTCGCGCCGGGCGACCAACGGCATCAGGCTGCCCTGTAGCGCGGGGTGCAAGCCCCAGTCGGTGTTCAGCGGCAACGGGCCGGGGCTTGCTGCGATGGTCACGCTGCCGGGCTTGTCGGCGGGGATGGTGGTCGCGGTGGTGGCCACCACGGCAATGTTGGGCCGCAGCTCGCGGTAGGCGCTGCCCTGGCTGGCCGCTGGCACCAGCAGGCTCAGCGCGTCGTAGCCGCCGCGCAGAAAAACCAACAGGAAGCGCGGGCTGCCGGCGGGTGCGGCCAGCAGGCGGCCGCTGGCGGTGAGGCCCGCGGTGGCCAGCGCGCTGGCTTGCAGAAGTTGGCGTCGTTGCATGGCGGGTTGACCTTCGCAGTGCATCAGTAATGGATCAGCAATACATGAACTCGGGCGACGACAGGTACAACGTGTTCCAGTCCTGTGGCGTGGCGGCGTTGTCCAGTGCCTGCCGCGTGGGGGCGGCCATCAGCGGACGCAGCACCTGCCAATACAGCGGGCGCGACAGTTGCGGGAACGCCGCTTGCTCGGGCACCAGCACCGGGTCTTCGCCCTTGAACAGCCCGGCGCTGCCGCTGGCGATGGTGCGTGCGATATCCAGCCGCACGGCGATCTGCCCCGAACCCGTCCAGGCCGCCGCGGTGCCGGGGTAGCCGTCGGGCGTCTGGCGGTTGTACAGGCCCTGCCCCATGCGGTTCAGCCAGCCCTGCATCGGCAGCGTGTTCAACACCACGCGTTCGCCGTAAGCGGCGCGCACGGCCGACACGACGAAGTGCACCGGGTCCTTGAACTTGCCGAACGGAACTTTCGAAGGCGCCGCCCCAGACACAGCCGTCGGCGCTGCGAATTCTGGCGCGCGCAACAGCACGCCCAGCACCTCGGCGATGCGCCCGTCTTGCCGCAGCCAGGCGGCCGCCATCGCCGCCACCAAGGCCGGCGGCGGTTCGTCGGCCAGCAGGTGACGGGCCAACTTGTGGCTGACGAAAGCTGCGGTGGACGGGTGCATGGCCAGCCGGTCCAGCACCTCGTCCAGCTCGGCCGCGCCCCGGCCCTTGATGGCGCTGCCCAGCACCGTCTTGTCGTTGAAGTCGTGCCGTGACGGGTTGAATTCGTACAGGCCATTGCGGATGTACAGGCCGGCCTGTTCCTTCTTCACCGCCGGCGTCCGGTCGCTGAAGTTCACGCCGTGGCCGGTCAGCACGCGGGCCAGCTCCTGCACGTCGCGCTGGCTGTAGCCGCCCCAGCCGCCGTAGGCTGCACCGCCGTCGCTGACGCCCAGGGTGTGCAGTTCCAGCAGTTCGCGGGCGTGGTTCTCGTTGATGCGCGCCGCGGCGTTCTGCTCGTTGTCCAGATAGCGCAGCATGGCCGGGTGGCGCGTGGCCGCGCCCAACAGGTCGCGGAAACGGCCCAGCGCATGTGGGCGTATGGCCTGTTCCTCGTAATCACCCAGCAGCACGCGGATGTTCGACTTGTACTGGTGCACATTGAAATGGTTGAACCAGAACCACTGCAGCTGCTCGTGCAGCTGATTCGGCGCGTACACGGCCCGCAACAGCTGGCGCTGCATGGCCTCGCGCGCCAGCCGGTTGTGGGCGGCCTGGAAGGCGTCTTGTCCGGCCTTGCGTTCGGCCTCGGTCGGCAGCGCGTCGGCCAGCTTGCGCGCGGCGTCGATGTCTTGCCACAGCGCCAGCGGCAGCGTGGTCTGGATGCGCAGCGCGGCAATCTGTGCCTGCGCCGCCGCTGGCATTTCACCGGCCGCTGCGCGCAGTTGTTCGCTGATGTAGCCCTCGGCCCCCAGGCGCTGCACGCGTTCGACTTCGGCGTCGGTGGCGCCCCAGCTCAGGCGGTTGGCCAGGCGGTAGGCGGTGGCGGCGTCGGCACGGGCCAGCCCGCGCGAAGGCGCCCCGCTGCCGGTGCTGGCGCAGCCCGCCAGCCCACCGGCAGCCCAGGCCGCCAGACCGAGCAGGCCCCGGCGTTGCAGCGTAGCGGACTCAAACACCGTAGCCACCGCCGCCCGGCGTTTCAATGACGAACACATCGCCCACACCCATCTGCGCGCTGCCGATGTGACCCAAGGTCTCGCGCCGCCCATCGGCGCGTTCAATGCGGTTCACGCCCAGGGCGCCGGGCTGTCCTCCGGCCATGCCAAAGGCCGGCACGACGCGGCCGTTGGACAGGATGGACGCCGTCATCGGTTCCAGAAAACGCACACGGCGCACGCCGCCATCGCCGCCGCGCCACTGCCCGACGCCGCCGGAGCCGCTGCGAATTTCGTAGCTGTCCAGCCGCACCGGAAAACGGAATTCCAGCACTTCGGGGTCGGTCAGGCGCGAGTTGGTCATGTGGGTCTGCACGACGCTGGTGCCGTTGAAACCGGGGCCCGCGCCCGACCCGCCGCTGATGGTTTCGTAGTACTGGTGCGCGGCATTGCCGAAGGTGAAGTTGTTCATCGTGCACTGGCTGGCGGCCAGCACGCCCAGCGCACCATAGATCGCATTGGTCACGCAGGTCGACGTTTCCACATTGCCCGCCACCACCGCTGCCGGGCTGTGCGGGTTCAGCATGCAACCGTCCGGCACGATGACCCGCAGCGGTTTCAAGCAACCGGCATTCAGCGGAATGTCGTCATTGACCAGTGTGCGGAAAACGTAGAGCACCGCGGCCATCGTCACCGCTTTGGGCGCGTTGAAATTGTTGGGCAACTGCGCGCTGGTGCCGGTGAAATCGATGGTGGCGGCGCGCGCGGCGGCGTCGACCGTGACCTTCACGGCGATCTGCGCGCCGTTGTCCAGCGCCAGCGTGTACTGGCCGTCTTTCAGCGCCGTGATGACGCGGCGCACCGACTCTTCTGCGTTGTCCTGCACGTGCTGCATGTACGCCGCCACCGTGGCACGGCCGAACTGCGCCACCATCGCGCGCAATTCCTGCACGCCTTTTTCATTCGCGGCAATTTGCGCCCGCAAATCGGCGATGGTCTGTTGCGGATTGCGCGCCGGGTAATTTCCGGACTGCAATTGCGCCAGCAATTCGACTTCGCGCATCGCGCCGCCGCACACCAGCAAGAAGTTATCGAACAGCACGCCTTCCTCGGCGATGGTCTTGCTGAACGGCGGCATCGAACCCGGTGTCGTTCCACCGATATCGGCGTGGTGGCCGCGGCTGGCTACAAAGAAGCTGGGTTCGGCATCGGCGTCGTGCAGATAGACGGGCGTCACCACCGTCACATCGGGCAAATGCGTGCCGCCGTGGTAAGGGTCGTTCAACAGGTAAACATCACCGGCCCGCATTGCCGGGTTGCGTTCGATGACGGTCTTGATGCTTTCGCTCATGCTGCCCAGGTGCACCGGCATGTGTGGCGCATTGGCAATCAATTCACCGGCCGCATTGAACAGCGCGCAACTGAAGTCCAGCCTTTCCTTGATGTTCACGCTGTAGGCCGTGTTTTGCAGCCGCAGACCCATCTGCTCGGCGATGTTCATGAACAGATTGTTGAAGACCTCCAGCATCACCGGGTCGGCGTCGGTGCCGATGGCGTGTTCGTACCCGTGCTGGGTGGCGCGCGGCACCACGCGTTGCAATTCGAAGGCGTCACCGGCGGTCAGCGTGGCCTGCCAGCCGGGTTCGACCACGGTGGTGGCGTTCTGTTCAGCAATCACCGCTGGCCCGGCAATGACAGCGCCCGCCCGCAGCGAGGCGCGCACGAACAAGCCCGCGTGCAGCCACGCGCCGCTGTGCATGCGCACCTGCGCATCGGCTGTCGCGGCGTAGGGCTGTGCGGCGTCTGGCTGTGCGGCGTCGGGCTGTGCGGCGTCGCCGAAAGCCGCCGCCGCGTGGCGTTCACCCGCGCCCACGGCCTCGACGGAGACCGCCTCGATGACCAGCGGCCGACTCTGCATCAGGAATGCGAAGCGCTGGCGGTAGCCGGCTTCAAACGCCTGCTGGATGCTGGCGAGGCCGCTGAAGGGCACTTGCAGTGCGGTATCCGTGCCCTGGTAGCGCACATGGATGTGGCGGCGCACGGTGATGGCCGAACCGGCCACGCCTTGCTCGGCCAATTCGGCGCTGGCGGCGTTGGCCAGCCTGTCGATTTGGCTGCCGGCCGCCGCCAGGCCCGCTGCGTCCAGCGGCATCTCGACACTGGCTTCACGCATCGCGATCTGGTCGGCCAGGCCCATGCCGTAGGCGCTGAGCACACCGGCCAGCGGGTGCACGAACACGCGGGTCATGCCCAGCGCATCGGCCACGCCGCAGGCATGCTGGCCGCCCGCGCCGCCGAAGCATTGCAAGGTGTACTGCGTGACGTCGTAGCCGCGCGCCACGCTGATCTTCTTGATCGCATTCGCCATGTTCTGGATGGCAATCTGCAGATAGCCCTCGGCCAACAGTTCCGGGGTTGCCGGGCGGCCGGTGGCAGCCTGCACGCGGGCCGCCAATTCGGTGAATTGCAGGCGGACACCGTCAGCGTCCAGCGCCTCGTCGGCCGCCGGCCCGAAGACCTTGGGGAAATAGGCCGGCTGGATTTTGCCCAGCAGCACATTCGCATCGGTCGTGGCCAGCGGCCCGCCGCGCCGGTAACTGGCCGGCCCGGGGTTGGCACCGGCGCTTTCGGGCCCGACGCGCAAGCGCGCGCCGTCGAAACCCAAAATCGAGCCGCCACCCGCCGCCACCGTGTGGATGCTCATCATCGGCGCGCGCATGCGCACGCCCGCCACCTGCGTTTCAAAGGCGCGCTCGAATTCGCCCGCCTCCCCGCCCGTGAAATGGCTGACATCGGTGCTGGTGCCGCCCATGTCGAAGCCGATGACCCGGTCATGGCCGGCGGCCACTGCCGTGCGCACCATGCCGACGATGCCGCCGGCCGGGCCGCTGAGGATGGCGTCCTTGCCCTGGAACCGGTGGGCCTCGGTCAGGCCGCCGCTGCTTTGCATGAACAACAGCCGCACACCCGGCATCTGGCTGGCCACGCGGTCAACGTACCGGCGAAGGATCGGCGACAGGTAGGCATCGACGACGGTGGTGTCGCCGCGCGAAACCAGCTTCATCAGCGGGCTCACCTCGTGGCTGACGCTGACCTGCGTGTAGCCGAGTTCGCGCGCGATGCGCGCCGCCGCCGCTTCATGCGCGGTGTAGCGGTAGCCGTGCATGAAGACGATGGCGCAGGCGCGGATGCCGGCGTCGAACGCCGCCCACAGCCGTTCGCGCAGGTGCAATTCATCCAGCGGTTGCAGCACTTCGCCGTGCGCGCTGACGCGTTCCTGCGCCTGCACCACGCGTTCGTACAGCAATTCGGGCAGCACGATGTGGCGTTCGAAGAGCTTGGGCCGCGCCTGGTAGGCGATGCGCAGCGCATCGCGAAAGCCCTGCGTCGTCACCAGCAGCGTGCGGTCGCCCTTGCGTTCCAGCAGCGCGTTCGTTGCCACCGTGGTGCCCATCTTCACGCAGTCCACCTGGTCGGGCGTGATGGCCTGGTCGACGCGCAACTTCAGAAGTCGGCGTATGCCTTCAACCGCCGCATCGGCGTAGTGCTCGGGGTTTTCGCTCAGCAGCTTCAGCGTGCGCAATTCACCACCGGGGGCGCGGCCGACGATATCGGTGAAGGTGCCGCCGCGGTCTATCCAGAACTGCCAGCGGTCGGTTGTGGGATGTGCCTGCATGGATGGAGCTTTCGGATATTCAAGGAAGGCCGACGTTCACGGCCCATGGACCGGCTCAGGCTACTGGCTACTGGCTACTGGCTACAGGCTACAGGCCGAGGTAGGCCTTCTTGACCTCGTCGTTGTCAGCTAGGTCGCGCCCGCTGCCCTGCATCACGATGCGCCCAGTCTGGATCACGTAGCCGTGGTGCGCAATGGACAGCGCCTTGTGCAGGTTCTGCTCGACCAGCAACACCGTCACGCCGGACTCGTTGACGCGTTGGATCACGTCCAGCACCTTGGTGACGAACTTCGGCGCAATGCCCCACGAGGGCTCGTCGAGCATCAGCAACTTGGGCTGCGCCATCAGGCCGCGCGCAATGGCCAGCATCTGCTGCTCACCACCACTCATCGTGCCGGCCAGTTGCGTGGCGCGTTCTTTCAGGATGGGAAACAGCTCGAACATCGCATCGACACTGGCCAGGATCTCGCGCGCGTCGCTTCGGGTGTACGCGCCCAGTTCCAGATTGCGTACGACGGTCAGGCGCGGAAACAG
>JAYSYH010000006.1:0-24254 GCA_043716645.1 Betaproteobacteria bacterium | reverse complement strand
CAGAAGGCGCAGAAGGCGCAGAAGGCGCAGAAGGCGCAGAAGGCGCAGAAGGCGCAGAAGGCGCAGAAGGCGCAGAAGGCGCAGAGGGCGCAGAAGGCGCCGACTCCACGCCCGGCAGCCGTCGCAGCCGCAACCGCCGGCGTGGTCGCCGTGGTGGCGAACGCGGCCGTGACGGCGTTGCCGATGGCGCGCCGGGCCAGCCCTCGGCAGAGGCCGGTGTTGCGCCCGGCGTGCACACGCCGCACACGCCCCACATGCCCCACACGCCGCGCGCACCATCGCCCGTGGTGGAAGAAGTCTTTGCGCAATTGCTGTCGGGTGAATTCGACGTCGAGCCGGCTGTTGACGATGAGCCTGCAGTCCACGCTGAAGGCCCCGTAGAAGGGCAAGCCCAGGACCTGCCCAAGCGCGTGCTGGCCGCCGAGGCCGACGCGCCGAAGTTGCACAAGGTGCTGGCGCAGTCGGGCGTGGGTTCGCGTCGTGACCTGGAGCAGATGATTGCCGATGGCCGCGTCACGGTGAACGAGGAAGTGGCTCACACTGGGCAACGCATTTCTTTTGGCGACCGCATCAACATCGACGGCAAGCCCGTTCGTTACCGCATCGCGCCACCGCCTGCCCGGGTGCTGGCCTATCACAAGCCAGCCGGCGAGGTTGTCACCCACGACGACCCGCAGCAACGCCCCACCGTCTTTCGCCGCCTGCCGCGCCTGGGGCAGGGCAAGTGGCAGTCGGTCGGTCGCCTGGACCTGAACACCGAAGGCCTGCTGCTGTTCACCAATTCCGGCGAACTGGCCAACCAGTTGATGCACCCGCGTTTCGGCGTGGAACGCGAATACGCAGTGCGCTCGCTGGGTGTGCTTCAGCAGGACGCCAAGGCGCGTCTGCTGGCGGGCATTGAAATCGACGGTCAGACGGCCGCTTTCAAGAGCATCGAAGACGGCGGCGGCGAAGGCGTCAATCACTGGTATCGCGTCGTCATCACCGAAGGCCGCAACCGCGAAGTTCGGCGTCTGTTCGAAGCCGCGGGCCACGCGGTCAGCCGACTGATCCGCATCCGTTATGGCTCGGTCGTGTTGCCGCGCGGCCTGAAACGCGGAGCCTGGGTCGACCTGGATGACTTTGACCTGCGCAACCTGCGCCGCCTGGCCAACCCGCCGCGCCCCGAAGGTGTGCCGGCCGCACCGGCCGCCCCGCGCGAGCAAGATCCCGGCCACGACGGCCCGGGTAAGCGCGGCCGCAACCGCCGCGGCGGCAAGCGGCGCGGCGACGAGGCTGACCGCGGCCCACGTCCGGACCACGTCGACGGCCCGCCGCGTGCCGATCAGCCACCGCGTGCCAATCAGCCACCGCGTGGCGATCGGCCGCTGCGGCCCGAGCGCCCGGACCGCCCACCGCAAGCAGACCGTGGTGAGCGCCACGACGCCGGCCCGCGCGGACCGCGTGAACCGCGCGGACCGCGTCCGGAAGCGGGTGAAGGCGGCGCCATCCCCAATCCGCTGCAGCAGACTTTCGACAAGCGCGCCATCCAGCAAGACAGGGCGCTGCGCCGCGACATGCCGGAAGACGGGCCAATCCCCAACCCGCTGCAGCAGACCTACGACAAAAGGGCGCTGCAACGCGACCGCATGGTGCAGCGCGACATGCCCGAAGACGGGCCGATACCGAACCCGCTGCAGCAGACTTACGACAAGCGCTTCGCTTCCGGCACCCCAGGGCCCAAGCGTGGCAAGCCGGGTGGTGGCCCGGGCGGCAACAACCGCAACAGCGGCGGCCGCAACGGCCGCGCCACGGCAAAGAAGTTCGGTGGTGGAGGCGGTGGCGGTGATCCGCAGCGGGTTCCTGACCCGATGCAGACAGCCATCGGTTTCATCGGCGCCGACGCTTTCCACCGCAAGAACAGTGGCGGTGGAGGTCGTGGCGGCCCCCGCCGTGGTGGTGGTGGTGGTGGCGGTGGCGGTGGCCCCGCGGGCGGCGGTAATCGCGGCGGCCCGCGCGGCGGTGGCGCTGGCGGCGGCAACCGCGGCCCACGCTGATCTGATTGCGCATCCTTCAACCCGGGGGACTTCGCAAGCTAGAATCAAAAGCTTTGCCAAGTCGTTGATTCAGGAGAACTTTTCATGGCTACCGAAACCAAAGTCGAACGCACGCTTTCGATCATCAAACCCGACGCCGTCGCCAAGAACGTGATCGGCCAGATCTACTCGCGTTTCGAAGGTGCAGGCTTGAAGGTCATTGCCGCCCGCATGGCCTACCTGTCGCGCGGTGAGGCCGAAGCGTTTTATGCCGTGCACAAGGCGCGTCCGTTCTTCAACGACCTGGTCAACTTCATGATTTCGGGCCCGGTGATGATCCAGGCGCTGGAAGGCGAGGGTGCGATCCTGAAAAACCGCGACCTGATGGGTGCCACCGACCCAAAGAAGGCCGAGAAGGGCACCATCCGCGCCGACTTCGCCGACAGCATCGACGCCAACGCCGTGCACGGTTCCGACGCCTTTGAAACAGCCGCCGTCGAGATCGCGTTCTTCTTTCCTGGCATGAACGTCTACAGCCGCTGAAGCGGAATGACCGCCAACCTTCTCGACTTCGACCTCGAGGGTTTGGCGGCCTTCTGCGCGGGCCTGGGCGAGAAGCGTTTCCGCGCGGTCCAGCTGTACCGCTGGATGCATCAAAAAGGTCAGGCCGACTTCGAACAGATGTCGGACCTGGCCAAGTCGCTTCGATTCAAATTGACCGGCGCGGCCCATGTCGCGGCGCCGCATCTCATCAGCGAACACATCTCGACCGACGGCACCGTCAAATGGCTGTTCGATGTGGGTGGCGGCAACGCCGTCGAGACTGTGTACATCCCCGAAGCCGACCGCGGCACGCTGTGTGTTTCTTCGCAGGCCGGCTGCGCGGTGGGTTGCCGCTTCTGCTCTACCGGCTACCAGGGTTTCAGCCGCAACCTTCGCACCAGCGAAATCATCGGCCAGTTGTGGTTCGCCGAGCACCGCCTGCGCGGGTCTTTGAAGTTGGCCGACGGTGTGCGTGCCATCGACAACGTTGTGATGATGGGCATGGGCGAGCCGCTACAAAACTACGATGCTTTGTTGCCCGCCTTGCGCACGATGCTGGACGACCACGGCTATGGCCTGTCGCGTCGCCGTGTCACGGTGTCCACCTCGGGCGTAGTGCCGATGATCGACCGCCTGCGTTTCGATTGCCCAGTGGCGCTCGCCGTGTCGCTGCACGCGGGTGCCGATGGGCTGCGTGACAGCCTGGTGCCGCTGAACCGCAAGTACCCCATCGCCGAATTGATGGCGGCCTGCCTGCGCTACCTGCAAACCGCGCCGCGCGACTTCATCACCTTGGAATATTGCATGCTCGACGGCATCAACGACAGCGCCGAGCAGGCTTTGGAATTGGTGCAGCTGGTCCGCAGTCACCGCTTGTCATGCAAGTTCAATCTGATCCCGTTCAACCCTTACCCGGCCTCGGGGCTGTTGCGTTCGCCGCCAGACCGCGTACGGGCTTTCGCCCACGTTCTGCAGGAAGCCGGCATCGTGACCACGGTGCGCAAGACGCGCGGTGACGACATCGACGCCGCCTGTGGCCAACTGGCCGGCGAGGTGCAAGACCGCACGAATGCGCGCGAACGACTTGACCGCCAGCGCAAGGTAATTTCGATAGCGACTGCTGCCCCTGCGGCAGGAGCGCAGCGATGAGCGGCGGTTGGCACCCGCGCGGCTGGACCGGTCTGGCGCTGGCCGTGTTGCTGGAGCTGCTGGCAGGTTGCGCCGTTGCGCCGTCGGCGCCGAACAGCCGCGAGTTGCGCACGGCCTCCGACCAAACCGATCCTGAGCAGCGTGCGCGCGTTCGGCTCGAGCTGGCCGGGCTGTACCTTGCGCGCGGGCAGACAGCGGTGGCGTTGGACGAAGTCAAGCGTGCCATCGCCGCCAAGCCCGACTTGGCTGAGGCCTACAGCCTGCGCGGCCTGGTTTACGGCAGCCTGGGCGAGCCCGAATTGGCCGAAGAAAGCTTCCAGCGCGCGATGCAGCTGGCACCGCGCGATGGCGACGCCATGCACAACTACGGCTGGTTCCTATGTCAGCAAAAGCGCTACCCCGACGCCGACACCCAATTCGGTAACGCCTTGCTGCAAACCCAGTACCGAGAGGTGGTGCGCACGCTGCTGGCCCAGGGCGTTTGCCAGGCGCGTGCGGGCCGCTGGACCGAGGCAGAGCGCACTTTGTCGCGGTCCTACGAGTTGGACCCTTCCAACCCGGTGACGGCCTACAACCTCAGTGAGGTTTTGGCGCGGCGTGGCGAATTCGACCGCGCCCGTTTCTACGTTGGGCGCATCAACGCAGTGCCCGAACTGGCCACTGCGCAGAGCCTGTGGTTGGCGGCCCGCATCGAACGCGGCTTGGGTAACCAGCAAGCGGTGCAGGACTACGGTCGCAAGTTGCTGGACCGCTACCCGCAGTCGGATGAAGCTTCCAAGTTCGAGAGGGGACGGTTCGATGAGTGACGCGCCGTTCGACGCGCCGTTCGACGCCCGCAGCCCGGGTGACATGCTGCGGAAAGCCCGCGAGAAGCAGGGCTTGCACATCGCCGCTCTGGCCGCCGCCATCAAGGTGTCGCCGCGCAAGCTGGACTCGCTGGAACACGATCGCTGGGATGAACTGCCCGACGCCACTTTCGCGCGAGCGCTTGCACAAACCGTGTGCCGCACGCTGAAGATCGACCCGGTGCCGGTGCTGGCCCTGTTGCCGCCACCCGGTGGGGTGACATTCGAGCGCACCAGCGGCAGCTTGAACGCGCCTTTCCGCGACCGCCCGGTTCGTGACGAGCCGGGTCTTGCTCTGGGCGCCATCCGTCCTATGGTGCTGGCCGCCATCGTATTGATGCTGGCGGCCGTGGCGCTGGTTTTTGTACCCGACCGCTACTGGTCTGGCGCCGCATTCCGCCCGGCTCCGGCGTCGGCATCGGCAGCGGCATCGGCGTCTGCAGCACTGTCTGCTGCATCGGTGGCCGCGCTGCCGGCGGCCGCATCGGTGGCCGCGCTGCCGGCGGCCGCATCGGCGCCCGCTGTCGAGGTCGCGGCCAGCGTCACAGCTGCTGCAACGGGTTTGTTTGCGCCGCCTGAAGCGGTGCCATCGCTGGCTGCCGTGCCGACAGCCGTGCCGACAGCCGTGCCGATGGCCGGGCCGCGGCTGGGCGCCACTGCGGCGGCGGCATCGGTACCGGTACCGGTACCGGTACCGGTCGCCACGGTTGCCGCCGCGCCATCCAGACTGCCGTCCATCAGCCTGCCGTCCAGCAACGATGGCCGATCCACATCCAGCCCGGGCGCGGGCGCTCTGCAAGTGCGCACGACCGGCGTGTCCTGGATCGAAGCCCGCGACGGCGGTGGCCGCGTGCTGTTGTCACGGGTGGTGCAGGCCGGGGAACGCCTCGGGTTGGATGGCAGCGCGCCCATCCGCGTAACCATCGGCAACGCGGCCGCCACGCGCCTGAACTTTCACGGCCAGCCCGTCGATCTGGCGCCCAGCACCCGCGACAATGTGGTCCGCATCGAGTTGAAGTGAAGCCCCTGCGGCCTCTGCATACACGCGCCATCACACCGAGGACATTGCGATGAACGCACACGAAGCGATCGACACCATTGAAGCCGCTGCCCCTGCGCAGCGGCACTCGCGGCAAGCCCGCGTGGTGTGCGGCGATCATGTTGTCACCGTCGGTGGCGGCGCACCTGTTCGCGTGCAAAGCATGACCAACACCGACACGGTGGACGCTATCGGCACGGCCATCCAGTGCAAGGAACTGGCGCAGGCTGGCAGCGAACTGGTGCGCATCACCGTCAACACGCCCGAGGCTGCAGCAGCGGTGCCGCACATTCGCGAACAGCTCGACCGGATGGGTGTGAACGTGCCGCTGGTGGGCGATTTCCATTACAACGGTCACCGCTTGCTGAGCGACTACCCGGCCATGGCGCAGGCGCTGTCGAAATACCGCATCAACCCCGGCAACGTGGGCAAGGGCGACAAGCGTGACCGCCAGTTCGCGATGATGGTGGAAGCTGCCGCGAAGTACGACAAGGTGGTACGCATCGGCGTGAACTGGGGCAGCCTGGACCAAGAACTGCTAGCCGACCTGATGGATCAGAACGCCCGCCGCCCGCAGCCCGTGGACGCCAAACAGGTGATGTACCAGGCGCTGGTGCGGTCGGCGCTAACCTCGGCCGAGGTGGCGCGCGAACTGGGCCTGAACCCCGACAACATCATCATCAGCTGCAAGGTCAGTGGTGTGCAGGATCTGATCTCGGTCTACCGGGCGCTGGCGCGCCGTTGTGACTACGCCCTGCACCTGGGCCTGACCGAAGCCGGCATGGGCACCAAGGGCACCGTGGCCAGCGCCACGGCCATGGGCGTGCTGCTGCAGGAAGGCATCGGCGACACCATCCGGGTGAGCCTGACGCCGCAGCCCGGCGAATCGCGCACGCAAGAAGTGGCGGTGGCACTGGAAATTTTGCAAAGCCTGGGCTTGCGCACCTTCAACCCCAGCGTCACGGCCTGCCCGGGTTGCGGCCGCACCACCAGCACCACCTTCCAGGAGCTGGCCAAGCAGATCGATGACTTCCTGCGCGCCCAGATGCCGGTGTGGAAGCTGAAGTATCCGGGTGTCGAAGCCATGAAGGTGGCGGTGATGGGCTGCATCGTCAACGGCCCTGGCGAGAGCAAACATGCCGACATCGGCATCAGCCTGCCCGGCACCGGCGAAGCCCCTGCCGCGCCGGTTTTCATCGACGGCGAAAAGGCGCTGACGCTGCGCGGCGAGCACATCGCCACCGAGTTCCACCAGCTCGTCGAGCGTTATATCGAAAAGCGCTTCGGATCGGCGGCCGTAGCGCATTAAGGCTGCAGCTCGCCCGAACTGCGCCCGTCACGCGGCGCCACATCCTGTGGCCCGCTTCATTGTTCACAGCCTCGACACTTCCGCCATGCCCGAAAGCAAGCCCGCCACCAAGGCGATGTCCACACCGCTGGTCGCCGTGAAGGGCATGAACGACATCCTGCCGCCGGACTCGGCGCGTTGGGAATGGTTCGAAGACACGGTACGCGCGCTGATGCGCCGTTACGGCTACCTCAACGTGCGCACGCCCATCGTCGAACCCACGCCGCTGTTCGTGCGCGGCCTGGGCGAGGTGACAGACATCGTCGAGAAGGAGATGTACTCTTTCATCGACAACATGAACGGCGACGCCCTGACGCTGCGCCCTGAGGGCACAGCCGGCGTGGTTCGCGCCGCGCTCGAGCATTCGATGCTGTACGACGGCGGCAAGCGCTTGTATTACATCGGCCCGATGTTCCGCCACGAGCGCCCGCAGCGGGGCCGCTACCGACAGTTCCATCAGGTGGGCGTGGAAGCCCTTGGTTTCAACGGGCCTGACGTCGACGCCGAAGTCATCCTGATGTGCCGCAGCCTGTGGCGTGATCTGGGACTGACCGATGTGCGTCTGGACATCAACTGCCTGGGTCAGAGCGACGAACGCCGGGCCCACCGCGCGGCTTTGATCGCCTACCTGGAACAGCACCAGAACACGATGGACGCCGAAGCGAGGTCGCGACTGCACACCAATCCGCTGCGCATCCTGGACACCAAGAATCCGGCCCTGCAGTCCGTGGTGGAAGCCGCGCCTAAGTTGATGGATTTTCTGGGCGAAGCTTCGCTGAAGCACTTCGCGGGCGTGTGCCAGGTGCTGGACACCGCCTGCCAGCCCTACCGCGTCAACCACCGCCTGGTGCGCGGCATGGACTACTACTGCCTGACGGTTTTCGAATGGGTCACCGATCGCCTAGGGGCGCAAGGAACGGTTTGTGGTGGCGGGCGCTACGACGGTCTTGCAGAGCGGATCGGCGGCAAGCCCGCTCCGGGCATCGGCTGGGGCATGGGCATCGAGCGCGTGCTGGACTTGCTGCGGCAGTCGGGTGTGGCGGTGCCGCCGGTGGTGCCCGATGTCTATGCCATCGTGCCGTCGCTGGAGGCACTGCCGGTGGCCGTGCAGGTGGCTGAAACCCTGCGCGCGGCTGGCGTTGCGGTGTTGATGCACGCCGCTGGTAAGGAGGTCTGGGGCAGCATGAAGTCGCAGTTCAAGAAGGCCGACGCCAGCGGCGCCCGTTACGCGCTGGTTTTCGGTGCTGACGAACTGGCACGCGGCGAGGTGGCCTGCAAGCCCCTGCGCGACGCTGCTGCTCCGCAAACCACCCGCGTCATCGCCGAGGCTGCGGCCTGGGCGCTTGAATTGCGCACCGCATAATCGAAAAGTTTTTCCTGAACACCTTGAACCCGAATCGATGCTGAGCCATGGCCACACAACTCGACCTGCAAGAGCAGGAACAACTCGACGCGCTGAAGGCGTTCTGGAACAAGCAGGGCAACCTGATCGCCTGGGCGCTGATCCTGGTGCTGGGCGGCTTTGCGGCCTGGAACGGTTGGCAGTACTGGCAGCGTGAGCAGGCATTGAAGGCTGGCGCGCTGTTTGAGGAACTGGACCGTGCCGCGCTGGTCGGCGACGCCGACAAGGTAAGCCGCGTTTTCGCCGATCTGAAGGAGCGCAACCCCGGCACCGCTTATGCCCAGCAGGGCGGCTTGCTGGCCGCCAAGGTGCAGGTCGCCGCTGGCCGACTTGATGCGGCCAAGGCCAGCCTGGGCTGGGTGGCCGACCACGCCGTCGAAGATGAAGCGCGTCAACTTGCACGCTTGCGACTGGCCGGTGTTCAGGCCGATAGCCAGCAATTCCTTGAAGCACTGAAGACGCTGGACGCCGTGAAAGGCGAGGGCTTCGATGCCTTGGCCTCTGACCGGCGCGGTGACGTGCTGATGGCGCAGGGCAAGAGGGCTGAAGCGCTCGCGGCTTATCAAGCGGCTTGGAAAGGCATGGGCGAGAAAGTGGAGTACCGCCGACTCATCGACGCCAAGCTGACGGCGCTGGGGGCTGCGCCAGCAGGGGCCGGGCCTGCCGCCTCGGCCGCAAGCAGCGCTTCCGGGGTTGGCAAGTGACGAGGACGTTTCCGGTGGTGTTCCGCCTGATGGCAGCGGGTCTGGTGACCTTGCTGGTGGGCTTGGCCGCCTGCACTTCCGACCGGCCCAAGCCAACGCCGCTGCAGAACTTTGCGCCGAAGATCGCCGCAAAACCGGTGTGGAGCGTCAGCATCGGCAGTATCGGTTACCCGATGGTGGTTGCGTTGCGCAACGGGGTTGTCTTTGTCGCTTCGGGCAACGGCGAGGTCCGCGCGTTGCAGGCCGAAACCGGCACCGAAGTCTGGCGCGCCAGCGCCGGCGGTGCCATTGCTGCGGGTGTGGGCAGCGATGGCCGCTACACCAGCGTCGTGACGCGTGGCAACGAGGTCGTCACCTTCGATGCCGGCCGTGAGGTCTGGCGCAAGCGAGTGCCGTCCAGCGTGGTCACACCACCGCTGGTGGCCGGTGAACGCGTTTTCGTGATGGGCGTGGACCGCGCTGTGCACGCCTTCGACGCCATCGACGGGCGCCGCTTGTGGTCGCTGAGCCGCCCTGGCGACGCACTGACCCTGGCGCAGGCCGGTGTGCTGAGTGCTTTCCGCAACACCCTGCTGGTGGGACAGGGCCAGCGCCTGGCCGGCGTTGACCCTTTGCGCGGCACGGTGCAGTGGGAGGTGCCGCTGGCCGCGCCCCGCGGCACGAATGAAGTCGAACGTCTGGCCGATCTTCTCGGGCCTGCGGTGCGCGTTGGCGACCGCGTGTGCGCGCGCGCCTTCCAGTCGGCCGTGGGCTGCGCCGACGCCGCCAAAGGCAGCGTGCTCTGGTCGCGCACCGTGGGCGGCATCCAGGCCGTTGCGGCTGATACCGAACAGGTTTTCGGCGCCGACGCCAGTGACCGCATCACCGCGTGGCGCGCCGATTCCGGTGACGTTGCCTGGACCCAGGAAAAGCTGCTCTATCGCGGCCTGAGCGGCGCCCTGGCCGTTGGCCCCAGCGTCGTTTTTGGCGACAGCGAAGGTTATTTGCACTTCCTGGCCACAGCCACGGGCGAGCTGCAGTTGCGCCTGCCCACTGACGGCAAGGCTGTCATTGGCACACCAGTCCTCTCGGGTACGACGCTGATCGTCACCACGCAGAGCGGCGGGGTCCACGCCTTCCGCCCGAATTGAAAGTACACGCATGAAGCCGGTCATTGCCCTCGTCGGCCGGCCCAACGTCGGCAAGTCGACGCTGTTCAACCGCATCACCAAAAGCCGCGACGCGATCGTTGCGGACTTCTCGGGTTTGACGCGCGACCGCCACTACGGCGACGCGCGGCTGGGCGACCGCGAATTCATCGTTGTGGACACCGGCGGGTTCGAGCCCGCCAAGCCCACCGGCATGGTGGCCGAGATGGCCAAGCAGACGCGGCAGGCGGTGGCCGAGGCCGATGCGGTGATCTTCGTCGTGGACGTGCGCGGTGGCATGTCGGCGCAGGACCACGACATTGCGACCTATCTGCGCACGCAGCAAAAGCGCGTCTTCCTGGCCGTCAACAAGGCCGAAGGGATGAGCGAGTCGCCGCTGCTGGGTGAATTCCACGAACTCGGTATTGGCGACCCGCACCCGATCTCGGCGGCCCACGGGCAGGGCATCCGCAGCCTGCTGGAAGCGGCGCTGGAAGGTTTCGAGCCCGATGCGGAAATCTTCGGCGACGGTCCTGATCAAAACCACCCTATACGCCTGGCCGTAGCCGGTCGGCCTAATGTCGGGAAGAGCACGCTGATCAACGCCTGGCTGGGCGAGGAACGCCTGGTGGCCTTCGACCAACCCGGCACCACGCGCGACGCCATCCACATCCCCTTCGAGCGTGAAGGCCAGAAGTTCGAACTGATCGACACCGCCGGCCTGCGCCGCAAAGGCAAGGTTTTCGAGGCTATCGAAAAGTTCTCGGTGGTCAAGACGCTGCAAGCCATTGCCGATGCCAACGTCGTGCTGCTGCTGCTTGATGCCACCCAGGGCGTCAGTGACCAGGACGCGCACATCGCCGGCTACATCCAGGAGTCGGGCCGGGCGGTGGTCATTGCCGTCAACAAGTGGGACGCCACCGACGACTACCAGCGTCAGACTTTGCAGCGTTCCATCGAAAGCCGCCTGTCCTTCCTGAAGTACGCGCCGGTGCTAGAAATCTCGGCCATCAAGCGCCAAGGATTAACGGCGGTGTGGAAGTCCATATTCAAGGCCCACACCTCGGCCACCGTGAAGATGAGCACGCCGGTGCTGACGCGGCTGGTGATCGAGGCCACCGAACACCAGGCACCGCGGCGCGACGGCCGGTTCAGGCCCAAGATGCGCTATGCCCATCAGGGCGGTTCCAACCCGCCGCTGGTGGTGATCCACGGTACTTCGCTGGACCACGTCACAGAGGGCTACAAGCGCTTTCTGGAAGGCCGATTGCGCGACCACTTCAAGCTGGTCGGCACGCCCATCCGCATCGAGATGCGCTCGGCTGACAACCCTTTCAACCCCAAAGGCAAGTAAGACCACGGGGCGCTTGTCGATCCGAATAGCCGCACCCCATCACAGCGTGATACCCCTGTGATACCGTGCAAGTTGTTCTTATTTTCAACTCAACCAACACGGAGAATATCGTGAGCAACAAAGGCCAACTCTTGCAGGACCCGTTTCTGAACCTGCTGCGCAAAGAGCATGTGCCGGTGTCGATTTACCTCGTCAACGGCATCAAGCTGCAAGGCCACATCGAATCGTTCGACCAGTACGTTGTTCTTCTGCGCAACACCGTCACGCAGATGGTCTACAAGCACGCCATTTCCACGGTTGTGCCCAGCCGGGCGGTAAATTTCAGCGCCAGCGAGCCCGGCGATCCGCAGCCTTGAACCCCTGCGCGAGGCGCACGCTACCTTGAGTTCTGCAGCTGTCAACACCACTGATGGCGGCGACGACGCGACCCGCGCCGTGCTAGTGGGGGTCGATATTGGCGGTAACCCCTCCTTCGATGCCACCCTGGACGAGCTCGCCATGCTTGCAGCCTCGGCGGGCGACATGGTGGTCGCCCGCGTGATCGCACGGCGCAAGGCACCCGACCCGGCGCTGTTCGTCGGCAGCGGCAAGGCCGACGAGATCAAAGCACTGGTGGCGGCCACGGCCGCGCATGGCGTCATCTTCGACCAGCCTCTCAGCCCGGCGCAGCAGCGCAACCTGGAACGCCACATGGGTGTTGCGGTGGCCGATCGAACTTCGTTAATCCTCGACATCTTCGCCGCTCGCGCGCAAAGCCATGAGGGCAAGCTGCAGGTTGAACTGGCGCGCCTGCAGTACATGGCCACGCGGCTGGTCGGCCGCTGGAGCCACCTAGAGCGCCAACGTGGTGGTATCGGCACGCGTGGTGGCCCCGGTGAAGCGCAGATCGAACTCGACAAACGCATGATCGGCGAACGGATCAAGAGCGTCAAAGAGCGGCTGGAGAAGGTCAAGCGGCAGCGCAGCACGCAGCGCAAGGCTCGTGAGCGACGCGGCACCTTCCGCATCTCTTTGGTGGGTTACACCAACGCCGGTAAATCGACGCTGTTCAACAACCTGGTCAAGGCTCGTGCCTACGCGGCGGACCAACTTTTCGCCACCCTGGACACCACAACGCGCGCGCTTTGGCTGGGCGAGGCGCAAAGCTCGGTGTCGTTGTCCGACACGGTGGGTTTCATCCGCGACCTGCCGCACAAATTGGTCGAGGCTTTCGAAGCCACGCTGCAGGAAGCGGCTGACGCCGACCTGCTTGTGCATGTCATCGACGCGGCGAGCCCCGTGCTGGCCGAACAGCAGGCCGAAGTGGACCGCGTGTTGGAAGAGATCGGCGCTGGCGCCGTGCCGCAATTGCTGGTCTACAACAAATGCGATCTGCTGGAAGACTCCTTGCAGCCTCGTGAAGCGGTGGACAGCATCGAAGTGCACGCGGGAGTGCGTCGCCCACGCGTCTTTATCAGTGCGCGCACCGGGCAGGGCCTGGTCGCACTTCGTGAAGCCATCGCTCAAATTGTGTTGGCACGCTTGAACGCCGCGCCTGCTACCCCACCTGAGACCCTGCCGGACGGCAGCACCACCGAGATGCCCACCCCCTGGCCGCCAGCGCCTGAGCCGGCAGCCGCCCCTTGATCACCTTCCGATCGAACCCTCAATGAGTGAAATGCAGTACCCTCACTTTGGCATCCGGCTCGGCGCTTTTGCGCTTGCCGCCCGCACGCTGGTGCGCGCCGCGTTGCCGCGTCAGTTTGCGCGTCGCCCTGGCGGCGATACGTTGATACACAACAACCGCGGCGACGGCCCTCCTGATCTGGACGAGTTGTGGCGCGACTTCAATCGCAAGCTCACGGGCTTGTTCGGCGGCAAGGGCGGTGGCGGTGGCAACACCCCCAAACGCAGCGATGAACCGTCGCCCGGCGGCCCCTTCCAGCCTGACATGAAAAGCGCCGGCATCGGTGTTGGTCTGATTGCCGGCGTGGCGCTGCTGATCTGGTTGGGGAGCGGCTTCTTCATCGTGCAAGAAGGCCATCAGGCAGTGATCAGCACTTTCGGCAAATACAGTCACAGCAAGGACGCCGGCTTTCAATGGCGGTTCCCCTACCCTGTGCAGGCACACGAGATCGTCGCCGTCACGCAGCTTCAGTCGGTTGAAGTCGGGCGCAATTCGGTGGTGGCTGCTACCGGACTGCGGGATTCATCGATGCTGACGCAGGACGAGAACATCGTCGACATCCGTTTCACGGTGCAGTACCGCCGAGCTGATCCGCGCGCCTATCTTTTCGAAAACAACCGTCCAGACGAGGCCGTGGTGCAAGCCGCCGAATCGTCGGTGCGTGAAATCGTCGGCCGCAGCCGCGTAGACCTGGTCCTTTACGAACAGCGCGATGCCATCGCTGTCGAGCTGGTGAAGTCCATTCAGACTCAACTCGACCGCCTTAAGTCCGGCATCGTCGTGGCCAATGTGAACATGCAGAACGTGCAGGTGCCCGACCAGGTGCAAGCGGCCTTCAACGACGCAGTCAAGGCCAGCGCCGACCGCGACCGTTTCAAGAACGAAGGTCAGGCCTACGCCAGCAACGAGATTCCCAAGGCGCGCGGTACAGCCGCCCGCCTGCTGGAAGAGTCCGAAGGCTATCGATCGCGGGTCATCGCCCAGGCCGAGGGCGATGGGCAACGTTTTCGCTCGGTACTGGCTGAATACGAAAAGGCGCCCGGCGTGACCCGCGACCGCCTGTACATCGAAACGATGCAGCAGGTCTATTCCAACGTCACCAAGGTGATGGTGGACAGTAAGGCCGGCTCCAACCTGCTCTACCTGCCGCTGGACAAGTTGCTGCAACAGGGCGCCGTGCCTGCTGCCGCCGCTCCCGCCGCCCCCGCCGCCACCACGACAGCACCGTCAGCCACGCCCTCGGACCCCACCGGCACCCAGAGTGTGGACATCCGTTCACGCGACGGCACCCGTAACCGCGAACGCGAAGGCCGCTAGGAAGGCCCATGACCATGAACCGAATCGGACTTGTCATTGCCGGCGCACTCATTGCGCTGATGTTGGTCACCAGCAGTCTCTTCGTCGTTGATCAACGCCAGGTCGGCGTGGTCTACGCCTTGGGGGAAATCAAAGAGGTCATTACCGTTCCCGGGCTGCATTTCAAGCTGCCGCCACCGTTCCAGAACGTGGTCTTTCTCGACAAACGCGTGCAGACGCTGGACAGCCCCGAAACCCGCCCCATCTTCACCGCCGAGAAGAAGAGCTTGGTCATCGACTGGCTGGTGAAATGGCGAATCTCTGAACCGCGTCAGTTCATCCGTAACAACGGGGTTGACTTCCGTAATCTGGAAAGCCGCCTGTCGCCCGTCGTGCAGGCTGCTTTCAACGAAGAGATCACCAAGCGAGACGTGCGCGGCGTGCTGGCCAAGGAGCGCGAAGTTGTGATGAAAGACGTTCGCACACGTCTGGCTGACGAAGCTAAGGCGTTTGGCATCGAGATTGTCGATGTGCGGATCAAGCGGGTTGACTTTGTTGCCGACATCACCGACTCGGTCTACCGGCGCATGGAATCCGAACGCAAGCAGGTCGCCAACGAACTGCGCGCGCAAGGCGTGGCCGATGGCGAAAAGATCAAGGCCGACGCCGATCGCCAACGCGAAGTCATCATCGCTGAGGCCTATCGGGACGCCCAGAAGATCAAGGGTGAGGGCGATGCCAAAGCGTCTGCCCTGTACGCCGATGCCTTCGGTCGCAACGCCCAGTTCGCGCAGTTCTACCGCAGCCTGGAAGCCTACAGGGCAACCTTCCGCACCAAGGGTGATGTCATGGTCCTGGACCCTGGCAGCGACTTCTTCCGTGTCATGCGCGGTAGCGGTGGCGGTGCGGCGGACGGCTCGGCGGCCCCTCGCGGTCGCAAATAGACGGCGCGGGTTGCCTGCGGCGTGGCGCTGTCGGCGAGCTGGCGTTCATCCGCTGCACGACCGTCGTCGACGGTAGCGCCGCCTACAATATCGCTTTCAATTTCGTTGCCTCCGATGCTCTCTGCGTGGCTATTGCCCGAGCACATTGCTGACGTCTTGCCAGCGCAAGCCCGGCGCGTGGAAGATTTGCGTCGGGCCCTTCTCGACCGTGCGCGCGCTTATGGTTTCGAGCTGGTGATGCCGCCGTTGCTCGAGCATCTGGAATCGCTGCTGTCTGGCACTGGGCGCGAGCTCGACTTGCAGACATTCAAGCTCGTGGATCAAGTCAGTGGTCGCATGTTGGGCATACGCGCCGACACGACACCGCAGGCTGCCCGCATAGACGCCCATCTGCTCAACCGCGATGGTGTAACGCGCTTGTGCTACTGCGGCCCTGTGCTGCACACCCGTCCAGCCGGTTTGTCTGCGACCCGTGAACCGCTGCAGTTCGGTGCCGAAATATTCGGACATGCCGGGTTGGAAGCCGATCTGGAAGCAGCGGAACTGGCGTTGGACAGTCTCGGACTGGCGCGTGTCGGGCCACTGGTCATCGATCTGGCCGACGCCCGAGTGTTGCGCGGCGTGTTGTCGGATGTTGCGCTGGACGCTGGCCAGCTGCCAGCGATCGTGCAGGCTTTGTCGGAAAAGGACGGGTCTGCGCTGGACGGGCTGACTCGTGCACTGCCAGCAGTTGCGCGGCGCGGCTTGCGTGCATTGCTGCGGCTGTATGGCGGGGCCGAAGTGATCACCCAAGCCAGGCGTGAACTGCCTCACAGCGCGCTGATCACTCAGACACTCGATCAGCTCGAGTGGCTGGCTGCTCACCTGCACGCGGCTGTGCCCGGACTGGAAATTGGATTTGATCTGTCGGACATGAGTGGCTACGCCTACTACAGCGGGCTGCGATTTGCGGTGTATGGCGCGGGCCGCAGCGACACGCTGGCCCGAGGCGGGCGGTATGACGAAGTCGGCGCGATCTTCGGCCGCAACCGCCCCGCGGTGGGGTTCAGCTTGGACTTGAAAGCGCTGGCCGAAGTGGCAGGCCCTTCGCAGGCGCCCGCTGCAATCCGCGCGCCATGGGGCGAAGCACCCGAACTGCGAGCCGCTGTACGCCGCCTGCGTGACAGCGGGGAAACCGTGTTGGCAATGCTGCCCGGCCATGAGCTTGAAGCCCAGGCCTTTGCATGCGATCGCGAGCTGGTGCGCGTCGATGGACGTTGGGTTTTGCACGCCTTGCGCACGGCAAGTCTGCCCTGAAATTTGAAGGAAACTGCAAATATGCAAGCAGCCGTTCGACCCGGTGCGGGTCGCAATGTGGTGGTCGTCGGTACCCAGTGGGGCGACGAAGGCAAGGGCAAGATCGTTGACTGGATGACCGATCACGCGCAGGGCGTGGTGCGCTTCCAGGGTGGCCACAACGCCGGCCACACGCTGGTTATCGCGGGCCGCAAGACTGCGCTGCAGCTGATCCCCTCGGGTGTGATGCGTGAAGGTGTGGCCTGCTACATCGGCAATGGCGTGGTGGTGGACCCGGCGCACATGCTTCAGGAGATTGCTCGCATCGAGGCGCTGGGCATCAATGTGCGTTCCCGCTTGTTTCTCTCGGAAGCCTGCCCGCTGATCCTGCCCTTCCACGTGGAACTGGACCGTGCCCGCGAAAACCGCCGTGAAAGCAGTGGCGACGGCAAGATCGGTACCACCGGCAAGGGCATAGGTCCGGCCTACGAGGACAAGGTGGCGCGCCGTGCGTTGCGCGTGCAAGACTTGAAGCATCCGGGGCGTTTCGAAACCAAGCTGCGTGAGCTGGTGGACTTGCACAACGCCGAATTGGTTGGTTTCCTGAAGGCGCCTGCGCTGGATTGGCGGCCCATGCTTGACGCTGCAATGCAGGCCGCTGAACACCTGCAGCCGCTGATGGCCGACGTCGGCTATCGCCTTTTCAAAGCTCACGCGGCCGGTGCCAACCTGTTGTTCGAAGGCGCACAGGGCACTTTGCTCGACATCGACCACGGCACTTATCCCTACGTTACCTCCAGCAATTGCGTGGCGGGCAACGCGGCGGCGGGGTCAGGCGTTGGTCCGGGCATGCTGCACTACGTCCTGGGTATCACCAAGGCTTACACCACGCGCGTGGGTGGCGGCCCGTTTCCGACCGAACTGGATATCGACCAATCCGGCGGCGTCGGCCATCACCTGTCCACCGTGGGTCAAGAGCGCGGCACCGTCACCGGACGCGCGCGCCGCTGCGGCTGGCTGGATGCGGCAGCGCTGAAGCGTTCGATCATCATCAATGGCGTGTCGGGCTTGTGCATCACCAAGCTCGATGTGCTCGATGGCTTGCCGAAAATTCTCGTCTGCACGGGCTACAAGCTGGGCGGGTTGACGTTGGACGTGTTGCCGATGGATGCCGACGAGATAGCCGCCTGCGAGCCCATCTACGAATCGCTGCCGGGCTGGGCCGAGACAACGGCCGGGTTGACGAACTGGGAGCAACTGCCGGTGAACGCCAAGCGCTACCTGGAACGCATGCAAGCGTTGATCGGCGCGCCGATCGACATGGTGTCGACGGGGCCGGATCGCGTGCACACCATCCTGCTGCGCCACCCCTTCCGGGCATGAAGCCGCGCCGTCACCCGCTGAATCTTTAGGAGAACCTGAGCATGCTCACCGACGACGGCAAGCACCTGTACGTGTCCTGGGACGAGTACCACCTGCTGACCGAAAAACTGGCATTGAAGGTCGCCGCCTCGGGCTGGCAATTCGACCAGATCCTGTGCCTGGCCCGCGGCGGCATGCGCCCGGGCGATGTGCTGTCGCGGGTTTTCGACAAGCCGCTGGCCATCATGTCCACCAGTTCCTACCGCGCCGACGCCGGCACCATCCAGGGCCGGCTGGACCTGGCCAAATACATCACCATGCCCAAGGGTGAACTGGCTGGACGGGTCTTGCTGGTTGACGATTTGGCCGACACCGGCGTGACCTTGCGGGCAGTGGTCGAGCGGTTGCGTGGCATGCCAGCCATCAAGGAACTGCGCGCGGCTGTGCTTTGGGTCAAGGGCGTATCGACCTACCAACCCGACTATTCGGTAGAGACGCTGGCCACCAGCCCGTGGATTCATCAGCCCTTCGAGGCCTATGACGACCTTCGGCCTGAAGGACTCGCTAAGAAATTTGCGGTCTGAACATCGGCTAGATCGAAAAGAAGCCGACATGTTTTTCAACATGCCGGCTTTCGATTTTGGTGCCCAGAAGAGGACTCGAACCTCCACGCCGTTAAGCGCTAGTACCTGAAACTAGTGCGTCTACCAATTCCGCCATCTGGGCGATGCGAACCAAGGACTCTACCATCAAAGAAAACAAATCATCAAGCGCATCGACCACCAGCGCTGCAGTGCTGGGTGAGTTCGAAGGCCGCGTAGAAGGCCACCGCGACGGCCACGGTCTGGTCATCCCCGACAGTGGCGACGCGCCGATCTACCTGCCGCCGCAAGAAATGCGCAGCGTGCTACATAAGGATCGCGTGCGCGTGCGCGTTCTGCGTCACGACCGAAAGGGTCGACCTGAAGGCCGCGTCACCGACATCCTGGAGCGCCGCAAGACGCCCATCATCGGACGCCTGCTGCACGAGAGCGGGCAGTGGGTGGTGGCTCCCGAAGACAGTCGCTACGGCCAGGACATCCTGATTCCAAAGAATGCCATCGCCAACGCAACGGTGGGGCAGGTGGTGGCGGTTGAGTTGACCGAGCCTGCATCACTGCATTCACAGCCCGTGGGCCGCGTGGCAGAAGTGCTGGGTGAGATCGACGACTCGGGCATGGAGATCGAGATCGCGGTGCGCAAGTACGAAGTGCCGCACGAATTCACGTCCGAAACCCTGGCACAAGCTGCCGCGCTGCCTGAGAAGCTGCGCGCCGCCGATCGCAAGAACCGCGTCGATTTGAGCGATGTGGCGTTGGTCACCATCGACGGCGAGGACGCGCGCGATTTCGACGATGCCGTGTACTGCGAGCCTTTCAGACGCGGCCGCGGCAAGAGCGCACTCGAAGGTTGGCGCCTCATCGTGGCGATCGCTGACGTCAGCCATTACGTGAAGCCCGGTGAGCCGCTGGATGAAGACGCATACGAGCGCGCCACCTCGGTGTATTTTCCGCGCCGCGTCATTCCGATGCTGCCCGAAAAACTGTCCAACGGCTTGTGTTCGCTGAACCCGGACGTGGAGCGCCTGAGCATGGTTTGCGACATGCTCGTGGACAGCGATGGCCGCATCGACGCCTACCAGTTCTATCCGGCCATCATCAACTCCCATGCGCGGCTGACTTACACCGAAGTGGCCGCCGTGCTGGCCAACACGCGCGGGCCCGAGGCGCAAAGGCGCGGCGAGCTGGTGCCGCATTTGCTGCACCTGCACGAGGTCTACCGCGCGCTGTTGAAGCAACGTGCGAAGCGCGGCGCCATCGACTTCGACACCACTGAAACGCAGATCGTTTGTGACGACAACGGCCGCATCGAAAAGATCGTGCCGCGCATGCGCAACGAAGCCCACCGGCTGATCGAAGAGGCCATGCTGGCGGCCAATGTCTGTGCTGCCGAGTTCATCGCTTCGGTCGAACACCCCAGCCTGTTCCGCGTGCACGAAGGTCCGACGCCCGAAAAGCGCATCGCGCTGCAGGCCACGCTGAAGGTGCTGGGCGTGGGGATTCATTTGAGCGATGACCCCAAGCCTGCCGAAATTCAGGCCATCGCGCAGGCCACGGCCGGCCGACCGGACGCGCAACAGATCAGCACGCTGTTGTTGCGGTCGATGCAGCAGGCCGTCTACACGGTGCATAACGCAGGCCACTTCGGCCTAGCGTTTGAGGCCTACACGCACTTCACCAGCCCTATCCGCCGGTACCCGGACCTGATGGTCCACCGCGTGATCAAGGCCATCCTGGGCAAGCGGCGCTACCACTTGGTGGCCAATTCGAAGACGCGCACGCCCGAGGTTCGCAAGTGGGGCAAGGGCGGCAAGCTGCAGGGCAAGGCGCCCAAGCCGATGACGGCCGAGATGGCGCTGTGGGACGCCGCCGGTGGCCATTGCAGCGCGAACGAGCGCCGCGCTGATGAGGCTTCGCGTGACGTCGAGGCCTGGCTGAAGTGCCGCTACATGCGCGAGCACCTGGGCGAGGAGTTCTCCGGCACCGTCAGCACCGTGGCGGGCTTTGGATTGTTTGTCACGCTGGACGCGCTTTTCGTCGACGGCATGGTGCACATCACCGAACTGGGCGGGGAGTACTACCGCTACGACGAGGCGCGCGGCGAACTGCGTGGCGAGCGCACGGGCATCCGTTATGCCATCGGCACGCGGGTGCGGGTGCAGGTCAGCCGGGTCGATCTGGACGGCCGCAAGATCGATTTCCGCATGGTGCGTGAGGGTGACGGCGAGAAGCTGCCGCAGCGCACCGATCGGACGCGGCCCGCCGCCGCCGCGGCCGTCAGCGCCACGGCCGGATTGGCGCAGATTCGCGAAGCCGATCGGCTGGTGAAAGCTTCAACACGCGCCACAAAGACCAAAGCTGTGCCGGACTCGGCGCGGCGCAGCCGCAAGCCCGGACCACAGCGGCCGGCACCGAAGCCCAGAACGCGTCGGTGACGGTGGGTTGCGCGGGCACCAGCGCCGGGACGCCATATCGCCCGGATCTGCGGTTTCAACCTGGGATTCGGCCCGCCAACGCCTCGATCAAATCGGCCGCGCGCAACGGCCCCGCGTGCCCTGCGGCAAGCCAGCGGTCGGCCGCTTGGCCGTGGTGGCCTGCAGCCTCCGCGGCGACGTCGCCAGCGAAGTTGCAGCCAGTTTTGCCATCGTCAGGGCGGGACTGCGCCAACAAACCGGCGGTCCAGCCAGCCAGGACGTCGCCAGTGCCCGCCGTAGCCAGTGCTGCATTCCCCGTCGAGTTGATGCGCGGCATCTGGCCGCCCGTGGCGATCACACTGCCCGAGCCTTTCAGCAGCACCGTGACGCTGTAGCGATCGGACAGCTCAGCTGCGGCGCGCAGACGGTCGCCCTGGACGGTGCTGACATCCCATTGCAGCAGGCGCGCTGCCTCCAGCGGATGTGGCGTCAACACGGTCGCCCAGCCGCGTGCCGCACGGGCTTGCAGCTGCTTGTGCAGGTGCGGTTCAGCGGCAATGGCGTTGAGCGCGTCGGCGTCCAGCACCAGCCTGCGCACGTGGGCCAGCAGGGCGGGCAGTGCCGATCTGACGGCCTTACCGCCACCGCAGCCGCAGAGCACCGTGGCGGCAGCCAGCACGGTCGGATCGGACCGCCACCAGGCCGCGCGACCCATCAGCTCTGGGCGGGCTGCATCGAAAAGTACCGCCGTTTCGTCGAGCAGGCTGCAGTACACGCGGCCGGCACCCGCCGCGAGGGCTGCGCGCGCGGCCAGCCAGGCAGCGCCCACCATCCCCGGCGCGCCGCCAACGACGGCGACCTCGCCGTAGCTGCCTTTGTGGCTGATGTGGGGGCGTGACGGCCACGCGCTGGCGCCCGTCAGCCAAGCGCTGGCCGGGCCCGCGTCGACGCCCAGGTCATCCAGCCAGACGCGACCGGCATGGTCGCGGCCGGTACCGGTGTAGCAACCGGGTTTGACCGTCAACAAGGCCAGCGTGTCGGTGCAGCGGGCAGCCGCGTTGCCCAGACAGGCACCCGTGTCGGGGTGCAGACCGGACGGAAGGTCCACGCCCAAGGTCAAGCCGCGGTGTAGGTTGATGGCCTCGATGGCGGCAGCCAGAGCGCCCCCGGGCGCACGTGCCGCGCCCAGGCCGAGCAGCGCGTCGATGTATGCATCGCCGGGCCCACCGGGCGCTGGCAGCGATTCGGTGATGACCACGCCGGCGTCCTGTGCCTGTCGCAGCGCGGCTTGCGCGTCTGTGGGCAGCCGGGCGGTGTCGGCCAGCACACAAACCGCCACGCGCCGCCCCGCGGCATGCAAGTGGCGGGCCGCCACCATTCCGTCGCCGCCGTTGTTGCCCGGACCTGCCCAGACGCGGACCAAAGGCGCGTGCGGCGCCAAGGCCTGCGTCAGGCGAGCCACCGCCAGACCAGCACGTTCCATCAGCGAAGGCTGAGGTCGAGTTGCTGCGGCCGTTGCCTCTGCGGAGCGTGTGGCCCGAGCGTCGTGCAGGGGCCAGGGCACGCAGCCTGCATGGACAAGCACAGGCAAAGATGGAGCGGCAGAGGCAGTCATGCTGCATTGTGCGGTGGCGTGTGGGCGCGTGTTTAGAGTCTGCACCGAGCCTGCACCGAGCGTGTGCAAAGCCTGAACAGAGCGTGTGCGCTTGGTCGCTTCGCGGCGAAATCTTTGCCGCCATTCAGCGCAATCCTCAGCGCAGTCCTCAGCGCAATCTTCAGCGCAGTCCTCAGCGCAGTCCTCAGCGCAGTCGGGAAACGCCCAGGCGCGCAACGTCCAGCGGCGCCTCTCGTCCACTGAGCTGCTCCGCCAGCACGCGTGCCGAACCGCAGGCCAGCGCCCAGCCGCTACTGCCGTGGCCCAGGTTCAGCCAGACGCCAGGCGCGCCGCTGGCGCCCAGTACCGGCGGGCCGTCCGGCAACATCGGCCGCGCGCCTTTCCAGTGTTGCGCTTCGCGCGTCGAGGCTGCGCCGGGGAACCAGTCGTCCAGCGTGCGGTACAGCGTGCGCAGCGGCGCGGCGGCGATGTGGTCCAGGCTGCCGCCTAATTCAGCCAAGCCCGACACACGGATGCGTTGCCCCAACCGGCTGATCGCGATCTTGTAGCGCTCGTCCATCACCGCGGCGCGGGGTCCGGGTGGCGGCATGCCGTCGACATGGCGCAGCGGTGCTGTGACCGAGTAGCCATGCACGGCCGCCAGTGGCAGCCGCACGCCGATACCGGCCAGCACGCGGTTGGCCCGCGCGCCGGCGCAGACCACCACGGCGTCGAACACTTCATCGGGCGCGCCAGCGAACACCACCCGCGGCGTGCTGCCGGCAACAATCTTTTGCACGTCCGTGTCGAAGCGCAAGCTCGCGCCCAGTCGTTGAGCATGTGCCTTCAGCAAGTGCGCAAAGTGACGGCAGTTGCCCACGCCACCCTGCGGCAGGTTTAGGGCTGCGTGCAACGGCGTTGCCGGCTTCAAGCCAGGCTCAAGGCGGTGGCAGCGTGCCGCGTCGACCACCTCGTGGGCGCAGCCCAGTTCCTGCAGCAGTGCAAGGTTGGGCTGTGCGGCCTTGAGGTCCCGTTCGCTGCGCAACAGCACCAGGAGGCCCGGTGCCTGCTCGAATTCCAGTCCCAGGTCGCGCGCTAGCCCCTGCAATCGTTCTTGGCTGAACTGCGCCAGGTGCAGCATGGCCGTGCGGTTGGCAGTGTGCACGTGCGGCCGACACGCGCGCCACCAGCGCCACATCCAGGGCAATCGGGCCAGCGCATTGATGCCGCCCAGGCGCACCGGCGCGTGCTTGCTCAGCAAATAACGCAAGACCTTCCAGCCCATGCCAGGCGCAGCCCACGGCCCGGTGTAACCGGGCGCCAGCACGCCGGCGTTGGCGAAGCTGGCTTCTTCGGCCACGCTGCTGCGGCGTTCGAACACAGTGACTTCGTGCCCCAGCACGGCCAGTTCATAAGCCGTGCTGACGCCGACGATGCCGGCGCCGATGATGGCCACTCGCAATTGCGGGTTCCTATCGCGGAAGGGGTGGAAAACAGGGGCAGCCTCAACAAGCAGACTGCCGTTTAGCTGGCCAACGCAGGCCGAACGCGTCTGAGCAGCGTGCTAAGCTCCGGGGG
>JAYSYH010000050.1:0-2310 GCA_043716645.1 Betaproteobacteria bacterium | reverse complement strand
TCGGCATCGGCGCCTTCGACGATGCAGCCTTTGCGCGGGTAGATGTTGAACAGCTTGGCGGCGTTGGCCGAGGTCACCGCGACAAATTCGCAAGGTGTCAATTTGCCGCCGTTGACGCCCTCGTGCCACAGCACGGCCAGCCGTTCTTCGACGCCGCCGCAGCCGTTGGGGATCTTGCTGAAGTCGTCTTTCCCGGCGGCCTTTTGTTCGGCGCAAAAGGTGCAGTGGTCGGTGGCGGTGGTGTGCAGATAACCCGCCTGCAGGCCGCGCCACAGCATCGCGCTATGGCCCTTGGGGCGGAACGGCGGGCTCATCACGTGGCCGGCGGCGTACTCGAAACTGGGGTTGCGGTAGACCTCGTCGTCGAGCACCAGGTGGCCGGCCAGCACCTCGCCGTAGACCCGCTGGCCACGGGCGCGGGCTCGGGAGATGGCCTCGGCCGATTCGGCGCAGGACACATGCACCACGTAGATCGGCACGTTCAGCACGTCGGCGATGGCGATGGCGCGCTGGGCGGCTTCGGCCTCCACCGCGGGCGGGCGGCTCAGCGGGTGGCCTTCGGGCCCGACGATGCCCCGGGCCTTCATTTCGGCCTGGAGCAAGAACACCAACTCGCCGTTCTCGGCATGCACCGTGGGCATGGCGCCCAGTTCGAGCGATCGCTTGAAGCTGTTCACCAGGGTTTCGTCGTCGCACATGATGGCGTTTTTGTAGGCCATGAAGTGCTTGAAACTGTTGATGCCTTCCTGCTGCACCAGTGTTCCCATGTCGCGTTTGACGTCCTCGCTCCACCAGGTGACGGCGACGTGAAAACCGTAGTCTGTGGCCGATTTTTCAGCCCAGCCGCGCCAGGTCTGGTAGGCCTCCATCAGCGGTTGCTTGGGGTTGGGAATGACGAAGTCGATGATGGTGGTGGTGCCCCCCGCCAGCCCGGCCGCCGTGCCGCTGTAAAAATCGTCTCGCGTCACCGAGCCCATGAAGGGCAGCTGCATGTGGGTGTGCGGGTCGATGCCGCCGGGCATGACGTAGCGGCCACCGGCGTCGAGCAGTTCGGCGCCGGCCGGGGCCGTCAGGTTGGCGCCCACGGCGGTGATTTGGCCGCCTTCGCACAGCACGTCGGCGCGGAACTCACGGTCGGCATTGACGACGGTGCCGCCTCGGATCAGCAGGGCTTTCATCGGGTGCTCCAAATCAAGGAATCTTGCAGGGTTGCATGCTGGCGTCAGGGCTGCCGGCCGTCAAGCGGCCACCGGCTGGCGCATCGGGTTGTTCGGGTGGGCGGTCCAGTTGGCGGCGCCGGCGCTGACGGCCTCGCCGCTGCGGGCGTCGATTTCACCGGGCTTCAGCGTACGCAGCGTGATGCACTCGGGCACCGGGCAGACGACCACGCAGAGGTTGCAACCGACACACGCGTCGTCTTTGACTTCGAAGTGGCGCACGCCTTCTTTCATCGCGGTGATCGCCTGGTGCGAGGTGTCTTCGCAGGCGATGTGGCAGCGCCCGCACTGGATGCAGCTGGCCTGGTCGATCTGCGCCTTGCTGATGGCGTTGAGGTTGAGGTATTGCCAATCGGTCACCGTGGCCAGCGCGCGGCCGCGGAAATCGTCGATGGTCTTGAAGCCCATCCCGTCCATGTAATCAGCCAGCCCGTCGCTCATCTCCTGCACGATCTTGAAGCCGTAGACCATCGCCGCGGTGCAGACCTGCACGTTGCCGGCGCCGAGTGCAATGTAGTCCAGCGCATCGCGCCAGCTGCCCACGCCGCCGATGCCGCTGATGGGCAGGCCGGCGGTTGCGGCCGAGCGGCCGATCTCGGCGACCATGTTCAAGGCGATGGGTTTGACCGCCGGGCCGCAATAGCCGCCGTGGCTGCCCATGCCGGCGGTGGCCGGGCTCATCGTCAGTGTGGCTGGATCGACACCCATGATCGAGTTGATGGTGTTGATCAGGCTCACCGCATCGGCGCCACCGCGTTGGGCCGCGGCCGCCGGCAGCCGGATGTCGGTGATGTTGGGCGTGAGCTTGACGATCACCGGCAGCCGGCTGTACTGCTTGCACCAGCGGGTGACCTGCTCGATGTACTCGGGCACCTGGCCCACCGCGGCGCCCATGCCGCGCTCGCTCATGCCGTGCGGACAGCCGAAGTTGAGCTCGACGCCGTCGCAGCCGGTGTCTTCGACCATCGGCAGGATGGCCCGCCAGGCCGCCTCGGTGCAGGGCACCATCAGGCTGACGACCATCGCGCGGTCGGGCCAGGCGCGCTTGACCTCGCGGATCTCCTGCAGGTTGAGTTGCAGCGGTCGGTCGGTG
>JAYSYH010000049.1:0-7156 GCA_043716645.1 Betaproteobacteria bacterium | reverse complement strand
GTTGACGAAACGCCGCCGGATACGGCGGTTTGGGGGTTGGCATCTCGGACTCCTTCTTGAGTGAAAAAGTGTCCGCGAAATCGGGGGAACTTCAGCCTTCAGCCCCAGCTTGGCCAGCCGGCTCTCGCAGTAAATGGCCACGGTGGCGCCATCTTCCTTGGCCTGCTGCATGTCGTAGACGCTGATGTAGTCGCCGAACACGGCCCGCGTGTCGCGGTCACCTGCGCGATGGCCGCCCGCACGGCATGGAACTGGTGGTAGCCGGCAATCTTCTTGACTAGCGTGCCGTCGTCCTCAAAGAGCACGAAGTAACGCAGGTAGTCCAGCAGGTAGGCCGGTGCCAGAACGCCGCGCACCAGCGTCTGCAGTTCATGGAACGCGCCCAGCGGGTCCAGCGTCACGCCGTCGATGGTGCGCCAGGCCATGAAGCGTTCGGGGTCGGCCGACAACGAACCCAGCAGCGCGTCGGTGCGGTCGGAAATCACCAGCACCTGGTTGAAATGGAAGACGTCGACGATCTGATCTTTGTAGGTCTGGATCTGGTCGTAGGCTTTCCACACATCGGCGTTCACGTCGGCCGGGTTCTTCAGCTCCAGCAGCACCAGCGGCAGGCCATTGACGAACAGGATGACGTCGGGCCGACGCGTGTGCTTGGGGCCTTGAATGCTGAACTGGTTGACGGCCAGTCATTCGTTTTGGCCGGGCTACGCCCAATTCATTAGCCGTACGAAGTCACCGCGCGTCTCCTCGCCCTTCTGGTACTGCACCGGCACACCACCCACCAGCAAGCGGTGGGAGCGGCGGTTGGCCTGCAGCAACTGCGGTTCACCCAGGTTCAGCAGCTGCGTGATGGCATCGTCACGGGCCGCTTGCGGGATGTCGGGGTTCAGCTGGGCGATGGCGCGGCGCAGCCGTTCGACCAGCAGCACCTGGCGCTAGTTGGCGCGTTCAGGCGCTTTGCCGTCAGGCGCCAGTTCGGGGCCGTGGGCTGGCCACGATGTAGCCCACATCGGCCAGCCAGCCCAGCGTTTCCTGCTCCAGTTGGTATTCGGTCAAGGCGCCTCCCTGGCGGCGGTATTGGCGTGGGGGGTCTAGCGGCTCAGCAATTGCACGTAGGCCTGGTAGCCGAAGCTGCGGTTCTTCTTCTGGCCCGTCAGCTCGGACGCGATACCCAAATCCACGAGCAGCATCACGGCCGACGTGGCCGTGGGGAAAGTGGTGGCCAGCCGCTGCCGCACCTGTTCGATGGTGAAGCGCGGCATCATCGGCAGCAGCTCGAAAAGGCGCAGGCTGACCGCACCGGCGCGCGGCGAGGCCAGCAGACGCTTGCGGTCGGCCGCCACCAGGCTGGCCACCGCCACGATGCCGCGTTCGGCGTCGGCTGCGGCCGCTTCCACGCCTTCGACGAAAAACGTCACCCAGCCTTCCCAAGCACCCTGGGCGCGCACGGCCGACAGGTGCTGGTAGTAGACGGTCTGGTGCTGCTTCAGGTAGCCGCTGAGGTACATCAGCGGCTCGGCCAGCAGACCCCAGTGCTCCAGCAGCGCGGCGATCAGCAGACGGCCGATGCGGCCGTTGCCGTCCAGGAAGGGGTGGATGGTCTCGAACTGCGCATGCACCAGCGCCACGCGCACCAGAGCCGGCAGCATGGGTTCGGGGTCATGGATGTAGCGTTCCAGGTCGGCCAGCAGCGCCGGCACCTGTTCGGGCGGGGGCGGCACGAAGGCGGCATTGCCAGGCCGCGTACCGCCAATCCAGTTCTGCGAACGGCGCAGTTCACCGGGCTGTTTGCCCGCGCCGCGCACGCCGTCCAGCAGCAGGCGGTGGGCGTCGCACAGCAGGCGCACGCTGATGGGCAGGCCGCCGGGGCTGTGCAGGTTCTCGCGCACCAGCTTGTAGGCGCGCAGGTAGTTGCTGACCTCTTCGACGTCGTCGCCGTTGCTGACCACCAGGCCGGCCTCACCGTCGAACAGATCGGTCAACGTGGCCTGCGTGCCTTCGATCTGGGATGTCAGCAGCGCTTCCTTGCGGATGGCGCTGTACAGCAGCCAGTCCACCGAGGGCACCAGGCCCGCCACGCCCGACAGTCGGGCCAGCGCCAGCTCCGCGCCGCGCACGCCGGCGGCGTAGCACTCGGGGGCCAGGGCAGGCTTGGCGGGTGGCAAGGGGTGCGGCACGAAGGCCCGCACGGCTTCACCCAGCGTGGTGGTGGTGGCGTAGGTGCCGGTGCTGCGCATCGTGTGCAAGCGGGCTTGAGTGACGGGCTTCGATATTAAAGCGTTCTTTAATTTAAGGCGAGGCTTTGGAAGTGCGCTGAATTCGGGCGGACTCAAGTGGCCAGGGCTTCGGCTTCGGGGAGGCGGAGTTGGCCGGAGATCAGGCGCGGGAGCAGGTTGTCGCGCAGGGCAGCCAAGGTCTCAGCCATCGTGGCATTCCGGCTACGTTGCTCTTCAGTCACCGCAACGAGGCTCTCAAAGGCGGCCAGCAACGCTTGAGGAGGCAAGACTACGGGGACCGATGCCAGGATTCCCGTGTTCAGATTCGGCATGGTCGCGCCCACGGCATGCTGAACCAACCAGGTCCGTGCGCGCGGTGCGTCCAGCAGCATCGACAGAAAGCCAGGCGACTGCCAAGCCGCGGGCCTCACCAGCAGGCAGCCGGTGCCGCAAAGCCAGCCCACCTCGCGTCCCGTGATCAGCGCGTGGCGCTCCACATCGCCGCGACGACTGAACACGATGTCGCCGGGCTGCAATTGGTGGCGAGCCAGTCGCTGGGCATCTTCTGCCCGCACGCGGGCAATAGAGCCTGTGGTGGCCCTGCGATTGCTGATGTCCTTAGGCATCACGACGGGCACGCCTTCGGGCACATAGTCGGCCGCGTGGAGTTGGCTGCCGAACGGGCCCGTTTGAATGCTGCCACGGTGACGACTGACCAGTTCCCCAAGTGACACGGTCTGCCAGCCTTCAGGCACGTCCCCTTGATCGGTCTGCTCCAGAGCACCAGGAAACAGCGCCGCCGTGGCCTCATCCATCCCCACCGGCACCAGCCCTTGCTGCTTGGCGCGGACGGGATCGAAATCGACGAACCACGACTTGAACAGCGCCTGGGCGATGGCTTCGAGGGTGGCGTTGGTTTCGCGCAGGAGGGCGATGCGGTCGTCCAATGCACCGAGAACTGCACCAACCTCGCACTGCACCTTGACGTCTGGAACAACGGCCCTCAAGCCGCGCTGCTGCGTAAGACTGATGTACGGGAAGGTGTCCGTATTGCCTGCTTCGGCCCAGACTTGGTCCATGAAGAACTTGCTCTGCATGGCGTAGTAGAGGTAGTTCGGGTCCAGCACATTGCGATCTAGAACCCGCCATACGGTTACCCCTGGATTCGCCACGAATTCTGGGGCTTCTGGCGCAACTCTGGCCATTCGGCCAACTGTGGCCCGGTGCGTAAAGAGGATGTCTCCACCGCGGCCAATACCCTTGCGTACGCGCCGCCGGGCAACTTCATTGATCCGGTCGCAACCGGAAAACACAACAGCACCAAACTTCAAGTCATCGGGGCGAACGAAGGGCGTTCCGTAGTCACAAAGCCTTCGGCATTCGCGAACATGCCCAGGAAGTATTCGTAGACCTGGCCGAGCACGTCGCGCGCCTCGCGGGCTTGACTGCCGAAGCCGATGGTGGACACCAGGTCCACCAGTTCACCCAGCTTGCCGTCGGGCAACTGCGCCCGAGCGAAGCGCTTGTCCAGGATGTTCTTGAGCTTCGGGTTATCGGCCTCAATCAGCGTCAACGCCTCGTCGATGCGCTTGCCGATGTCGGTTTGCTTGGAGGCGGCGCGCAGCACCTCCCAACGCGCGGGTTCGGGCACCCAGAACACGTTCGCTTCGCGGTAGTAGTCGCGGTCTTCCAGCTCTGCATCGATATCTTCGTCGCTGTCACGGCCGTAGAAATATTCGTCGTTCTCGTCCAGCAAACGCGGGCGCAGCTCAGTCCTGCGGGCGGCGGGCGGCGGGCGGCGAAGGTGTCACTGATGTACTTCACAAAGATCAGGCCAAGCACCAGGTGCTGGTACGCGGCCGCATCCATGTTGGCGCGCAGCTTGCCGGCGGTGGCCCAGAAGGCTTTCTTGATGTCGTCCAGCATGCGCCTGGTCCGTGCGGGTGAGGGCCACTGCCCAATCGGGTGGCTGTCACTGCTGCCGGCCGGATAATCAGGCGCCGCGACCAAGCCCGTTCTCAGTGGAATTTTTAGATCACACGCCAATGATGTAGCATCATTCGGGTGGCCAAGTATTTACAGGACTTATCGGCCGATTTCTAACGTTTTGGCGGTAATTTGGCGGTAAATTGAGAGCACCGATTCACGCGTCTTGGCCAAAGTGGGCGACTGGGCTCGCGTCACTCTTGAAGCATGCATGGCCGGCCGGTGAACGCGCCCGGCATTCTCTCGACCGGTCCGCCAAAAAGATGACCACCCTGCGGCCGTGCTGCGTGTAGTCGATGGGATCCGCAGGGTCGACCAGTCAAGCGTTATCGCCTGTGACCGGCACCGCGACGTCGGCGACGGCTGCCTGCCGAGGCGGAAGCGCCGGCGTGAGCAGACGGCGATTCTTCACTTTGGGCAGACCATCCATTTGGAACGGTCGCGTCCTCCAACTCCACAGTTGGCAATGCACTGGTCAGCAGCCGGTCGGAGCCGTCAAACCGTCGGCAGGTATCGGCCAAATCTTGTCGCCCACGACCGACCGCTTCCGAAGGCCTGATTGCCGGTGCTCTGCCAGGTGATTTGGGCAGTCGACCGTCCTATCTCCTCAAGGCGGCTGACCGCGGCGCCGGGTAACCCCCGCGGCGACCAAGCGCCCGGCGTTACATTGCTGCGGCCGTGAGCTGTCCTCACTGGCCTGCCCGTGCGCAACCTACCCGACGACCCATGGCCAAGTTCCTAAATACCAGCGGCACCAACTACCACCTTGAGGAGCTAATCAAGGCGGCCCGAGACCGGTTGATCCTAATCAGCCCATTTTTGAAGCTGAACGACCGCATGAAGGAACTGCTCGCCGACAAGGACCGGCTCAAGATCGATGTCCGCATCGTCTACGGCAAGAGCGAATTGGCGCCGGCGGAGATCGAGTGGCTGAAGGCGCTGACCTATGTGCGAACGTCGTTCTGCAAGAACCTACATGCGAAGTGCTACCTGAGCGAGTCAGCTTGCATCGTCACCAGCTTGAACCTGTACGAATTCTCGATGGTCAACAACAACGAGATGGGCGTGCTGATTGATCGCCTCGCGGACGTCGACCTGTACCGTGATGCTTACGAGGAAGCTCAACGCATCATCCGAATTAGCGACGAGGTCCGGATCACGCTCGAGCGCGTGGAGCGAAAACCTGATGCCCCAGCAGCCTTGGCGCCCAAGCCCGACGCGGCGAAGCTTACGACTGAAGCGCCTCCGTCGGCGGCTACGGCGGGCGCCACGCAGTACGAGAAAATCACGACCGCCAAGATCGCGGCCAAGCTCGGCATGACGACCAAGGCGTTCCAGGAGCGCCTGGTCGAGCTCGGGATGCTCGAACTGCGTGAGGGTGGCCGGCACTACTTGGTCGAAGCAGGCAAGGACGCCGGCGGTGAGTGGCGGCCGGGCCCCGGCGGCGGTTACATGTTGTGGCCTGAGGGGTTTAAGCTGCCGGCGGGCTGAAGATGTTGCGTAGCCATCCGCAGCATTCATTTCGTCCTGGGCGATAGCTTCACGTCGTCGACCGGCCAGGAATGGTCGGGCATGACCGTCAGCATTCGTGTGCTAATTGAAGCCGTGACGGAATTGATCGCGATGTTGCTCTGCCAATTCCTTGGCAATCGCATGCTTGCGTGCTTTAAATAAGCGCTGGAATTCAAACTGAAACCACCTTCCGAGGATGGTGTGAAAATGCATGCCGTTGTCGGTGACGTCAATCTCGTAGAGCGTTCGAGGGTGGGTCAACTTGTTGCGTGTTTCCTTGGCGGCGACGAAATCGCGACAGTCCGCACCGCTCGTGTTCAGTTTGAAGTCAGTCATCCAGACCTTTGCCGCCAAACGGAACGTGAGCTTGACGTTGGCCTCGAGTGAGAAGAACTTTGCCACCGGGGGAGGGACCAGGTATGTGCTTCCGAGAAATTCGTGCTCTTTGTCCGTGAGCGGCGCACTGCACATGCCGCTGCGAACAGTCGACCTGATCTCGAGCTTCGTCATTTCGACGCCGGTTGTAATAAAGCAGAACATCGCGCGGACGAGGCTACGGCGAAGGTATTGCGACCCGCCGTTACCTTCTAGAGGTTCGTAGCCCAATGCCACGTCCGACTGAAGTTCCTGCAGTAGTTCCCCAGAACAGATGAACCCTTGCCCGGGCTTCGAAGGGGCGCCTGGCATCGCAAAGTTCTTGACGAATTGGAGGTTGTGCACTTTAGCTGCGCGCACAAGAACATGCTCAAGCTGCTCTGCCAGCGCTACGGCGCAATGAGAGGCGAGGCGCATCCTCAGCTAAGCTTTCGACCGTCGGCTTGCGGGAAAGCAACTCCAACTCTCCGATGACAGCTCAGGGTCGTGAGCGCCAGCACGGTCCCGACGGCTGCAGACGTTCGACCATGTTCCGCGGCATGCCGGGCCGACCACCAGGCTGTATGACCGCAGTGGAGATTTCGTCGCAGCGGATGGGTCGCAGGCTATGTCGGCTGTACTTCGAGACCGGTCACTGGTCCAAAGATTTTTGTGATGCTTGGGCGACCGGTAGTGGCCGCCAGTGTGAGTTCGAGGCAGCGCCAGGAAGCTGACTCTCGGTGCAATGGTCCCGCCGGCCAAAGTCAGCTTGCGGCAACGCCCGGGAAAACCCGGTCTCGGCCAATTGCCGTCATCCGATCGGCCAGAAATCGCCTCGCCAAACGACCGGTTCCAAAGTACGGCCGACGTAGCCCGACAGCTGCTTGATCGCGGCCCTTCTCCGAAGCAGTCGCCGACGATCTCGCGGCGCTGTTCGGCACTCAATACAAGCCGTACGTCTGCAGCTCTATCAACCGGCCAGGCGCTACCGACCCACTGCTGTCTTTCGCGTCCGCGTGATGGGTGTCAGCAATGGCAGCGAAAGCGGCCGGTCGCCTGCGAGCAGGTTAGGGGTGTCAGAGCCGCAT
>JAYSYH010000048.1:0-2313 GCA_043716645.1 Betaproteobacteria bacterium | reverse complement strand
TTCAGGCAGCCCGTGGCGCGCTGCGCCCGATGCCGCTGTACTCGATGCCCTGCAGGCGCATCAGCGCCGGGTCGTAGATGTTGCGGCCGTCGAAGATCAGCGGCTGCTTCAGTGCGGCCTTGATGGCGTCGAAATCGGGGTTGCGGAATTCCTTCCACTCGGTCACCACCACCAGCGCGTCGGCGCCGGTCAGGGCATCGGCCTGGCTGGCTGCGAAGTGCAGACCCGGCACGCCCTGCATCACGCGCGCCGCCTCGTCCATCGCCACCGGGTCGTAGGCCCGCACGGCAGCGCCACGCTTCGTCAGTTCGTCCACGATGACGCGGCTGGGCGCCTCGCGCATGTC
Organism: Betaproteobacteria bacterium; assembly: GCA_043716645.1. Lineage (GTDB taxonomy): Bacteria > Pseudomonadota > Gammaproteobacteria > Burkholderiales > Burkholderiaceae_C > Rubrivivax. The sequence continues at coordinate 1,967 of JAYSYH010000048.1, read as the reverse complement.
GTCGGTGTTGGGCTTGAAGGCCAGGCCCCACATCGCAAAGGTGCGGCCGGCCAGGTCTTCACCGAAGCGTTTGACGATCTTGGCCACCAGGACATGCTTCTGGCGGTCGTTGGCGTCTTCCACGGCCTGCAGCACACCCAGCGCCATGCCGGCTTCCTTGCCGGTGTGGATCAGCGCCTTCACGTCCTTAGGAAAGCAGCTGCCGCCGTAGCCGGTTCCGGGATACAGGAACGACGTGCCGATGCGCGGGTCGCTGCCGATGCCCTTGCGCACCATCTCGATGTCGGCGCCCACGCGCTCGGCCAGCAGCGCCAATTCGTTCATGAAGCTGATGCGCGTGGCCAGCATGGCGTTGGCGGCGTACTTGGTGAATTCCGCGCTGCGCACATCCATCACCTGCAGGCGGTCGTGGTTGCGCATGAAGGGCGTGTACAGCGCACGCATCAGCAGGATGGCGCGCTCGTCGTCGGCGCCCACCACGATGCGGTCGGGGCGCATGCAGTCGTCAACCGCAGCGCCTTCCTTCAGGAATTCGGGGTTCGAGACCACGGCAAACGGGGTGTGGCCCAAGCCGCGCGCGACCAGTGCGGCCTGCACGGCGGCCTTGACCTTGTCGGCAGTGCCCACCGGCACCGTGCTCTTGTCGACGATGACCTTGTAGTCGGTCATGTGGCGGCCAATGTTGGTGGCCGCGGCCAGCACGTACTGCAGGTCGGCCGAACCGTCTTCGTCGGGCGGCGTGCCCACGCCGATGAACTGGATGGTGCCGTGGGCCACGGCCTCTTCGATGTGGGTGGTGAACTGCAGCCGGCCGGCCGCCACATTGCGGTGCACGACGGCTTCCAGACCCGGCTCGTGGATCGGGATGCCACCGTCCTTCAGCAACTGGATCTTGCGCGCATCGATGTCGAGGCAGACCACGTGGTTGCCCATTTCCGACAGGCAGGCGCCTGTGACCAAACCGACATAGCCGGTACCGACGACGGTGACTTTCATGATGCTGTTCTTGGCTCCTGGGCAGGGCGCGACGGCGGCCGCGCGACAATTCAAGATTCTCGCCCGCCGACTGCGCCTGTGGCGCCGAACTTGCTGGTGCTGGCGCGGGAAGTGCGACAAGCTGCGCGCCGCCGGCCGCAGAAAGTCACACCGGCAGTGATATCTTCGAAAATCAGTTCAACCATTTCAAACATGACCAAAACCGCACTCATCACCGGCGTGACAGGCCAGGACGGCGCCTACCTGTCTGAACTGTTGCTGAAGAAGGGCTATGCCGTGCACGGCATCAAGCGCCGTTCGTCGTCGTTCAACACCGACCGTGTCGACCACCTGTACCAGGACCCGCATGTCGCCCACCAGAATTTCACGCTGCACTACGGCGACCTGACCGACAGCACCAACTTGATCCGCATCGTGCAGCAGGTGCAGCCCGACGAGATCTACAACCTGGCCGCCATGAGCCACGTGGCCGTCAGCTTCGAAACCCCCGAGTACACCGCCAACGCCGACGGTATCGGCACCCTGCGAATCCTGGAAGCGATTCGCATCCTGGGCCTGGAAAAGAAGACCCGCTTCTACCAGGCCAGCACCAGCGAGCTGTACGGCCTGGTCCAGGAAACCCCGCAGAAAGAGACCACGCCCTTCTACCCGCGCAGCCCGTACGCGGTGGCCAAGATGTACGCCTACTGGATCACCGTGAACTACCGCGAGGCCTACGGGCTGTACGCCTGCAACGGCATCCTGTTCAACCATGAAAGCCCGCTGCGCGGCGAAACTTTCGTGACCCGCAAGATCACCCGCGCCATGGCCCGCATCGCGCTGGGCCTGCAAGACTGCCTGTACCTGGGCAACATGAGCGCCCTGCGCGACTGGGGCCACGCGAAAGACTACGTCGAGATGCAGTGGCTGATGCTGCAGCAAGAGCAGCCCGAGGACTTCGTGATTGCCACAGGGGTGCAATACAGCGTGCG
>JAYSYH010000047.1:0-7262 GCA_043716645.1 Betaproteobacteria bacterium | reverse complement strand
TTTTGCAGGGCGCGGCCGAAATCATGCGCTGCGTGATCTGCCTGCAAACCGGGGGCTGGCCGAGCCGTCTCAAGGACGTGTCGGAGATCGATGTCGTCGAGGAGCAGCTCGCCGCCAGCGAACATGTCGACGAGGAGACCCGCCGCAACGCCATCGCGCATGCGCAGGACATCGAGGAAGCCGCCAGGCAGCGCGGCATGGGGGAAGGCATCCGATGAGCGATCCGGCACTCGGGCTCCTGATGCTCGGCCTCATCGTGGTAGTGATCATGATGGGCTTTCCCACCGCCTTCACCTTGATGGGGCTGGGGATGTTCTTCGGCTTCTTCGCCTATCACCGGGCCGACCAGCCGTGGGCGGACAATCACATTTTCGACCTGATGGTCCAGCGCACCTACGGCGCGATGACCAATGACGTGCTGATCTCGATCCCGTTGTTCGTGCTGATGGGATATGTGATGGAGAGGGGCGCGCTGGTCGACAAGATGTTCTATTCGATCCAGCTCGCCTTCCGCCGCGTGCCGGGTTCGCTCGCCGTGGCGACGCTGGTGGTCTGCACCTTCTGGGGCATCGCGTCGGGGCTGGTCGGCGCCGTCGTGGTGCTGATGGGCGTGATTGCGTTCAATCCGATGCTGAAGGCGGGCTATGACGTGAAACTCGCGTCGGGCGTGATCACCGCCGGCGGCACGCTGGGCATCCTGATCCCGCCATCGGTGCCGCTGGTCATCTACGCCATCCTGGCCGAACAGAACATTGCCAAGCTGTTCGCTGCGGCGATGATCCCCGGCATCCTTGCGATGATCGGCTACATCGTCGCGATTGCGATCTACGTGCGCGTCGTGCCCGGCCAGGCACCCGAACTGGACGTCGACGCCCCCAAGCTGACGCTGCAGGCGCTGTCGGGTATCGGCCCCATCGCCATCATTTTCGTCATCGTGTTCGGCGGCATCTACGGCGGTTTGTTCACGCCCACCGAAGGCGCGGCGGTCGGTGCGGCGGCAACCTTCTTCGCGGCGCTGGCGAAGCGTGAAATCACCTGGGCGAAGTTCAAGAACTGCTTTTATTCGACGGCCGAATCGTCGGCCATGATCTTCCTGATCTTTCTCGGCGCCGACCTGATGAACGCCGCGCTGGCATTGACGCAGGTGCCCGGGCAACTGGCCGGCATCGTGCAGGCCTGGGGCCTGCCGCCGGTGATGGTGGTGGGCGCCATCATGCTGTTCTACGTGGTGCTGGGCAGCGTGATGGACGAGCTGAGCATGATCCTGCTGACCATCCCGATCTTCTACCCGATGATCATGGGGCTGGACTTCGGCATGCCCAAGGAAAGCGTGGCCATATGGTTCGGCATCATGGTGCTGATGACGGTGGGCTTCGGCATGCTGGCGCCGCCGGTGGGGCTGAATGTCTACGTCGTCAACGGCATGGCCAAAGACGTGCCCATCGCCGAAAGCTACCGCGGTGTGATGCCGTTCTTGATCAGCGACACCCTGCGCACACTGCTGCTGCTCTTCTTTCCGCCGATCAGCCTGTGGCTGGTGAAGTACATCGGTTAGGCGCCTTGGCGCCTGCTGCTCACCTGTCGCGGAGGTGACGGCGTCTTAGGGATAGGCCGAAGTCCTCAGGTGGGGCTGAAGTTGCATCATCCAACGCTACCCCAGGCGGCGTGGACCGCGGGTGCAACCGGAGACCAGACATGAAACGACTCAAGCACGCAGCCCGTTGGGTTGCGCTCGGCGCTGTGGCCCTGTTGGGTGCCTGCAGTGGCAACGGCAGCGATCCGCTGCCCGGCGACACCACCATCACCACCTTGTCCAACCGCGCTGACCTGATCAGCGGCGGTTCGGCGCTGGTAGAGATCACCCTGCCTGCCGGTGCCCTGTCCAGTTCGCTGGTGGTGGACCTGGACGAAACCAACGTCACGGCCAACTTCGTCAAAGGCAACGACGGCCGCATCCTGGGCGTGGTCAATGGCCTGAAGACCGGCACCAATACATTGCGTGCACGCGCAGTCGACGGCCAGTTCGCCGGGGCCACGCTGACCATCACCAACGCGCCCATCGGCGGCCCGGTGCTGTTGTCGGCGCAAACCACGCCCTGGGTCTGCGCCACGCCCACGGCAGTGGCCGTCAACGGCAACACACCCGCAAGCAACGCCAGCGGTCTGAGCACCACGGCGACTGACGCGCAGTGCAACATCGCCACCGAATTCAAGCTGTTCTACCGCACCACCACGGCCAACTGCTCGACGGCCCTGCCTGACCCCAGCCCACCGGCCGTGGCCGCTGCCAACAACTGCTTCAAGCCCTACACCGTGGGCGTGACCCCCACCGACCTGGCCACCACCACCACCACGGCCGGTGTCACCGTGCCCTACATCGTGCGTGTCGAGCGCGGCACCTTGAACCGTGGCATCTACGACATCGTGGTGCTGTTCGACCCGACCAAGAGCACCGCCTGGACGCCGCTGGCGCCACAGGCGCAGTGGAACGGCAAGGTCGTCTACAGCTTCGGCGCCAGCACCGGCCAGCCGCGCCAGCAGTTCCGCACTGAACAGAACTGGGCCGACGACGCAGCGCTGTCGCGCGGCTTCATGGTCGTCGACCACAGCCTGACCGATTCACTCTACAACTCGAACCGCGTGCTGGTGGCCGAGACGCTGATGATGATGAAAGAGCACATCACGCGCGGCTACGGCCAGATCAAATACACGCTGGGCAACGGCTGCTCGGGCGGCAGCATCCAGCAGAACACCATCGCGTCCACCTTCCCCGGCCTGCTCGACGGCTTGCAGCCTGCCTGCGACTACCCCGACAGCATCACCACCGGGCTGGAAGTCACCGACTGCGTACTGCTGGTGAACTTTTACGCCGGCCCTGACTGGGCGGCGCTGATGGCCGGCAAGACGCGGGCCGAAATCAACGCCAAGAAGACCGCTATCAACGGCCACCTGGACCAACTCGGCTGCCAGTCCTGGAACAACGCTTTCGGCTTCAACAACCGGCCGGGCAACTACGTGCGCACCTTGGTGCTGGACAGTGCAACCGGCGCGATGGGCGTAATTCCCGGTGAAGCCCCGCGCAACAACTGCCTGCTGCCCGCAGCGCTGGTCTACGACCCGGTGACCAACCCCACCGGCACGCGCTGCGGCGACGCCGACCTGTCGGCCGCCGTCTGGGGCAACACCGCCAACGCCGTGGCCGGCAATGGCACGCGGGCCTTGCAGACCGGCGACAACGTCGGTATCCAGTACGGGCTGAAAGCCTTGCTGGCCCGCGTCATCACCGCCGAAGAGTTCGTCACGCTGAACGAGAGGATCGGCGGCACCGACATCGACAGCAACCTGAAAGCCGCCCGCACCCTGGCCGACGCGGCAGCGCTGGACATCGCCTACAAGGCGGGCATCGTGTCCAGCGGCAAGAACCTCGGCAAGCTGCCGATCATCGATTCGCGCGGCTGGGACGAGCAGGGCATCCACTACATCTGGCGCAGCTACTCGGAACGGGCGCGCATCGCGGCCTCCAACGGCGGCAACAGTGGCAATCAGGTCATCTGGCGCTACGGCACGGGCTTGCTGCCGGGCACTGCGGCGCAGGTCAACGCCGTGACCGTGGCTTCGTTGACGACGATGGACAACTGGCTCAGCGCGCTGCTGGTCAGCGCGCCCAAGAGCGGGCTCAACAGCGAGCGCACACAGGCGCAAGTCATTGCGGCCAAGCCGGCTGCGGCGGTCGACCTGTGCTACCTGACGGGTGACATCAACTTCACCACCAAGGTGTTGGACCAGGCCGTTTGCGACGCCGACCCGCGGCTGGCCAAGAAGACTTCACCGCGCCAGGAGGCGGGGGGCTCGATCCTGGAAAACATCCTGAAATGCCAGCTCAAGCCGGTGGTTTTTGCGGACTACACCGGTGTCACGTTCTCTGCGAACCAGCAGACGCGGCTGCAGGCCGTGTTCAGCGGTGGCGTGTGCGACTGGGCCAAGCCCGGTGTCGGCCAGGTCGATCCGATCGGCCCGTTGACCTATAAAGGCGGCGCGGGCGGTGTGCCGTTGCCGGCGGCACCGATGTCGTCGCGCATCTGACGGCGGCGGCCCTGATGCGCTACTGAAGCAAGAAGTTGCGCACCGCGGGCAGTGCCGCCGCGGGGGCTTCTTCATGCGGCAGATGACCAACGCCCGGCAGGGTCACCAGCCGGGCGTTTTTCATGGCGCGCAGATAGTCCTGCGCGTTGGCCACCGGGATCATCGCGTCCTGCTCGCCCCACAGCAGCAGCGTGGGCGCGGTGATGCGGGCCAAGTGCGGGGTCGGGTCTTGCGGCACCCAGCTGCGCAGGCGGTCGAGCAGCGCACCGCGCACGCCCGGGGCGAGCGTCAGCTGCCACAGGCGGTCCACGGTTTCATCGGTGATGCGTCCGGGATCGGCATAGCCCGGCTTCAGGCTCATGCTGACGGCCAGGCGCGGCAGCGCGTAGCGCAGCAGGCCCACGCCCGGGCCGAAGTCGGCCGGCTTGCCGTACTCGAACCCGGGGCTGGCAAAGCCGTCGGGCGCCAACAGCACCAGGCGGTCCACGCGTTGCGGCTGGTCGGCAGCAAAGCGCCAGGCGATGCGGCCGCCCATCGAATGACCGATGAAGCTGGCCTTGGTCAGGCCGAGCCTGTCCATCAGCGCCAGCAGGATCTGCACAGCCCGCTCGTCGCTGTAGTCGCCCGTGGGGTCGGGGCCGGTCAGCGCTGCGCCGGGCAGGTCGATGCGGATGACGCGGAACTGCGTTTGCAGCGCCAGCGCCCACGGTTCCCAACCGAGCAGGCTGTCGCCAAAACCGTGCAGCAACACCACGGCAGGCGCGTCGCGAGGGCCGCTGTCGCGCAGGTGCAAGCGCAAGCCGGCAACAGCCATGAACTGGCTGGGTGGCCCCGCAAAGCGCGCTTCCAGCACAGCCCGGTCTTCGTCGGGCGTCCACAACCAGGCGCCACCCAGCAGGGCGGCAATGAGCAACAGCAGGGCCATGGTGCGCTTCCTCACGGGGGCAGGGTGTGGGTCCGCGCCGGGCTGGCGCGCTGCGACGCTAACCGACGTCCGCGGGTGCTAAGGGAAAACCGTGACCACCGGGGCCCGCTTGGGCCGTTAACTTCCCTGGTCCAACCTGCTCGGAGAAATCCCCTATGAAACGCCGTTCGTTCATGCAAGGCGCAGCTGCCGCCACCGTGCTGGGTGCGCCACACCTGTCCGGCTTCGCGCAGCAAGGTGTCACGCTGAAGTTCCACACCTTCATGGCGCCGATGAGCAACGTGTGGCTCAGCATGCACAAGCCGTGGATGGACAAGGTCGAGAAAGACAGCAGCGGGCGCATCAAGTTCGAAGGCTACCCGGCCATGCAGCTGGGCGGCACGCCGGTGCAGTTGTACGACCAGGCGCGCGACGGCGTGGTCGACATCGTCTGGACGCTGCCCGGCAACACCGCCGGCCGCTTCCCGCGCATCGAGGCTTTCGAGCTGCCATTCATGATGAACAACGCCGAAGCCACGTCCAAGGCCTATTGGGAGTATTTCCAGACTCAATGTCCCGACGAATTTAAGGAAACCCATGTGCTGGCTTTGCAGGTGCACGGCCCGGGCGTTTTCCACACCGCCAACAAGCCGATCAAGAATGCGGCTGACCTGAAGGGCCTGAAGATGCGCGGCCCGACGCGGCAAGTGACCAAGATGCTGGCCTCAGTGGGCGCCATTCCGGTGGGCATGCCGCTGCCGCAGATCCCCGACGCGCTGAGCAAGGGCACCATCGACGGCTGCGTCATCCCCTGGGAGGTGGTGCCTTCGGTGAAGGTGCATGAACTGACCAAGTTCAGCAGCGAATTCCCGGCCGGCAGCCCTGCGCTTTACACCACGACCTTCGTGATGGCGATGAACAAGGCCAAGTACGACGGCCTGGCGCCCGACCTGAAAAAGGTCATCGACGCGAATTCAGGCATGGCCACGTCGGCCTTGCTGGGCAAGACGCAACAGGGCAACGACCCCAACGGCCGCAAGAGCGCCACCGACCGCAACAACACCATCCACACCTTCACGCAGGCCGAAGCCGACGAGTTCATCAAGCTGAGCAGCCGCGTCGACGACGAATGGGTCGCCGACATGGACAAGCGCGGCTACAAGGGCGCGGCATTGCTGAAGTCGGCCAAGGACTTGATTGCCAAGCACGGGAAGGCCTGACGGCTTTGCTTTTGTGCCTCAGATCGCCACGGTGCGCGCGTTCAGCCAGGCCAGCGCATCACCGCTGAGCTTGGGCGCCAGGCGCTCGCGCACCGTGGCGTGGTAGCCGTTCAGCCAGGCGATTTCGTCGGCGCGCATCAGGTCCATCGCGATGCAGCGGGTGTCGATGGGGCACAGCGTCAGCGTCTCGAATTCGAGGAATTCGCCGAAGCCGCCGTTCTCGGCCGCCATCACCGCTGCAGCCGGCACGTTCAGCACCAGGTTCTCGATGCGCACGCCCCACTTACCGGCTCGGTACACGCCGGGCTCGATGGAGGTGATCATGCCGGGCTCCATCGCCATGTGCGGGTCGGGCAGGGCCTTGCTGATGGTTTGCGGGCCTTCGTGCACGTTCAGGAAATAGCCCACGCCGTGGCCGGTGCCGTGGCCGAATTCGACGCCTTCGGCCCACAGCGGCGCGCGGGCCAGGCTGTCGAGCATCGGGCTCAGGGTGCCGCGCGGGAAGCGTGCGCGCGACAGGTTCATCGTGCCTTTCAGCACCAGCGTGTAGTCGCGTTTCATCGCCGCGCTAACCTGGCCGATCGGCCACACCCGCGTGATGTCGGTGGTGCCGCCCAGGTACTGGCCGCCGCTGTCGATGAGCAGCAGGCCGTCGCCCTTGATTTCCGCGTGCGACTCGCCGGTGGCGCGGTAGTGCGGCATCGCACCGTTGGCGTTGAAGCCGGCGATGGTGGAAAAGCTCAAGCCGACGAAGCCCGGCCGGCGCGCGCGCGCGGCGCTCAAGCGCTCGTCGATGGTCAGTTCGGTGATGCGGTCACCCGAGGCCAGCTGGCCGGCTTGCTGTTTCGCCAGCGTGGCTTCGAACCAGGCATAGAACTCGCACATCGCAGCGCCGTCTTCGGCCATGGCCTCGCGCACGAAGGCGGCTTCGGCCGCGGTCTTGCGGCTTTTCAGCAGCGTGCTGGGATTGATGGCTTCGACCACCGCGCAGGCCGCGCCCACTTGCACGCGCAGCCCGTGGGTGATGCGCTTGGGGTCGATGAGCAGCGTGTGCC
>JAYSYH010000046.1:0-2347 GCA_043716645.1 Betaproteobacteria bacterium | reverse complement strand
AGGCTTTGAAATCCGACGAGGCCGCCGGCAACGGACCCGGCAGCGGAATGACCGCCGGCCCGGTAACGCAAGACTACACGGACCAGAAAGTCGGCCCCAGCACCACCATCGGCGGTATGACTGCGGACAGTGGGGCCACCCGACTCGCGGCGACTGCTTTCGGCAACGCCGCATCCAGGGCCCTCAACGAATTTCTGACGCGCGACCGCGGCGTGAAACTGCGCGACTACAAGGTTCGCGTGCAACTGTGGCTTACGCCGGCCGGTGGCTTGCAGCGTGCCGAACTGCTGGACAGCACCGGCGACGCACCGACCGACGAGGCACTGCGCGCCGCGCTCAACCGCTTTCCGGGCACCGCCCATCCACCGCCGGCAAAACTGCTGCAACCGATGCGCGTGCTGATCTCCAACCGACTACTGGGATGACATTGATGTTTCTACAAGAAGGAGTTCCCGGCCGCGTCCGGGCTTTGTCGCTGGCTCTGGCCTGCGCATGGGCGCCCGCGTTGTGGCATGGCGCTGCCCATGCCGACGTCGAGCGCGAGTCGGTCGAAGCGGTACGCCAGACCACCCTGGCCCTGATCGAGCTGCTGGTGCAGAACGGCACCTTGCCGCGCGACAAGGCCGATGCCTTGCTGGCCGAAGCAAAACGGCGCGCCGACATTGCCGTCGCAGAGGCCGCCAAAAATGATCCTCCCACGGTGCGGGTGCCCTATGTGCCGAAGGTGGTGCGCGACCAGCTTCGCAATGAGATCCGCGAAGAAGTGGTGGCGCGCGCCCGGCTCGAACGCTGGGGCGTGCCCAACGCCAGCGCCGAGTGGACCGACCGCATCTCGATTGACGGCGACCTGCGGGTCCGCCTGCAGACCGACCGGCCGGGCTCGGGAAATCCGACACCCCAGCAGTTTCTCTCGGCTTCACTGGGGGGCGCCACCCGCGCCGTCGATTTCGCCACTGGCACGGCCAATGGGCTGGCTACCGGCAGCACCGAGGACGACCGCAATCGCCTGCGTCTGCGCGCGCGCCTGGGCATCAACGCCAAAATCAGCGATACGGTGACCGCTGGATTGCGGCTGGCCACCGGCAGCGCCGCCGACCGGGTATCGACCAACCAGACGCTGGGCCAGAACTTCAACCGCTACCAGTTCCTGCTTGATCGCGCGTTCGTCAAACTCGAGCCCACCGAATGGGCCAGCGTGACCGCCGGTCGTTTCGCCAACCCCTGGTTCAGCAGCGACCTGGTGTGGAGCGACAACCTCAGCTTCGAGGGCGTGTCGGCCAGCGTCAAGCGGCCCGCCCAGCCCACGGCAAGCTGGCTGCCATATGCCACCGTCGGTTATTTCCCGATCCGTGAATCGTCCGGCTTGCGGCGTGGGCGCAGCCTGGTGGGTGCGCAGGTCGGCGTGCAGTGGGAGGCGAGCGAACGCACGCGTGTCAAATTCGGCGCAGCGCAATACCGCTACAACGGTTTCGAGGGCCGGGTCGACCCCGACTACGACGCCGTAAGCGGAGCGGGTCGCACCTATGGCCAGTACGAATACGAGGCCGGTTTGCGCCAGCGCGGCAACACGCTTTTCCTGACCAACAACCCGCGGGAAATCGCCGCCGGCCTGACGCCCGACAAGGCGCTCTGGGGCATGGCCGCGCGTTTCCGGCCGGTGACCTTGACGGCAGCTGCCGAGTTCTCGCACTTCGCGCCATTTTTCGTGGGTCTGTCGGGCGAGGTGGTTCGCAACACCGCCTTCGATCGCCAGGAAATATTGAATCGCACCGGCCTGCAGATGGACGACGCGCGCAGCTTCGGCGCCGGGGTGCGTGCCACGTTCGGCGCCCAGCAGGTACGCAACGCCGGCGAATGGCAGGTCAGCCTGGGTTACCGCTGGCTGGGCAGCGATGCCGTGCCCGACGCCTTTGTCGACAGCGACCTGGGCCTGGGCGGCACCAATGTGCGCGGCGTCACAGCCAGCGTCTTGTATGGGGTGTCGCGCGACACCCAGTTGGGCCTGCGCGTGTTGTCGGGCCGCACGATTTCGTCGCCGACGGTGCAGCCCGGCCTGAAGGACCACTACTCGGTCTTTACCATGCAGGCGGATCTGAATGTCCGTTTCTGATCGCGCGCGACCGGTGCTGCGCGGCCTTGCAACATGGGGCCTGTCCGCCCTGCTGCTTGTGGCGTGCGGTTCGGCACTCAGCCAGCAGGCCAGCCGCGAACAGGAGCAAATGCGCCGGCTGCGTCTGCAGGTACAGCAGTTGCAGCAGGACCAGACCCAGCAGCAGGACGCGCTGCAGCGCGCCACCGCCGACAAGGCCGGCGCGTCAGCCGAACTCGACGCGCTGCGCGCAGAACT
>JAYSYH010000045.1:0-2347 GCA_043716645.1 Betaproteobacteria bacterium | reverse complement strand
TTTGGTGGGCGGCGGTGCTGCTCTTGCTGACGTGGTCGTCGCCGGCAATGGCGATGACGCCGCCGTGCTTCGCGGTGCCGGCCATGTTGGCGTGCTTGAACACGTCGCTGCAGCGGTCCACGCCCGGGCCTTTGCCGTACCAGATGCCGAAGACGCCGTCGTACTTTTGGCTTTGCGGGTACAGGTCGAGCTGCTGCGTTCCCCACACGGCGGTGGCGCCCAGTTCTTCGTTGACGCCGGGTTGGAAAACGATGTGCTTTTCCGCCAGGTGCTTGCGCGCGGCCCACAGCGCCTGGTCGTAGCCGCCCAGCGGGCTGCCCCGATACCCGCTGATGAAGCCGCCGGTGTTCAGGCCGGCGGCCACATCGCGTTCGCGTTGCAGCATCGGCAGGCGCACGAGAGCCTGCACCCCGCTCATGAAAGCACGGCCACTGGCCAGGCTGTATTTGTCGTCCAGCGTGACGGTTTCCAGGGCTTTGCGGACGGACTCGGGCAGCGGGGCATTCATGACGGACAACTCCAGGTGGGCGGGTCGGGAAGGCCGGGCCAGCATGTGGCAGTTTAGGCAAAGCCTGCTTTCGTGTCTTTTCTTTTAATGCCCGCTAAGGCATGCTCAGGGAAAGGATCTTGCGCAAACATGGTCACCAAGAAGAAAATCACGCTCAAACACGGCGAATTAGGGAAAACCGCAGGTTCGATCGAACCGGCCGAAGCCCACCCCGCCATGCTGGACCGGTATGACGCCGCCATCCTGCGGGAATTGCAGGCCGACGCCCGGCTGTCGAACGCCGAACTCGCTGCGCGCATCGGCTTGAGTGCTGCGCCCACCTGGCGGCGCGTGAAATGGCTGGAAGAGCAGGGCTACATCACCGGCTACAGGGCCGAGATCGACCGCCGCAAGGTCGGCCTGGGCGTGTTGGCCTTTGTGCGCATCGACGCCGAACGCAACAACGCCGATGCCACCCGCGCGTTGGAAGCCGCCATCCGCGACCTGCCCGAGGTGATCGCCTGCCATTACATCAGCGGCTCTGGCACCTTCGAGTTGCAGGTGGTGTGCACCGACCTGGACGCCTACTCGCGCTGGTCGATGGAGACGCTGTTCAAGTTGCCCAACGTGAAGGACTTGCACACCAGCTTTTCGCTGGGCGAGGTGAAGGCCGGGGCGGCGTTGCCGCTGGGGCATCTGAAACCGGGTCGCTGAAGCCGCCCTGCTGAGGCCTAGGTCGACCCGGCTGCAGAAGGCGGCGCGGAGTGCGCTACCCTCGCGGCCTCTTCAGCCGAGGCGCCTACTCCCGAATGAGCCGTCTGCTCGATGCACTGCTCAGCACCGAACCGCTGCAGCGGGTTCGCCTGGCCCAAGCCGGCTTGGCCATGTTGCTGCTGGCCAGCGGCGTGGCCGCAATGGCTTATTTCGTCTGGATAGGCGCGGCACGCGCGCAGCCCGTGGCTTGGTGGGCCGGGCTCACCCTGGCCGGAATGCTGGTGTTCTTCGCGCTGATCCGCAGCGGCTGGTCGCGCCGCAGCCCCGAACCGTCACTGACCGTGCCGCAGATGGTGTTCGCGTTGACGAGTGCTGCGCTGGCTTACGCGCTGGTCGGTGCAGGGCGCGGCGCGGTGTTCCCGATGGTCATGGTGATCCTGATGTTCGGCATGTTCGTGGTCTCGCCGCAGCAGATCCGCTGGGTCAGCATCTACGCCGTGCTGCTGTTCGGCGCCGCAATGCTGGTGATGGCGCTGACGCATCCGGCGATCTACCCGCCGGCCATCGAATTCGGCCACTTCCTGCTGGTGGCCACGATGGTGCCGGGGGTGTCGCTGTTGGCCAGCCGCCTGGCGCGCCTGCGTCAACGTTCCAGGCAGCAGCGCGCCGAACTGGCACAGGTCTTGTCACGGTTGCGCGAAAACACCACGCGCGATGAGCTCACCGGCCTGATCAACCGCCGCCACATGCAGGCGCTGATGGAACAGGAACACCAGCGCTGCGTGCGTTCGGGGCAGACCTTCTGCCTGGCAGTGCTGGATGTCGACAACTTCAAGCCGGTCAATGACGTGCACGGCTATGCGGTGGGCGACGCCGTGCTGCGCGCGGTGTCGCAAGAAGCGCTGCGCCATGTGCGGGTGTCTGACACGCTGGCGCGCTGGGGCGGTGAAGAGTTCGTGCTGATGCTGTCCGACACGCGCGCCGCGCTGGCTCGCGGCGGGCTGGAACGCCTGCACCAGCGCGTGGGTGCGCTGCGCATCCTGAACGGCGCCGACGCGCTGGGTGTCACGTTGTCGGGCGGGCTGGCCGAACACCATGCGGGCGAGACCGTCGAACAAACGCTGGGCCGCGCGCTGCATGCCCTTG
>JAYSYH010000044.1:0-22198 GCA_043716645.1 Betaproteobacteria bacterium | reverse complement strand
AGCCAACGCCACCCCGCCCATCGCCGCCGAGTTGACCTCAGCAGGCGAACTGAAAATCTAGTCCAACCGTGTCCGTGAGATCAGGGTAAGTCCAGGCGTCCTGAGCTGGTTCGAACGGCACAGCGCCGTGCGTGCCGAGCGCCAGTCGCAGGCCGACCGCGCCACCGAAGCCGCCGCCGTGCGCGAATACGCGCAGCGCTACGCCGCGCACGACCCGCGCTTCGCCGCCGACCTGCTGGCCGCCGCCGACCGGCACGAAGGCACGGCCTAAGGCCTGACCCGCCAGCGCTGACCCGCCAACACAGGCCCCTGTTGCGCTGCAGCGGTCGTCGACGGCTGCGGCATCATCGCTGCCGATGTTCAAGCTTCTGCTCCAGCGCCTGGCAGGCGTGTTACTCACTTTGCTGGTGGCCTCGGCGGTGGTGTTCGCGGTGCTGGAAGTGCTGCCGGGCAACGCCGCCGAATTGAAACTGGGTGCCACCGCCACCCCGGAAACCCTGGCTGCGCTAACCGCCCGGATGGGCCTGGATCGTCCGCCGATGGCGCGCTACGGCGACTGGGTGGGGGGCCTGCTGCACGGCGAAACAGCGCGGAGCAGCAGCTACGACACGCCCACCGCCGAACTGATCGCGCAGCGCCTGCAAGTCACGCTGCCGCTGGCTTTGCTGGCGATGGCGCTGACCACCGTGCTGGCATTGGCCCTGGGCCTGTACGCCGCCGCGCGCCACCGCCAGGCCGGCGACACGCTGGTGATGGCCGCCAGCCAGCTCGGCATCGCGGTGCCCGGTTTCTGGTTCGCCATCCTGTTGATCCTGGTCTTCGCGGTGCAATTGCAGTGGGTCGGCGCGGGCGGCTTTCCGGGTTGGACTGCGGCTGACGACGGCGGTGGTGGCACTGGCGGTGGAGAAGGCGGCGTCTGGGCCGGGCTGCAGGCGCTGATCCTGCCCGCCGTAGCGCTGGCCTTGGTGCAGGCGGCCATCCTGGCGCGGGTGACGCGTTCGGCGGTGCTGGACGTGCTGCACGAAGACTACATGCGCACCGCGCGCGCCAAGGGCTTGACGCGGCGCCAGGCGCTGTGGCGCCACGGCCTGCGCAACGCACTGATCCCGGTGCTGACGGTGGCCGGCCTGCAGTTCGCCAACCTGCTCACCGGCACCATCGTGGTGGAAAACGTTTTCGTGCTGCCGGGCATCGGCCGACTGGTCTTCCAGGCCGTGGCCAACCGCGACCTGGTGGTCGTGCGCGACGTGGTGATGCTGCTGGTGGCCGGCGTGGTGGTGGTCAACGCCGGGGTGGACCTGCTGCACGTGGCCATCGACCCGCGCCTGCGTCAACCCGGGCGCGGGGCGGCAGGCTCGACATGAACGGCATGAACGGCATGACCCGGCTGCCCGGCGCATGAACAACCCGCACACCCCGAGCGCGGCCCGCCGCGCCTGGCGCCACCCCAGCTTCGCGCTGGGTGCGGCGCTTACCATGCTGCTGGTCGCCGCCGCGCTGCTGTCGCTGGTCTGGCAGCCCTGGCCGCCCGGCGACATCGACATCGCGGCCAAGCTGCAGGCGCCGTCGGCCGCCCACTGGCTGGGCACCGACGGCCTGGGCCGCGACGTTGCCAGCCAGCTGCTGGTGGGCGCGCGCAACAGCATCGCGGTGGGCGTGGTGGCGGTGGCCATCGGCTTGCTGGCGGGCGTGGCGCTGGGTGCGCTGGCGGCTGCGCAGAAGGCGGCGGGGCGCGGCTGGGTCGACACGCTGGTGATGCGCGCCTGCGACCTGACCTTCGCCTTCCCCGCGCTGCTGCTGGCCATATTGCTGAGCGCGGTCTACGGCCCGGGCCTGCTGATGAGCGTCGTAGCCATCGGCATTTTCAACATCCCGGTTTTCGCGCGCATCACGCGCAGCGCCGCGCAAAGCGTGTGGTCGCGCGACTTCGTCACCGCCGCCCGCGCCGCTGGCAAAGGCCCGCTGGCCATCACGCGCGACCACGTGCTGCCCAACATCGCCAGCCCGCTGGTGGTGCAGGCGACGATTGCGTTCGCCACCGCCGTGCTGGCCGAAGCCGCGCTCAGTTACCTGGGTCTGGGCACACAGGCGCCACAACCCAGCTGGGGCCGCATGCTGGCCGATGCCCAGGCGCTGATGTTCCAGGCGCCGCAGCTTGCGCTGTACCCGGGCGGCGCCATCGTGCTCAGCGTGCTGGGCTTGAACCTGGTGGGTGACGGCCTGCGCGATTTGCTCGACCCCCGGCTGGCGGGGCGGCGCTGAACGGCGCGCCATGCCAGCCCACGCCCACACCCACGCCGAAGCGCACGCCGAAGCGCACGCGTAGGCCTAAACATGCGTAGGCCCAAACATGCGTAGGCCCAAAAATCCACGACCCCTCCTGCAAGGATCAACATGAAAATCGACTTCGTTTCCGACGTGGCCTGCCCCTGGTGTGCCGTGGGCCTGAACAGCCTGGAGGCGGCGCTCGCCAACATCGGTGGCAGCCTGCAGGTGGACTTCCACGTCCAGCCCTTCGAGCTGAACCCGACGATGGACGCCGCGGGCGCTGACGCCGCTGAATACCTCAAGGCCAAGTACGGCATGGTTGATGCGCAGCTGGCGCAGAACCGCGCGGTAATCCGCGAACGCGGCGCGGCGGTGGGCTTTCAGTTCGGCGACCGGGCGCGCGTGTGGAACACCTTCGACGCCCACCGCCTGTTGCACTGGGCCGGCCTGCAGCCGCATGCCGACGCACAGCGCCGGCTGAAGCACGCGCTGCTGCAGGCCTACCACGGCGAGGGCCGCAACCCGGGCGACCCGGCGGTGCTGCTGGACATCGTGGGCACGCTGGGCCTGGGCTTGGATCTGAGCTCGGCCGCCGAGGTGTTGAACAGCGACCGTTACGCGCTGGAAGTGCGTGCGGCCGAGCAGTTCTGGCAGCGCGCCGGCATCACGTCGGTGCCGGCGGTGGTCGTCAACGACCGGCACCTGATTTCAGGCGGCCAGCCGCCCGAGGTATTCGAGCAGGCGCTGCGCCGGATCGCCGCCGAAGACGCCACGGCCTGACATGCCGCGCAACATCGAAATCAAGGTCCGCATCCCCGGCGTGGCCGCCGTGCTGCCGCGCGCCCGGGCGCTGGCCGACGGGCCCGAGCAGGCCATACCCCAGGACGACACCTTTTTCCACGCGCCGCACGGCCGCCTGAAGCTGCGCGAATTCGCGGACGGCAGCGCCGAACTCATCCACTACCAGCGCCCCGACACCGGCGCAGCCAAGGCCAGCGACTACGTGCGGGTGGCCGTGTCCGACCCCGCGGCGCTGCGCGAGGCGCTGGCGCGTGGTCTGGGCGTGCAGGGCCGCGTGCGCAAACGGCGGCTGCTGCTGCTGGTGGGCAGCACCCGCATCCACCTGGACCAGGTCGAAGGTCTGGGCGACTTCGTGGAACTGGAAGTGGTGCTGTCGGACGGCCAGACCGATGCGCAGGGCGCTGCCACCGCTGAAGCGCTGATGCAGGCGCTGGGCCTGGGCATGGCCCCGCGCTTGGCCGGGGCCTACCTCGACTTGTTGGCGACCACCGGCCCCTGAGATTAAACGCAGGTCACTTCGCACGCCGTGGGCCGAACAGGGCCCCGGGCGTTGGCCTGTTGGGTGCTTTTCGCTTCGGTTCGATGGCAAGAATGCCGATAGCGCCCCATGGCCCCGCGGTTCTTGCCGGCCTGACCGGTGCAAGGCCTGCACCGCGAAGGCCCGCGTTCTGCCTGTTCCCACGCCCACGCCCACGCCCTTGCCGTTTCCCTGCCCGCGCCCGACATGACTGCACCTGCCGCCCCCGTCCCCACCCGCTCGCGCAGCACGTTGATTGCCGCCGCACGCGCGCTGGGCGCTTCGGGCGGTGGTGCGGGCGCCGCCCGGGTGCTGTCGCTGCTGTACGACCCCCAGGTGGCGATAGCCGCCGTGCTCGACTGCCTGCGCGCCGAACCCGGGCTGGCCGCTCGCGTGTTGAAGGTGGCCAATGCACCCTACTACCGTCAGGCTGGCAACATCGGCACCGTCGACCGCGCCGTGGCGGTGCTCGGCCTCAGTGCCATCCGCGGCGTGGCCGCGTCGGGTTGCCTCGACCGCCTGGTGCAGCCGCGCAGCGGCAAGGCCTTCGACCCCGAACGTTTCCGCCTGCACAGCCTGGCCGTGGCCTGTGCGGCACAAGAACTGGCCAGCACCACCGGCGCCGGTCTGCGTGGCGAGGCCTACATGGCCGGCCTGCTGCACGACATCGGCTGGCTGCTGCTGGTCAAGGCCGACCCCGCCGCGGTGGCCCGCTACACGCCGCCGCCCGCCAGCGCCGACCGCGCCACCGTGCTGGCTGCCGAACAGACGCAGTTCGGCACCACGCATGAAGACTGCGCGCTGCTGCTGACGCAGACCTGGGCCATGCCCGAGTGGCTGGCGCAGTCCATCGTCGGCCACCACGCCGACACGGCAGGCGCGTCCTCAGGCGCAGCCCAGGACGGCCGGGTGGTCGGCCAGCACAGCCGGGCCGGGCCGGGCAACGTGGCCGCGCTGCCCGGCCTGCTGGCCCTGGCCGACCACGTGGCGCAAGCCGCCGGTTTCGGCCTGCAGGCCGATGACCCGCCAGGGCCGCCGCCTGCCGCGGCCGACCTGGGTTGCACCGACGCGCAGCTGCAGGCCCTGATCGACACGCTACCCGCCACGCTGGCCGCGCTGCAGGCGGGGCCGTGAGCGCAGGCCGATGAACGCCCCCGACCCGACACCCGCCTTGCTAGCGGCCCTGCCGTCGGGCTATGCCCTGGACGCGCTACAGGCGCGCCAGGTGCTGGCGGGCATGGCCGTGGGCATGGTGGTGCTGGATGCTGACGGCAACGCCGTCGACACCAACCCCGCCGCCGAATCGCTGCTGGGGCTGCCGCGCGAGGACATCCTGGGCCGCCACGCCGCCGACCCGCGCTGGCAGGCGGTGGACGCTGAAGGCGCACCGCTGCCCCCCGACAGGCTGCCGGCCCTGCTGGCGCTGCGCAGCGGCCGGCCGGTGAACGACGTCGAAATGGGCGTGGGCCTGTACGGTGGCGACCGCCGCTGGCTGCTGGTGAACTGCATGCCGCTGGCCGTGTCGATGCGGTTGCCCACGCGGTTGCCAACGACTGTGCAGGAGGCAGTGGCACGCCCATGCGTGGTCGTCACCTTCGTCGACATCAGCAAGCGCCGCCGACTCGAACTGAGCCTGACGCAGCAGGGGCGGCGCCTGCGCGCGGTGCTGGAAGGCACACGCACCGCGACCTGGCAATGGAACGTGCAGACCGGCGCGGTCGAGCTGGACGCCCGCTTCGCCGAGATGCTGGACCCCGAAGGACAGGCCGCCAAGCCGGTCGACGTCGAGCAGTGGCGCGGGCTCGTACACCCCGACGACGACACCGCCCTGCGCGTGCAGCTGCAGCGGCATTTGGACGGCGACGCCGAAACCTTCGAGGCTGAATACCGCATGCACCAACCCGGCGGCGGCTGGCGCTGGGTGCGTGACCGGGGCCGTGTGGTCAGCCGCACCGCCGAAGGCGCGCCGCTGGCCATGCTGGGCACCCACGACGACATCACCACGCTGAAAGAAGCCGAGCTGGCGCGCTCGCAACACGACGATCTGTTGCATGCGCTGTTCGAACTGTCACCGCTGGGCCTGCAACTGATCAACGTGACCGAGCAGCGGGTGGTGGCCGTGAACGACACGCTCATCAGGATGACCGGCTACACGCGCTGCGAACTGCTGCATGGCGACGGCCGCGCGCGCTACGCTGAAAGCTCACGGCACCTGCACGACCAATTTTTTGTCGAGGCGATGACCATCGGGCGCTTCGGACCGACCGAGGCCGAATACGTCCACCGATCCGGGCGGCTGCTGAACCTGGTTTTCAACGGCGTGCGCGTCACCGATGCCCGTGAAAGCCAGTTCCTGTGGCTCAGCGTGGCCGACGTGTCCGGGCGCCACCAGCTTGAGCACGCGCTGCGCGCTGCCGCGCGCGAGGATCGCCTGACCGGCCTGCTCAACCGCAGCGCACTGCACGACGCGCTACAGCTGCAAATCGAACAGGCCAGCGCGGCCAGCCCGCCGGGCGCCGGGCTGGCGGTGTTCTTCCTCGACTTCGACCGCTTCAAGGTGGTCAACGACACGTTGGGCCACAACGCCGGCGACGAACTGCTGCGCGCCATTGCCCAGCGCCTGCGCGCGGTGGCCGCCGAGCGCGCTGCCGCCGGCACCGCTGCAGCGTGGACGGTGGCCCGTTTCGGCGGCGACGAATTCGTCATCGTCGTGCCCTGCGGTGACACGGGTCGCCTGGACGCCGAAGCACAGGCAGAAGCGCAGGCAGAAGCACAGGCCGTGTTGCGGGCGCTGGCCGAGCCTTACACGGTGCGCCAGCAGCCGCTGCATTCCAGCGCCAGCATCGGCATCGCGCTGTGGCACGCTGGCGTCCAGACGGCCGACGACATGCTGCGCGACGCCGACACCGCGATGTACGAAGCCAAGCGCGCCGGCCGCGGCCGCGCGGTGCTTTTCGACGACACGATGCGGGCCCGTCTGACGCGCGCCGGTGTGATCGAAACCGAACTGCGCCACGCCGTCGAACGCGGCCAGCTGCAGGCCGTCTACCAGCCCATCGTCGACCTGGAAACCGGCGCCATGACCGCGGTGGAAGCCTTGATGCGCTGGCAACACCCCGAACTGGGCGCGGTGTCGCCGAACGAATTCATCCCGGTGGCCGAAGAGTCGGGTCACATCATGGTGCTGGGCGAATGGATATTGCTCACCGCCTGTCTGCAATGGTCGGCCTGGCAGCGCGAAAACCCGGCCGCAGCACCTGCGCTGATGAGCGTCAACCTGTCGCGCGAACAGGTCACGTTGGGCCGTCGCGTGATTGCCGTGGTGCGCGAGGCGCTGGCCGCGGCCGACATGCCGGCGCGGGCGCTGCAGCTGGAAATCACCGAACGCGAGGTGATGAAGAGCCCCGAGCAGGCGCGCGCGCTGTTGCAGGAGTTGAGCGCGATGGGCGTGAAGCTGGCGATGGACGATTTCGGCACCGGTAGCTCGTCACTGGGCTGCCTGCGCGACTACCCGTTCGACACCATCAAGATCGACAAGAGCTTCGTCACCCACGTCGGCCACGACCCGCACGTGCTGGCGGTGGCCCACGCCACGGTCAACGTCATCGAAAACCTGGGCATGGTCAGCGTGGCCGAAGGCATCGAAGACCCTGCCGAAGTGGCCGTGCTGCAGGCCATGGGCTGCCGCTACGGCCAGGGCTACCTGTTCGCGCGGCCGATGCAGGCCGATGCGCTGCTGGCCGCGATGGGCGGCAGCTGCGGGCGGCAGTAGCAGGCGGCAGTAGCAGGCGCCATCGGCTACGCTCGCGCGGCTTTGCGCCCGCGCTAGGCCCGCGTTGGGCCCGCGCTGGGCCGCGTGTCGCCACCCGTTTGAGCTCGAACCCCACCCCGATCCCACTGCTGACTCCACTGCTGACTCCACTGCTGACCCCACTGCTGACCCTCAGCAACCTGCGCGTCACCCTGCCCACCACCGCCGGCGCGGTGCCCGCGCTGCTTGGTCTGAGCCTGCAGTTGCAGCGCGGGCAGACGCTGGGTTTGATCGGTGAGTCGGGCTGCGGCAAGTCTTTGACCGCGCTGGCCGTGATGGGCTTGCTGCCCGAAGGCGCGGTCGTCAACGGATCGATCCGGCTGGGCGACACCGAACTGACCGCGCTCAGCGAAGTGCAGTGGTGCGGCCTGCGCGGGCGCCGCGTCGGCATGGTTTTCCAGGAACCGATGAGCGCGCTGAACCCGCTGCACACCATCGGCCGCCAGGTGGCCGAGCCGCTGCGGCTGCACCGGGGCTGGTCGGCTGCCGCCGCGCAGGCCGAAGCGCTGCGCCTGCTGAACCGCGTGCAACTGCCGCAGGCCGCGCAGCGCCTGGCCGCCTACCCGCACCAGCTGTCGGGCGGCCAGCGCCAGCGCGTGCTGATCGCCATGGCGCTGGCCTGCGGGCCGGAACTACTGATCGCCGACGAACCCACGACCGCGCTGGACACCACGGTGCAGCGCGAAGTGCTGGCGCTGGTCAGACAACTGGTGATGGAAGACGGCATGGGGCTGCTGCTGATCAGCCACGACCTGGGTGTGATGGCCGACACCGTGCAGCAACTGGTGGTGATGTACGCCGGCACGGCCGTCGAACGCGGCCCCACCGCGCAGCTGCTGGCGCAACCGGCCCACCCTTACACCCGCGCGCTGATGGCCGCCCGGCCGCGGCTGCGCAGCGGCGCCGAGCGGCTGGACCGGCGCACGACGCGCCTGGCCACCATCCCCGGGCGTGTACCGGCACTGGGCGACCTGCCGCCCGGTTGCGCCTTCGCCGACCGCTGCGAACGGGTGCAGCCGCCTTGCCGCGCCGCCGCACCGCCCGAGGTGCGCGTGGCAGCGGGCCACGGCGCGCGCTGCTTTTTCGTCACCGCCGACGCGGCTGCGCCTGTCGAAGCCTCTGCGGATGCCATGGTTGGGCGGCCCGCGCCATGAACGCGCCCTTGCTGATCGTCGAAAACCTGGCCCAGACCTACGCGCTGCCGCGGCGCAGCGGAGCCACGGGCTGGTTCATGCCAGCACCACGGCTGCACGCGCTGGCTGGCGTGAGCTTCACCTTGCAAGCCGGCCGCAGCCTGGGCGTGGTGGGCGAGTCGGGCTCGGGCAAGAGCACGCTGGCGCGGCTGGTGATGGCGCTGGAAACGCCGGCGGCCGGCAGCGTACGGCTGCTGGGCCAGGACCTGCACCGCCTGGACGCCGCCGGTCTGCGCGCAGCGCGGCGCCAATTCCAGATGGTTTTTCAAGACCCTTACGGCTCGCTGGATCCGCGCCGCACGGTGCAGCAAACGGTGGCCGAACCGCTGGCCGTGCTGTTGGGCGCAGGGCCGGCCGAGCAACGCGAACGTAGCGCTGAAGTGCTGGATGCGGTGGGCCTGCGGGCCGCCGACGGCATGCGCTACCCGCATGAGTTTTCCGGCGGCCAGCGCCAGCGCATAGCGATGGCCCGCGCGCTGATCACCCGGCCCGCACTGATCGTCGCCGACGAGCCGGTCAGCGCGCTCGACGCCAGCGTGCAGGCCCAGGTGTTGAACCTGATGCAGGACCTGCAGCAACGCTACGGCATGGCCTACCTGTTCATCAGCCACGACCTGGCGGTGGTGGACCGGGTGTGCGACGAGGTGCTGGTGTTGCAGCAGGGCCGCGTGGTGGAACAAGGCCCGCCGGAACGCCTGTTCAGCGCGCCGCAGCATGCCTGCACGCAGGCCCTGCTGGCGGCCGTGCCGGGCCAACGGCTGCGCGCAGAATGAAGCGCCCCTTGACCGGAACACGACCATGAAGCTGACCCGCCGCCGCGCCGCCCACCTGATCGCCGGCCTGCCGCTGCTGGCCGGCGCGCTGCCGGCCTCCGCGCAGGCGCGCAAGGACAGCGCCGTGCTGGGCATGGTGCTCGAGCCGCCCGGCCTGGACCCGACCGAGGCGCCGTCGGCGGCCATCGGCGAGATCGTCCACTACAACATCTTCGAAGGACTGACCAAGATCGAAGCCGACGGCGCGGTGACGCCGTTGCTGGCCGAAAGCTGGCGCGTTGCCGATGGCGGCAAAAGCCTGACTTTCGTGCTGCGCCAGGGCGTCAGGTTTTCCGACGGCAAGCCCTTCACCGCGCAGGCCGTGAAGTTCAGCTTCGAACGTGCCAAAGCGGCCAACAGCACCAACAAGGCCAAGAAGAACCTGTTTGACAACATCCTGCGCATCGATCTGTCAGAGGCCGGCAGCGTGACGCTGGTGCTGAACAAGGCTGACGCGCTGCTGCCGTTCCGGCTGGGTGAGAACACCGCCGTGATCCTGCACCCCGACAGCGCGGCCAACGCCGCCACCCAACCCGTCGGCACCGGCCCCTACAAGCTGGCCAGCTGGAACAAGGGCAGTTCGGTGACGCTGGTGAAGTGGGACGGCCACCGTGAGGCGGCCAAGGTGGCGTTGAAGAAGGTGGTGTTTCGCTTCATCGACGACCCGGCCGCGCAGGTGGCCGCGATGCTGGCCGGCGACATCGACGCCTTTGCGCGCTTTTCGGCGCTGCCGGCCGTGAAGCAGTTGCAGAAAGACCCGCGGTTCACGGTGCAGATCGGCAGCACTTCAGGCAAAGGCATTCTGGCCATCAACAACCGCAGGAAGCCGTTGAACGACGTTCGCGTGCGCCGCGCGCTGGCCCACGCCATCGACCGCAAGGCCTTCATCGCGGGCGCCCAGGAGGGTCTGGGCCTGCCCATCGGCAGCCACTTCGTGCCCAGCGACCTGGGCTACCTGGACCTGACCGCGCTGTCACCGTACGACCCGGTCAAGGCCCGCGCTTTGCTGAAGGAAGCCGGCGTGAACACACCGCTGAACGTGACCTTGACACTGCCGCCGGTGGCCTACGCCCGCAAGGGCGGCGAGATCGTGGCCGCGCAACTGGCCCAGGTGGGCGTGGTGGCGAAAATCGAGAACGTCGAGTGGGCGCAATGGCTGGCCGGGCCCTTCAAGGGCAACTTCGACCTGACCATCATCAACCACGTCGAGCCGCTGGACTACGCCACCGCCTACGCCGACCCCAACTACTACTTCGGCTACGACAGTGCCGAATTTCGCGGCCTGGTGGCCACGCTGGGCGTGACCGGCGACTACAAGGAGAAGGGCCGGCTGTGGCGCGAAATCCAACGTCTGCCGGCCACCGACGCGGTCAATGTGTTCATCTGGAATCCGGCCCAGGTGGCGGTGTTCAAGCGCGGCCTGCGCGGGGTGTGGAGCAACTCGCCCATCGCAGCCAACGACCTGGCGGCCATCAGCTGGGCACCGGCGGCCGTGAAGCTGTGACTAGCGCCCATGCCGAACCGTTGCAGCGCGAAGGCACCCTATGGCCACGCTGCCTGGCCACGCGTTGCCGATGTCTGCGTTGACGGTGACCGCGCTGCACACGTTCAGCGCCACGCAACTGGCGCAGGCCTACGCGGCGGGTGTGTTGTCGCCGGTGGAGGTGGCGCAGGCCGTGGTGGCCCACGTGCAGCGTTGCGAGCCGCAACTGCACGCCACCTGGGCTTTCGACCCCGAAGAGGCGCTGACGATGGCGCGCGCGTCCGAGGCGCGCTGGCAGCGGGGCCGGGCGCTGGGGCCGCTGGACGGCGTGCCGGTGACGATCAAGGAAAACATCGCCACACAAGGCGTGGCGATGCCGCTGGGCAGCGCGGCCAGCCTGCTGGTGCCGTCCGCCGCCGACGCCCCGCCCGCCGCCCGCCTGCGCGAGGCTGGCGCGGTCTTCGTGGCGCGCACCACGATGCCCGATTACGGCATGCTGTCGTCGGGCCTGAGCAGCTTCCACGCGCTGGCCCGCAACCCGTGGGACCTGAGCAAGACGCCCGGCGGCAGCAGCGCCGGGGCGGGTGCGGCGGCAGCGGCCGGCTACGGCCCCATCCACCTGGGCACCGACATCGGCGGCTCGATCCGCCTGCCGGCCACCTGGTGCGGCGTGGTCGGCTTCAAGCCCAGCGACGGTCGCGTGCCCATCTTCCCGCCCTACACCGGCCGCGTTGCCGGGCCGCTGACCCGCACGGTCGAAGACGCGGCCGTCGCGATGGCGGTGCTGAGCCGGCCTGACACGCGCGACGCGACCAGCCTGCCGCCGCAGGACATCGCGTGGACTTCCCTACCCGAAGACCCGCTGCCGGCCGTGCGCGGTTTGAAGATCGGTCTGCTGATGGATGCCGGCTGGGGCCTGCCGCTGCACCCGGATGTGGCGGCGGCGGTGCAGCGCGCCGCACAGCGGCTGGCCGACGCCGGCGCCAACATCACACCATTGGCCGGTTTCACCACCCGCGAGATGGCCGACGGCATCAACGGCTTCTGGCGCATGCGCTCGTGGCTGGACATCTCGGCGCTGCCGGATGAACGCCGCGTGAAAGTTCTGCCCTACATCCGCGACTGGGTGGCCGCCGCCAGCGGTTACAGCGCCGCGCAACTCTTCCGCCACCACAGTCAGTTCGCGGTGCTGCGCGACGCAGCGGTGGCGGCTTGCGCGCCTTTCGACTTCGTGATCTCGCCCGTCGCGCCCGACGTGGCTGGCGCAGCCATTGCGCCCAGCCCCACCGGCGACCCGCTGCGCGCGATGGAGCACATCGCCTACACGCTGCCCTTCAACATGAGCGGCCAGCCGGCCATCAGCGTGCCCTGCGGCTTTGGTGCCGCCGGGCTGCCGATAGGCCTGCAGATCGCCGGTCGCCGCCACGACGACCTGGGCGTGCTGCGCCTGGCGCGGGCCTGGGAATGGCTGCGGCCGGCGGTGGTTCGACCTTGGCCCGAAGCGCCGTTTGGAGCGCCGGCGCCAGGTGGCGATCGCGATGGTGCCGGGCCTGCGGCGGGTTTGATATCGGCTTGAGGCCTGACGCCCGGCGGGCTCCGGGCCCCGCGTCACACGACCACGCTACATTGCGGGCCATGTCGAACACCGACGTTCGTGGCAACCCCAGCGGCTGCAGCTCGCGGGCCGCGCACGCCGCGGCCGAACAGGCGCTGTGGCGAATGATGTCGTTCTACGACACGCCGCTGGCCGACCTGGACGCGGCCATCGCCGAAGCCCCCGGCTGGGCCTTGCCGCATGTGATGAAGGCCGGCTTCCTGCTCAGCCTGACCGAGCCCGCGCTGCTGCCCGAAGCCGACGCCCACCTCGCGCAGGCCCGGGCGCTGGCCGGCGCGGCGTCACCCCGCGAACGCGCGCACCTGCAGGCCGTGCAGCAGCTGCAAGAAGGCCGCTGGCACCAGGCCTGCCGCATCTGGGACGGGCTGTTGATCGAACACCCGCGCGACGCGCTGGCCCTGCAATGGGCGCAGCTGTGGGACTTCTACCGTGGCGACGCCGCCGGCCTGCGCCAGCGCCCGGCGCGGGCCCTGCCCGAGTGGGACCAGGCCGACCCGCTTTACGCCCACGTGCTGGCGCTGCACGCCTTCGGCCTGGAAGAAAGCAACCTGTACCCGCAGGCCGAGGACACCGGCCGACGGGCCCTGGCGCTGAACCCGCAAGCGCCCTGGGCCGTGCATGCAGTGGCCCACGTGATGGAAATGCAGGGCCGCTTCGAAGAAGGTTCGGTGTGGCTGCGCCAGCACCAGGCCGCCTGGGCCGAGGGGAATGGATTCAGCACCCATCTGTGGTGGCACAAGAGCCTGTTCCGCCTGGAAGCGCTGGACCACGCCGGCGTGCTGCGGCTGGTCGACGCCCACCTCAGCGGCCCGGCGCTACAGGTCGCGCTGCAGCGGGTGGACGCCGCCGCCATGCTGTGGCGGCTGCACCTGCTGGGGCACGACGTGAGCAGCCATTGCACGGCCTTGCTGGCGGGCTGGAACCTGGGCGACGGGCAAGCCGGTCAGCCTCGTCATGCCGGCATCGCCGGCTACTGCGCCTTCAACGATATCCACGCCGTGCTGGCGATGCTGGGCGCGGGCGACCTGCACCGCGCCGAAGCCTGGCTGGCGCGCTGCGCCGAACGCGCACTCGACGCCGCCGACGCCCGCCGCGCCAACCACCAGATGGCGCGCGAGGTCGGCCTGCCGCTGATGCGCGGCCTGCTGGCGCTGGCGCGCGGTGACGCCGACAGCGCCGTCGACCTGATCTACCCGGTGCGCGCCGTGGCCGTGCAGATCGGCGGCAGCCATGCCCAGCGCGACCTGATCGACCAGACCTTGCTGGCCGCTGCCGCACAGGGCAGCCGCCGCGCCGTGGGCCGTGCACTGGTCAACGAACGCTGCATGGCCAAGCCCGTCACGCCGCTGACCCGCCACTGGCTGGAACTGCTCAGCCCCCACACTGCAGCGCGGGCCTGAACGGCGCAGTGGCCGGGCGAACACGGGGCTTGAAGCGCGGGCGGGCAGGCCCAGATCGTGGGGGTGCTTGCAACGCTGCTTCCTTCGTCGTTCGGTCCCTGGCTCGGTTCCCTGCTCGGCGGCCTGCTTTTCTTGGTGGCACTGGCCGGCGCGGCCGCTGCCTGGCTGGTCGGCCCGCCGTTGGTGCAGGCGCTGCGCCGCAACCGCGTTCGCCGCCAGCCTTTTCCACCGGCCTGGCGCGACGTTCTGCGTCGCCGCATGCCGGCCTTCGCACGCCTGCCGGCCGACCTGCAATTGCAGCTGAAAAAGCACGTCCAGGTGCTGCTGGCCGAGAAGCCCTTCATCGGCTGCGCCGGGCTGGTCGTGACCACCGAGATGCGCGTGCTGATCGCCGCCCAGGCCGCGCTGCTGCTGCTGAACCGCCGCGCCGACTACTTCGCCAACCTGCGCCAGATCCTGGTCTACCCCGGCGCCTTCGTGGTCAACCGCAGCACGCCCGGCGGCAGCGGCCTGACGCACGACACGCGGCGCGCACTGGCCGGCGAATCGTGGCAGCAGGGGCAGGTGCTGTTGAGCTGGGACGACGTGGTGGCCGGCGCGGCTGACCCGGGTGACGGCCACAACGTGGTGATCCACGAATTCGCCCACCAGCTGGACCAGGAACGCGGCCGCGCCAACGGCGCGCCGTGGCTCGGCCGGCGTGACGGCTACGCCATCTGGGCCGAGGTTCTGGGCGCAGAGTTCCGCGCGCTGCAGCAGCGTCTGGCACACAGCGAGCCAGGCGTGATCGACGCCTACGCGGCCACCGACCCGGCCGAGTTCTTCGCCGTCGTCAGCGAACACTTCTTCGAACAACCGGCGCTGCTGGCGGCCGCCCACCCGGCGTTGTATGGCCAACTGGTGCAGTGCTACCGCACCGATCCGCAGAGCTGGTAGCTGCCACGCCGGCCGGCTGCAGCCACCGAAGACAACCCCGGGCCAGCGGACGCAGGCCCGACTGCCGAGAATGCACGGATGACGGCAGCCCTGGTCTGGTTCAAACGCGATCTTCGGCTGCGCGACCACGCGCCGCTGGTTGCTGCATCTGCGCTGGCGGGTTGCAGCGCGGCGGCCGGGCTTTTCGTCATCGAACCCGCCTGGCTGGCCGGCCCCGAATTCAGCCCCAGCCACCTGGCGCACACCCTCACCTGTCTGGCTGAACTGCGCGCCGACCTCGCCGCGCGTGGCCTGCCGCTGCTGGTGCGCGTGGGCGAACTGCCGGCGGTGTTCGACGACATCCGCCGCGACTTCGCCTTCACCGCCCTGCACAGCCACGAAGAAACCGGCAGCGGCTGGACCTACACGCGCGACATCGCCGTGGCGCATTGGTGCCGCGCGCAAGGCGTGATCTGGCATGAACACCCGCAGACCGGCGTGGTGCGGCGTTTGCGTACGCGGCAAGGCTGGGCCGGGCGCTGGGCGCAGCGCATGGACGCGGCTGCAGCGGCCGTGCCGATGTGCTGGCACGGCGCGGCGCTGGGGCTGAGCCAGGGCCTGGGCGACCTGCCCACGCTACGCGCGCTGGGCGTGGCCGCGCCCACCCAGACGCTGCCAGCAGCCGGCGAAGCTGCGGCCTGGGCCACGCTGCACGGCTTCCTGGCGGGCCGCGGCCGCGACTACCGCCGCGCGCTGTCCAGCCCGTTGACGGCCGAGGCCGGCTGCAGCCGGCTCAGCGCCCACCTGGCCTTCGGCAGCATCAGCATGCGCAGCGTGCACCAAGCCACCGAGGCGGCCATCGCGGCCAATGCGCAAACCAACGACCGCAGCCTGGCCTACGCACTGCGCGGCTTCGCGGGGCGGCTGCGCTGGCATTGCCACTTCATGCAGAAGCTGGAAGACGAGCCGGCCATCGAACAGCGCAATTTCGCCCGCGTCTGCGACGGCCTGCGACCGGGCGACGGCCCCGCCTTCGGTGACGCCGACCACGCCAAGCTGGCCGCCTGGTGCGAAGGCCGCACCGGCTACCCGATGGTCGACGCCTGCATGCGCAGCCTGAATGCGACCGGCTGGCTGAACTTCCGCATGCGCGCCATGCTGGTCAGCTTTGCCGCCAACCACCTGTGGCTGCACTGGCGCGAACCGGGGCTGCACCTGGCGCGGCAATTTCTGGATTTCGAGCCCGGCATCCACTGGAGCCAGATGCAGATGCAAAGCGGCACCACCGGCATCAACACCCTGCGCATTTACTCGCCCGCCAAACAGCAGCGCGACCACGACCCCGCAGGTACGTTCGTGCGACGGTGGGTGCCTGAGATCGGCACCGACGCTTACCCCGCACCGGTGGTCGACGAGAAGCCCGCGCTGGCCCACGCCAAGGCCGTGCTTTACGGTTTGCGGGCCACGCCGCAGGCGCGCGCCGAAGCCGACGCCGTGCAGCAGCAGCATGGCTCGCGCAAGAGCGGCCTGCCGCCTTCATCCAGACCAGCCGGACGCACGGGGAAGCGTCAGCGCAACGCTGACGCGGGTACCGATGCGGGTGCGGGTGCGGGTGCGGGTGCCGATCCTGCAGCGCGCGTGCCTGACCCCAGCCCGCAAGGCGAACTGTTCTGATGCCCTCCCCATTCAAAGGCAACAAGAGCAGCCTGCCCAGCAAACTTTGCGTGGTCTGCGCCAGACCAATGACCTGGCGCAAAGCCTGGGCCAAGAACTGGGCCGATGTGCTGTATTGCTCTGACGCCTGCCGTAAAAACAAATCACCGAAGAAGCCCAAGCCTTGAAACCCGCCATCCGCCACCTTGTCGTCATCCTGGGCGACCAACTCAACCGCGACGCCAGTGCCTGGGACGACTTCGACCCGGTACAAGACCGCGCCTGGATGTGCGAAGCCAGCGAAGAATCCACGCATGTGATGTCGGCCAAGCAGCGCATTGCGGTGTTTCTGTCGGCCATGCGGCATTTCGCGCAAGCCTTGCGCACCGATGGCGTGCCGCTGGATTACCGCGACATGGCCGTCGTGACGCTGGCCCAGGCGCTGGCCGAAACACTGGCCGCCATGCAGGTGCAGCGCGTCGTGCTGACGCAACCCGGTGAATGGCGCGTGCTGCAAGCCATGCGCGCCACGGCTGACGCCGCGGGTGTGCCGCTGGACGTGCGCGAAGACCGCCATTTCCTGTGCAGCGACGCCGAATTCGCGGCCCATGCCCGTGGCCGCAAGCAACTGCGCATGGAGTATTTCTACCGCGACATGCGCAAGCGTCACAACGTCTTGATGGACCGTGACAAGCCGGCCGGTGGCGAATGGAATTACGACGCCGAGAACCGCTCGGGATTCGGCGCCAAAGGCCCGGGCTTCGTGCCGCCACCCACACGATTTACGCCCGACTCCATCACGCAGAACGTTGTCGAACTGGTCAACACACGGTTCGCACAACACCCCGGCAGCCTGAACGGTTACGGCTGGCCCGCCACGCGCGAACAGGCGCTGCAAGTGCTGGACGTCTTCATCCGCGAACGCCTGCCGCAGTTCGGCTTGTGGCAAGACGCGATGTGGACCGGCGAGCCCTGGCTGTATCACGCGCACATCTCGATGGCCCTGAACCTGAAACTGCTGGACCCGCGCGAGGTGCTGGCCGCCGCCGAACGCGAATACCGTGCCGGCCGCGTGCCGCTGGCCGGTGCCGAAGGTTTCATCCGGCAGATTCTGGGTTGGCGTGAATACGTGCGCGCCATCTACCGACTGGGTATGCCCGACTACGCCGAACGCAATGAACTGGCGGCCCACGCCGCGCTGCCCGACTGGTACTGGAACGGCGACGTGCCGATGCGCTGCCTGCACGATGCCATCACGCAGACGCTGCAGACCGGCTATGCCCACCACATCCAGCGCTTGATGGTCACGGGCCTGTATGCGCTGCTGCTGGGGGTGGAGCCGAAACAGATCCACGCCTGGTACCTGGGCGTTTATGTGGACGCCGTCGAATGGGTGGAATTGCCCAACACCCTGGGCATGAGCCAATACGCCGACGGTGGCGTGATGGCCAGCAAACCCTATGTGGCCACTGGAAAGTACATCGAACGCATGAGCGACCATTGCAAGGGCTGCCGTTTCAAACCCGCCCTGCGCACCGGCCCGAATGCCTGCCCTTACACGACACTTTATTGGGACTTTTTGATGCGCCACGAAGCGCGTTTCACCGCCCACCCGCGAATGGCATTGCAGGTCAAGAATCTGGCGCGCATTGAAGTGGAAGAAAGATTGGCCATCGGACGGCGTGCAGCGGCTGTGCAACGCGGCGATTGGGATGCCGAATGCTGACAATTGAATTCCAATTCGGATTGTGGTGATAATCGCATTCGAGATTGGTGGATAGCCGCAACGCGCGGCACCAACTCACAACCCACCGGGTTGTTGCAGCGAACCCCCCTTCAAACTCACACCACAACCATGACCAAAACCTACGCCCAGATCGTCAAGCAGATTGAAGTGCTGAAGCAAGACGCCGAAAAGATCAGGCGCAAGGAAGTCGAAGGCGTTGTCAGCCGCATTCGGGAAGCCATCGCTGTTTACAGCCTGTCGGCTGCAGATTTGGGTTTCGATGGCAAGAAGCCCAAGACCGCCGGCAAGGCGGCAGTGAAGGCGGCAGTGAAGGCGGTAAGGCGCCGTGGTGCCAAAGCAGCCAAAATACCGGCAGTCGTGAAATTCCGCAATGAAACCGGTGGCACTTGGGGAGGTCGTGGCAAACGCCCGCAATGGCTGCGCGACGCACTGGCTGGCGGCAAAACGCTGGCCGATTTCGCGGTCAAATAACACCGCTTCGAACAACGCAATTCGTATATTGCGCCGTCAAGTCCAGCGCGGTGCCGCAACGCGCCGTGGCCTGTGTCTGAACGCATGTTTCAACGAATGTCTCAACGAATGTCTCAACGAATGTTTCAACGCATTCGTGCTTGACGCACGGCGCCTTCCCAGGCGGCCATTTTTTCGGCCGCCTGCGGCCGCGTCAATTCCGGCATGAAACGCCGCTGTTCACCCCACAGGGCTGCCAGTTCGGCTTCATCCCGGTAAACGCCGGTGGCCAGGCCGGCCAGATAAGCGGCGCCCAGTGCTGTGGTTTCAGTCACTTGCGGGCGCACCACCGGCATGCCCAGCAAGTCGGCCTGGAATTGCATCAGCAGGTCATTGATGCAGGCGCCACCGTCGACGCGCAATTCGCTGATGGCAGCGGTGTCGGCGACCATCGCCTGCAACAGCGCCGCACTTTGGAAGGCAATGCTTTCCAGCGCCGCGCGCGCAATGTGGGCCATGGTGCTGCCGCGCGTCAGGCCGACGATGGCACCTCGCGCATTGGCGTCCCAGATCGGCGCGCCCAGGCCGGTGAAGGCTGGCACGAACAAGACACCGCCGCTGTCGGGCACGCTGGCCGCCAGGCCTTCGATGTCGCTGCTGTGCTGAATGGCGCCCAGGCCGTCACGCAGCCATTGCACAACGGCGCCGCCGACGAACACGCTGCCCTCCAGCGCGTACTGCGGCACGGCTGTGGTTTGCGCGGCGGCCGTGGTGATCAACCCGTGCGCCGAAGTCTGCAACTGTTCGCCGGTGTGCATCAACATGAAACACCCGGTGCCATAGGTGTTCTTGGCCATGCCGGCTTTGAAACAGGCCTGCCCATACAACGCGGCCTGCTGGTCGCCGGCCATGCCGGCGATCGGTATGGCCGCACCGAACAGCAGGGTCTCGCCGAACACATGGCTGGACGGCGCCACCGCCGGTAGCACGTCTGGCGGCACTTGCAAGGTCTGCAGCAGTTCACTGCTCCAGTGGCCGGTGCGGATGTCGAACAACATCGTGCGCGACGCATTGCTCACGTCGGTGGCGTGCACGCGGCCTTCGGTCAGTTGCCAGAGCAACCAGCTGTCCATGGTGCCGAACGCCAGTTCGCCGCGTTCCGCCGCTGCCCGCGCGCCGGGCACGTGGTCCAGCAGCCAACGCAGTTTCGTGCCGCTGAAGTAGGGGTCGATGACCAAGCCGGTGGCGGCGCGCACGGTGGCACCGAGGCCTTGCTCGCGCAGCTGCAGGCACAAGGGTTCGGTGCGACGGTCTTGCCAGACGATGGCGCGGTGCAAGGGCCGGCCGGTGCGCCGATTCCACAGCAGCGTGGTCTCGCGCTGGTTGGTGATGCCGATGGCGGCGATGTCGCTGGCCGCAATGCCGGCCCGCGCAATGGCTTCCTGTGCGGTCGCGAACTGGCTGCGCCAGATTTCATCAGCGTCGTGTTCCACCCAGCCCGGCTGCGGGTAATGCTGGGTCAATTCACGTTGGGCCATGGCGCAAATGCGACCTTGCGTGTCGAAGACGATGCTGCGCGAACTGGAGGTGCCCTGGTCCAGGGCCAGCAGATAGGTCATGCCAATGCCTCGTCCAGCACTTCCACCCAATGCCGCACCGGCGTGGTGGTGCCGCTTTGCAAATGCTGGATGCAACCCACGTTGGCGCTGACGATGAACTGCGGCGACTGCGCGGCCAAATGCGCAAGCTTGCGGTCGCGAAGCTGGTAGGCCAGTTCGGGTTGCAGCACGCTGTAAGTGCCGGCCGAACCGCAGCACAGATGGCTTTCGCTGGCCGCCAGGCTGATGTCGAAACCCAATTCGCGCAGGCCGATTTCCACACCGCCGCGCAACTGCTGGCCGTGTTGCAAGGTGCAGGGCGGGTGGAAGACCAGCTTGTTGATGCGCCGTGTGCCAGCCAGCCGGGGCTTCAGCAGCGGCAGCAGCATGGGCACCAGGGCCGGCAGCAGTTCACTCAGGTCGCGCGTCAAGGCACTGACCCGGGCCGCCTTCTCGGCGTAGTCGGCATCATGGGCGAGCGCGTGGCCGTAGTCCTTCACGGTGGCGCCGCAGCCGCTGGCGTTCATCACGATGGCCTCGACCTTGCCTTCGGAAGTCAATCCGTCGACCAGCGGCCACCAGGCGTCGATGTTGCGGCGCATGTCGGCCAGGCCGCCTTCGGCGTCGCTGAGGTGGGTGCGTATGGCGCCGCAGCAGCCGGCGCCGTCGGCCACCAGGGTCTGGATACCGGCGGCGTCGAGCACGCGGGCGGTGGCACTGTTGACGTTGGGCATCATCGCCGGCTGCACGCAGCCCAGCAGCAGCAGCACCTTGCGCCGGTGCGTGCGTTGCGGCCAGCGGTGGGCGGCCGCGCCGCCCGGTGCGGGCACCTTGTTCTTCAGCGCCGCCGGCAGCAGCGGCCGCACCAGTTGGCCCAATTTCATGGCCGGGCCGAACAACGGCGAGGTCAGGCCTTCCTTCAGCAGCCAGCGCACCGCGCGTTCAGCCTTGGGGCGTTCGACGCGCTCTTCGACCAGCTTGCGGCCGATCTCCACCAGCGCGCCGTATTGAACGCCGCTGGGGCAGGTGGTTTCGCAATTGCGGCAGGTCAGGCAACGGTCCAGGTGCTGCTGCGTCTTGCGCGTGACGGGCGCGCCTTCCAGCATCTGCTTCATCAGGTAGATGCGGCCACGCGGGCCGTCGAGCTCGTCGCCCAGCAATTGATAAGTCGGACAGGTTGCGTTGCAGAAACCGCAGTGCACGCATTTGCGCAGGATGGCTTCGGCCGCCTCGCCGTCGCGCGTGCCTTTGAATTCAGGCGCCAGATGGGTTTGCATGGCTTCGGGTCGGTTCCGTTCAATTCAATGTGTCGGGGTGTGGGACAGCAACAGCGGCAACAGGACAGCGTAGGCCAGCGGCAGCAGCAAGGCGCCCAGCACCACCTGCAGGCCCAGCGCCAACGCGGCGTAGGCACCGGCCACCGGGTTCACCTGCAGCGCGCGCGCCGCGCCGATGCCGTGGGAAGCGGTGCCCAACGCGAAGCCGCGCACCTCGGGGCGGGCGATGCGCAGGGCGTCGAACAAGGGCTTGGCGCAGACCGCGCCAACCAGGCCGGTCAGCACCGCCAGCACCGCCGCCAGCGCCGGAATGCCGCCCAGCTGTTCGGCAATACCCATCGCCACCGGCGCGGTCACCGACTTGGGCGCCAGCGAAGCCAGCACCTCGGCCGGCAGGCCCAAGGCCCAGCCGATCAGCACCGCACTGCCGGCCGCTGCGCCGCCGCCCACCAGCGCAGCCAGCCCCAAAGGGCGCCAACGCAAGCGCAGCTCGGCCCGGCGTTGCCACATCGGCCAGGCCAGCGCCACCACCGCCGGCCCCAGCAGGAAGTGGATGAATTGCGCGCCCGAAAAGTAGCGGGGGTAGGGCGTGTCGGTGGCCGCCAGCAGGCCGGCCAGCGCCAGCACCGTCCACAGCACCGGATTGGCCCAGGCGGCG
>JAYSYH010000043.1:0-2389 GCA_043716645.1 Betaproteobacteria bacterium | reverse complement strand
ATGGCAACTGAAAAGAAGACGATGACGAAAGTGCCGGCCAAGAAGGCTGCGCCAGTGACGATGGCAGCGAAGAAGACTGCTCCCGCGACGAAGGCAATCAAGGCTGCTGCGCCGCCCAAGTCTGTTGTCGAGCTGAAGCCGATCAAGAGCGCGTTCAATCGGACTAGCTTGATCGCTCATCTGGCGCAAACCGCTGCGGTGGAACCGAAGGCGGTCAAGGCCGTCGTTGGCGCGCTGGAAGCGACGATGCTCGCGTCCGTGCACAAGAAGGGTTTGGGGTCGTTCACGTTGCCAGGGCTGCTGAAGGTCAACGTGATCAACGTGCCTGCGAAGAAGAAGCGCACCGGCCTCGATCCGTTCACGAAGGTCGAGCGTGTCTTCGCGGCCAAGCCCGCGACGGTGAAGATCAAGACGCGCGCACTGAAGAAGCTGAAGGACGCCGCACTCTGACGTTCGGCCGTCCGCGGAGAACGTGAACAGGCCGCTGGGTTCCAGCGCCGCTTGCTTCCCGTCTGCCGCCCGGCGTGCCGAACTCGAGTCCGGGCTCAGCACGCCTTCCGCGCCGGCTCGCTTCATCCACAACCAAACGAGCTGAGGATTCACCAAGTGGGTGCGGCCGATATGGCAGCCGACGCGGCGGCTTCGACCGACTGCGATCGGTCTTGTGCGCTGTCGATCAGGCTACAGACCGCCCGACGCGTAAGACGACAAGTGCGGCGCTTGGCGAATTACCCCGGCCTGCGTCGAGTGCGCGTGTGCTCGATTCTGGAGGCGCCATTCGGCGGGGTCACTGAAGGTCAGCGAGCAACCGGAACAGCGATAGCGATCGGCGTAGGCCATTGCACCGTCAGGCCCTCTATGCACGAGCCGGGCGTAGCTTGCGGCACCGCATTGGCGGCATCGGTACGGGTTCAAGGCAGACTCCATTTCGACACTGTACATTCATCCAGTAGATGAGTACGATTGCCGGCCATAAACTCGATTCTTGCCGGCAACATCATGACCTCCGAACAGTGGGCATTGCGCTGCGCCCAGCAGCTGCTGCAACAGTGGCCCCGCGTGGACGGATCCGACCTGGAGCACTTGGCGTCGGCCTTGTGGAGAGAGCCACGCTGGCAGCCTTCTGCCGCGGCGATCGCATGGATCGATCAGGGCATACCGCGCTTGGCTCAGGCTGCGCATTGAAGGCTTGGTAGTGTTGGCGCCGACCGAAAATTGACCCACTTACAGCGATAGTGCCGATCCAAATTTGACCCGGGTGTTCAACCTACCCTGCCTCTTTCTTGAGGGGAGAAGGGGTGATCACCATGGCCATGATTGGCAAGGTCAAGCGGATGCATTTCCGCGAGAAGAAGTCTGTTCGGGAGATCGTGCGGCTGACGAGTTTGTCGCGCAACACGGTACGCAAGTGGCTCAAGACGCCCGTGCTGGAGGAGCCGACGTACCGGCGCATCGAGGCGCCGGGCAAGCTCACGCCGTTCCACGAAGCGCTCAAGCAGGCGCTCAAGGTGGATGCGCACCGCCCGCGCCATGAGCGGCGCACGGCGCGTGCGCTGCACGCGCAGATCAAGGCAGAGGGCTACGCCGGCAGCTATAGCCACGTCACCGACTTCGTGCGCGCGTGGCGCCAGGGTGAAGGCCAGTCTGTGTCCACCAAGGCCTTCGTGCCGCTGGTCTTCGAGCTCGGCGAGGCCTTCCAGTTCGACCGGAGCGAAGAGGGCCTGGTGGTGGGCGGCATCTACTACCGCATGCAGGTCTCGCATCTGAAGCTGTGCGCCAGCCGGGCGTTCTGGCTCGTGGCCTACCCGAGCCAAGGCCACGAGATGCTGTTCGACGCGCACACCCGCTCGTTCGCCGCCATGGGCGGCATTGCCCGGCGCGGCATCTACGACAACATGAAGACAGCCGTTGACCGGGTCAAGAAGGGCAAGGGTCGCACCGTCAACAAGCGCTTCGCCGTGATGTGCGCGCACTACCTGTTCGACGCCGACTTCTGCAACGTGGCGTCAGGCTGGGAGAAGGGTGTCGTCGAGAAGAACGTGCAGGACAGTCGCCGGCGCATCTGGATCGAGGCGAACAAGGTGAAGTTCGGCAGCTTCACCGAACTCAACGCCTGGCTGGGCGACCGCTGCCGGGCCTTGTGGGAGGAGGTCCGTCACCCCGAGCACGATCAGTTCAGCGTGGCCGAGATGCTCGACAACGAGCGGCCGCACTTGATGCCCATGCCCGAGCCCTTCGATGGCTACGTGGAGAACCCGGCGCGGGTGAGCAGCACCTGTCTGGTGGTGGTGGCGCGCAACCGCTATTCGGTGCCGTGCGAACTGGCCGGGCAGGCGGTCAGCACCCGGCTGTACCCCGGCAAGATCGTCATCGTGGTCGACGATGCGGT
>JAYSYH010000042.1:0-2389 GCA_043716645.1 Betaproteobacteria bacterium | reverse complement strand
GTGAAGCGCATCTCGCGGAAGGCGTCTTCGACGCGCCAGTAGTCGACTGCCGCCCAGGCCGTGACGCCAGCGAACACAGCGGCCACGGCCCAACCGGCGGCCGCCGGGACGGACAGCAGCGGTGTACGGCCGGGCCGCGAGGCCTCGACCAGACCGATCGCCACGCCGAAGGGCACCAGGAAATACAGATAGTCAAGCGGAAACTCGACCATCGCATGCGCCAGCAGCAAGCCCACCACAAGCAACCCGAACAAGCCCTGCGGATCGCGAACGTCAAACACGCGGCGCCACAGCCACAGGCCGCTGACCACGATGATCAACAGACCCAGCGGCACGCCGTTCCACAGCAGCAGGTCGAGCAGCAGGTTGTGGCTGTGTTCGACGAACTCAGTGCGAGGATGATTTGCCGCTGCGGCCACCTGGGCCACGCTGACCTGGTTCCAGCCAAAGCCGGTCCAGGGGCGCAGCCAAAGCGCGTCCCATAGTTGGCTCCAGATCAGCGGTCGCCCGCCCGCTCGAAGCCGCTCGGCAACACTTTCACCTGGTGCCAGGTGCACAGCCTCCATCACTCGCGGCCAGGCGACAAACGCGAAAGCCCAAAGCGTCGCGAGCGCAGGCAGTACCCACGCGCGAGCGCGCACGGCCCAGCGCCGCTGGGCCACCCACAGCGCCAGCCCGGCCACGGCGAACAGCAGCAGTGGCGTGCGCGACCGTGTCATCGCCAGCGACACCGTCAGCCACACGGCCATGGGCAGCGCCCACCTCAAGGCCACGAGGCGGTTCTCGAACATGAACCACAGCCCAGCCAGCCCGAGACCGAGCAGGCTAGCGAGTTGGTTGGGCTGACCCAGGTTGGCATACGGTGGGCGGCCGGGCTGAACCGCCGCGATGTGAAGCGCCAGCGCCCCGCCATCGACCTCGAACCTCTGCAGCCAGGCGATGCCGCTGCTGAGCACGGCAGCGCAAAGCAATGTGGCTGCGAATCCCACCGCCAGCCCCGTACCGGTGGACTTTGCGGTATGCGCTGCGGCCACCACCGCAACGGCCGTGGCCATCAAATAGAGCGACGCGATCCAGCCATCGCCGAAGAAAAAGATCGGCCCGACCACGGTTTGCAGCAGCGGCACGGCGGCCATCGCCAACAGGAACAGCGCCGACGCGGGCAGCGCGATGTCCCGGCGCTTGCCCAAGCGCAACGCGCCCAGCCAGAGCGCGCCGAGCGCCAGCGCGGCCAGCAACTCGCTGTGCGCCGTCACCCACGGCGCATAGTGATTTGAAAC
Source organism: Betaproteobacteria bacterium (assembly GCA_043716645.1). Classification (GTDB taxonomy): domain Bacteria; phylum Pseudomonadota; class Gammaproteobacteria; order Burkholderiales; family Burkholderiaceae_C; genus Rubrivivax. The sequence continues at coordinate 1,109 of JAYSYH010000042.1, read as the reverse complement.
CAGCCAGGCGCCGAGCATCAGCAGCGCACTCGCAAGCAAAGGCCAGGACGTCATGGAGACTCGTTCAGCGTCAAGAGGGAGAAGTCGGGCGCAAAAAAGGCGGCCCGAGAGCCGCCTTTTCGAATTGGCGAAAAGAGTCTTAGCCGCGGCAAGAGCCTGGCAGGTACTTCGGAGGCATTGATCCGCCTGGGCCGCAAACCCACTTGAAGATATTGATGCGGACGTCACTTGCCGTCAGTGGGGTAGTGTCATCCTTATAGGGCGTCATCACAACAGTCTGTCCCGTGACAGCACTGTCAATGCCAGCAGCTGCCGTTACTTGAATCTGGCCGGCATTTGTCGTTGCAACCGAGGCGACATATTTGCTGGTCTGGCTGGCCGATTCACAACCGTAATTCCCAGCAGTTGGAAGCGCCGTGCTGGAATTGGTCTGAACAACTTCGGTAATGGTGGTGCGGCATGTTGATGCCGCGAGGATCACTTCGGTCATCTTCGCGCGCTTCGTGTACTCCTGGTACGCGGGCAATGCCACAGCGGCCAGGATGCCGATGATCGCGACGACGATCATCAATTCGATCAGCGTAAAACCTTGTTGAACACGTTTCATGGGTAGCTCCTAGGGGGTTGTGGGTCGGTTGGACGAAGGCTTATTTGCAGGCGGCGTGCCAGCAGTTTCAGCGTGATTTCCCACCGACTTTTGCTCACCGACTGACGCGAATAGTCACAATTTTCAATTCGCCCGCTTTCGCCGGATTCGGGCAGTGACGCAAACCGTCAACACGACATCCCGATCACGGTGCCCGCCACTGACCCGTGATCTTCTACAGCGCCACCACGTTCAAGCCGGCGGCCTGAGCGGCAGCGCATTGGCGTGCGTCGGCCGACATGAACACGTCAGCCTCGCACACCTGTGCGGCAGCGATGTGGATGGCATCCATGCCGCGCAAGCTGCTGGCTTCGAGGGCCAGCACCGCCGACTGAAGCGCGGCCGGCGTGGTGTCGCACAACAGGGCGTCGGCCAGATCGGACCCTCATCAGCGACGACGTTCCTCGACGATCAGCCTGCCGATTTCGACGCCGCTGACCGTCAGCGGGCGGGCCGGACGCTG
>JAYSYH010000041.1:0-7450 GCA_043716645.1 Betaproteobacteria bacterium | reverse complement strand
TGGGCCAGCACGCGGGCCAGCAGCGATTTGCCGACGCCGCCTTTTTCGCCGCCGATGAAGTGGATCTGGCTCATGTCCTGTGCGTCCTGCCTGTGGTGGGTGGTGGGTGCAGGGCCGGGAAAGCCCTGGTTTTGATCCTAGCGCAGGCCCCTGGCGTGCCTGCCACCAACCCGTCCCCGCCCACCCTCAACGCCAGCTGGCGACGAGCTTGCGTGCAGCCTGCATCTCGGTGTCCACGCCGGCCTGCGCGTCGGCCCAGCGCGGCGCGATTGCCACGTCGGGCAGCACGCCGGCATCGGGCGGCAGGCCTTCGGTGAAGGCGGCGACCAGCGGGATGTCCACGCCCACGCCCGAGGCCGGCAGGTTGATCCAGCACAGCTGCCCGCCGTTCAGCCCGCGCAGGTTGCCGCCGGTGGGTTGGCCCAGCAGCGTGGCCACACCGCTGCGGCGGATGTCGCGCGCCAGCAGGAAGCCGGCCGAGCTGTTCTGCGGGCCGATCAGCACCACAGTGCGCCCGGCGTAGGGTGCGGGGGGCGCGGCTTGGGGCTCGATGCGCGCGCCGGGCCGGTCGGGCAGCAGCCAGTTGCGGCCCGGGCCGCGGGTGACTTTCCCGGTGCGATCGAAGAAGCCGAAGTCCCAGGTGTCGAGGTAGCGCGCCAGCGCGTAGGGCACGCGCTCATAAGCGCTTTCCACGCGGCTGGCGGCCAGCTGCAGCGGGGTGCGCAGCAGGTGGCTCAGCAGCGCGCGGCCGATGGCGTCGTCGCCGCCTTCGTTGCGGCGCTGGTCGATGACCAGAAAAGGCACGCCGCGCAGCGCGGCGAAGGTCTGTTGCAGGAAGGCTGCAGGCTGGAACTCGCTGCGCCAGAAAGCGAACGTGGGCAGGGTCAGGATGCCGGTGTCGCCGTCGACCTTGAACGTCCAAGCGGTGCCGGCTGCAGGCAGCGTCTTGTCGCGGTCGGCCGTGGTCATTGCTGGCACGCTGATGACCCGTGGGCCTGAGTCGTCGTGATCGTGATCGCGCAGCGTCAGCGTGTAGCGGGCGCCGGTCGGACCGGGCTGTGGCGCATGCAGCGGCGCAAACAACAGCGGGAACAGCCGGTCCATCGCGCCGCCGTTGGGGCCGCTGTCCAGTTGCGACAGGCGCTTGAGCTGTGCGCCCGCGTGCCGACCGTCGGCGCGCAGCAACGGCAGCAGTGCGTCGCGGATGGCGGCCACCGGCCGTCCGTCGATCGCCAGCAATTCGCTGCCCGCCGCCACGCCGTCGGCCGCACTGCCGGTGACCAGCACCCGGCCTTCGACCCAGCGCAGCGTCAGCGGCAACTTGTCGGCGCGGTTGAAGACGCCGTCCACGACGTCCTGCCGCTGGTTGTACGGGCTCACCCAGGTGTGGCCGCAGTGCAGGCTGGCCGACAGCTGCGAGGCCAGCAGCACCATCTGCGCGCGGCTGCTGCCGGCGGCCACGACAGCGTTCGCGGCTGCGAAATCGGCCTCGATCTGTGCCAGCGTCGTGTAGCGCGTCAGCCCGGGGTGCAGCTCGGTCAGCGCGCGCTTCAGGATACCCAGGTCGCGCTGCGCGTCACCGGCGCTGATCTCGGGTCTGGCGGCAGCGAGCGCTGGCGCTTGTGCCCGGGTGGGGCCAGCGGCCAGGGTGGACAGCCCGAAACCGCTGGCGGCGACAAGGTGCTTCAAGGCGGTGCGGCGTGCTGGCATGGGCGGGGTCCCGGAATTGCGCAAGCCGCGCATCGTAGCCAACGGCTCGCGCGGCGCAGGCGCCTGGCGACGGATGGCAACATCATGCGATGAAACCCGCTACCGACCGTGCGAGCCCACCTGCGCCCGGGCTGTTCAGCCTGACCTGGCCGCTGCTGCTGGAACTGCTGCTGGGCATCGCGGTGGGCATCGTCGGCACGGCGCTGGCGGCGCGGCTGTCCGACACCTCGGGCGCGGCTTTCGCGTTGGCCCACCATGTCTTCGGCACGCTGTTCATCGTGTTTCGCATCGTCGGCGCCGGCGTGGGCGTGGTGCTGACGCAGGCGCTGGGCGCGGGCAGGCGGGACGCCGCCGACAGCGTGGCCCGCGCCGTGCTGGGCGCCAGCACCTGGATCGGCCTGGCTGTGGCCCTGCCAGCTGCCGTGGGTGCGCCCGGCCTGCTGCGCCTGCTGAACGCGCCGGCCGAAGTGCTGCCGCTGGCCGTGCCGCTGCTCATCGCGCTGGCGCCGGCGATGCTGCTGGATGCCTGGAATGCCAGCATGACGGCCGTGATGCGCGCCCACCTGCGCGCCCGCGACACGCTGGCCGTGATGGTGGCGATGCAGCTCGCGCACCTGGCGTTGATGGGGCCGTTGATGTTCGGCTTCGACCTGCGGTCGATCGGGTTTGGCTTCGGCGCGGTGCCAGGGCTGGGCCTGGTGGGCTACGCGCTGGCGGTGATCGTGGCGCGCCTGCTGGCCATCGGGCTGCACCTGTGGCTGTGGCGCGTGCGGCTGGGCATTCGGCCGGTGTGGGCCGACGCCTGGCGTGTGCGCCGCAGCGAACTGGCCGCCGTGGCGCGCATCGGCCTGCCGGGCGCGGCCGAGAACATCGCCTACCGGCTGGCCTACATGGTCAGCGTGGCCGTTGTCGGCAGCCTGGGCGCGGTGGCGCTGGCCACCCACACTTACGCACAGCAGATCATCATGGTGGTGCTGCTTTTCGGTCTGTCCACCGGGCTGTCGGTGGAAATGCTGGTGGGGCGCTGCGTCGGCGCCGGGCAGCTGCATCAGGCCCACAGTCTGGTGCGTCGCGCGATGGCCTGGGGGCTGCCGGTGACGGTCAGCGTGGCCACGCTGGTCGCGCTGAGCGGGCCGTGGACGCTGCGCCTGTTCACGCAAGACCCGCAGATCATCCACGTCGGCACCGTGCTGCTGTGGTGGACGGTGCTGCTGGAACCCGGCCGCACCTTCAACCTGGTGGTCATCAACGCGCTGCGCGCCACCGGTGACGCGCGCTTTCCGGTGGTGGCCGGCGCGGCCAGCATGGTGGTGGTGCTGGCCGGGGGCAGCTGGTTGCTCGGCAGCCACTTCGGGCTGGGGCTGGTGGGCGTGTGGATCGCCTACATCGCCGACGAGTGGCTGCGCGGCCTGGTCATGTGGCGGCGCTGGGCCACGCTGGCCTGGGTGCCGCACGCGCGGGCTTCGCACCGGCGGCTGCGGCCCGCTGGCGGCGCCTGGGCATTCACCGCAAACAGGCCATAGGCGAACAAGCGGTCGGCCGGCGCCGTGAGCCGGTCTTCCAGCGCAAAGGCCAGGCGGTTGTCGTTGACCCACTGGAAAGGGCCGACATCGGCGTCGCTGAAGCTGGCCACCACCTGCACTTTCAGGGTGTCCAGGCGCAGCACCGACAAGCGCACTCGGACGTCTTTGCCGCCCGTGCGCAAGGCCACATGGCTGCCGGCTGGCGACAGCAGGGCCACGCTCATCACCGGCTCCCGGAAGAAGACCTCCAGCGGGGCGGGTGTGGTGGCGCTTTGCGCTGCGCTGGGTCGCGCGGCCGTCGCGAGCAGGACGGCCGCAGCCACACTGGACTGACGTCGGTTGAGCATCATGAAAGCGGGTCCTTGCAAAAGGAAAAAAGCCCCGCCGGCCGGTGCCGCGGGGCTTTCGGGGTGCGTACGGTGTCCGGCGTACGGCGACAGCGACGGGTTAGCCCGGTCAGAACTTGTAGTTCGCGCCGGCCAGCACGGTGCGGCCCCACTGGACGACCTCCAGCGGCCGGTCCTTCGTGCCGGCATAGGTGCGGTAGGCCTCGTTGGTGACGTTGTTGACCTGCAGCAACAGCCCCAGGCCCCTGGCCATGCCGGTGGTGAAGTTGTAGCCGAACTGCAGGTCGGTGATGTTCTCGCCGACCACGTAGCGCAGCGTGCGGGCGCCGTCGAAGTTGCCGATTTCGCCGATGAAGTCGGACCGCCGACGCTGGCTGACGCGGGCCTCGAAGCCGTTGATCTCGTAGTACGCGGTCAGGCTGAAGACGCGCTTGCTCAGGCCCGGCAGGTCGATTGCGCCGCCGCCGACGCTGTTGGCACTTTCCGGGTCTTTCACCTTGATGCTGCTGCTGTTGAAGGTGCCGCTGGCGACGATGCCGAAGCCGCGCAGCGCCGGCGACCACAAATCGAGCGGCAGCGACGCCGTCAGCTCGACGCCCGACAGCTTGCCGCCCTGGCCGTTGTACGGCGCGGTGAAGGTACCGATCCGCTGCGCCGGCGGGAAGCCTTGGCCGGGGCGCGGCACGTAGCCGGAAACGAACTTCGAGAAGTCGTAGTTGTCGTTGCTTTGCGTGTAGATGTAGCTCTTCAAATTCTTGTAGTAGCCGGCCGCCGAGACATAGGCCCTGGTGCCGAAGTACTTTTCGTACGACAGGTCGAAGGCGTCGGCGCGCCATGGGTCGACGAGCGGGTTGCCGCCGCTGGCGCCGGGTTTGCCGCTCTTTTCATCGATGCCGAAGTCGACGCCGGCACGCAGCTGGTCGACCTTCGGCCGTGCCACCTGCTTGGCGGCGGCCAAACGCAGCCGCTGGTCGTTGCCCAAGCTGAAGGCTAGGTTCATGGCCGGCAGCACGTCGGTGTAGGTCTTGCCGTCGTTGATCGGCTTGACCTGGTTGCCGGCCGAGGCCGTGCCGTCGAAGTAGCTGCTGCTTGACGACTGGTCGACGCGCTGCGCCTGCAGGCCGATGTCGCCGCGCATCGACACGCCGCCGAGCTGCGTGTCGAGGTTGGCTTTGGCGAAGGCGGTGGTGATCTTCTCGTTGACGTCCCAGGCCTTGGCGATCAGGTAGTTGGCGGTCGCGGTCGGGTTGAAGGTCATGTAGCGCGCCACGGCCGCCGGCACGTCCCAGGCCGGGATGGCGCCGACGCCGGCAAAGCCCAGGTCGACGGTGCCGCGCTGCAGGTCGGCCGCGATGGCGGTGTCGCCTTGCGCGCCGACGTTGATGTTGCCTTCAGGCTGACGCTTCTTCTTCGTTCGGTCGGCGTAGTTCAGGCCGACGTCGATGTCCGGCACCAAGCTGTTGAAGGTGCTTGGCAGCGGTACGTTGGCAGCCAGCTTGAAGCCCTTCAGCTCGTCGTTCACGCTGGGCACCTTGCCGTAGCCCGAGCCGTAGATCGTGTTGCGTAGAAACAGCTTGGTCGGGTCGTTGTAGCTGCGGCCCGGGGTCATGGTCGAGAAGTTGTCGCCGCTGAAGCGCAAGGCCAGGTTGTCGTAGGCGGGCGCCGGCACCAGCTGGGTGTTGTTCTCCAGGCTCAGCTCGTTGCGCTTGGCCTTCGAGTAGCTGACGTCTGCCACCAGCGCCACCTCGCCCAGTTTGAAGCGGTTGTTCCAGCCGTAGGCGTTGATGTCGTCCTTGCGCTGGTTGTACATGCCGCGCACCAGCGGGTAGACACCGGTGATGTTCGCGCTGGTCACGGTCTGGTTGCCATTGATGACCGGGTTGCTGAATGTGCAAGCCGGGTTGCAGGGGAAGTTGCCGTTGTATTGCAGGTTGACTTCCCACTGGTTGGCGGTGGCGGTTTCTTTCGCGGTCGACGTGAAAAGGTCGAGGGTGCTGGTCCATTCCTTGAACGGCTTGTATTCGACCGTCGCCATCACGCCGTCGCGGGTGGTCTTGCCGGTGCGCCGCAACGCCTTGATGCCGTCGGTGACCCAAGTGCCGTTGGCCAGACCCGGGCGGCTGGTGTTGCCGCCGTCGACCTGCTTCCACGGCTCGTAGGCGCCGACCTGGTTTTCCTGGACCGGCGTTTCCTGGTGCGCGTAGCCGATGACCAGGCCGATCGTCCGGTTGGCGAATTGGTCGATGTAGCTGACGCTGAAGCGGTTGCCGTCGGCCGTTGCGCCGGCTGCAGAACCCAGCGTATTGCGCGTGAAGCGGCCGTTGACGGCCACCTGTCGGCTGCCGAAATTCAGCGGTCGGATGGTCTGCATGTCGATCGTGCCCGACAGGCCCTGGCCGATGAGGGCCGCGTCCGGTGTCTTGTAGATGACCACGCCGCTGAGGAGCTCGGACGGGTACTGGTCGAACTCGACGCTGCGGTTGTCGCCGGTGGAGACGATCTCGCGCCCGTTCAGCAAGGTGGTGGCAAAGTCGGGCGACAGACCGCGCACGCTGATCACCTGGGCGCGGCCGGCCACGCGTTGCGCCGCCAGGCCCGGCAGGCGGGCTATCGACTCGGCGATGCTGTTGTCCGGCAGCTTGCCGATGTCTTCGGCCGAGATGGCCTCGACGATGCTGCCGGCGTTCTTCTTGACGTTGATAGCACTTTCGATGCCGCGCCGGATGCCGGTGACGGTGACGGTCTGCGGTGCGTCGGCCGCCTGCTGGGCATAGGCGAAGTCGCTGGTGCACAACAACCCAGCCACGGCGGCGGCCACGGGGGTGACTCGGAGCGCCAGGCGCGATCGGGTGCGCGGGGGATTCAAGTTCTTCATGGTGGTCTCCTCAGACTCTCAGGGGAAGGCGGGACCATCCGCGCGGGCTTGCTGGCCCCGCCAGGACGGGCACGGGAATCGGTTCCGGCAGCGAATGTGTACTAAAACTAGATTCTCGGGCACCCTGCGAAAACCCTTAGCTGGTTACATCGCTGCACCCGTCAACGCGCGTCCTTTTTTCATCTGTCCTGGGTGTAGCTCGGGTTTTTTCGGATCACCCGATGGGTTCTGATGCCGTTCAAGCCCAATTTTATGTAGCGGAACTACAGTGTCTAAAAACAACAAGCGCATTGCGCTACCCTGGCTTCAAGCGCCGGTACGCCGGCACAAAGCAAAAAGGGCCGCAGCGCGAAGCTGCGGCCCTTCCTGACTTCGAAACCGAAGATTTATTTGGCGGCCGAAGCAGCCTTCTTCGGCGAGTGGGCCTTCTTGGCGCCGCTGGCGGCAGCCATCGGGGCCTTGGCCTTGGCGCCGCTGGCGGTGGCCATCGGGGCGTCGGCCTTCATCGGGGCGCCGCCAGCGTGCGAGGCAGCGTGGGCGCTGAAAGCGAAGGCGGACAGGATCAGGGCGCTCAGGAGCTTGGTCATGTGGATCTCTCGGGGTAGTGGGTGTGGGGTGATCGGTGATTCAGTGCTCACTTGGCACCCCGGAAAACCCAAGGATTTCAAGTGATCGACTGCGGTTGGCGGGAAACCCGCTTTTCCAGTCGACCCGTGATCAACGTGGCCCGGCTAGATCGGTTGACAACGATTTTGTCCGTGCGCTGGGGCGCATCCGACCGACATTGGCAACCGTACAGCACGGATGGCTAACATCCGGTCCGTGCGTCGCTACTTGCCGGCCGGTTTGCCGGCCTTGTCTTTGTCTTTGTTCCTGCAGCAGTCGGCGCCCGTCCAGGCGGCGCCTTATCTGCCGGACACCGATGCCCGGGTACTGGCCACGGTGCCGGCCCGCGCCAGTGACCCGCGCGCCCGGGAACTGGTGGCGCTGCGGCA
>JAYSYH010000005.1:0-8116 GCA_043716645.1 Betaproteobacteria bacterium | reverse complement strand
AGCACGACGCGGGCGCCCTGAGCACTCAGCAGTCGCGCGGTGGCTTCGCCCAGACCACTGCTGGCGCCGGTGATGACGACGACCTTGCCCTTGATGTTTTGTTCCATGCTGGAATTCCTGACGAACCCTAAGTGGCTCAGCGCGGTTTGTAAAGATCGGCTACTTCACACCCAGCTCCTGTAGCTGCTCGATGGCATCCTCATTTTTCTGCGCTGCCGCCTTTTTCAACCAGGCGATGCCTTCTTCGCGGTTGGCGGTCATCCCTTCGCCGTCGATCATTCGAACGCCGAAATTGAGCTGGGCGCGAGCGTTGCCGTTCTTGGCGGCAGCTTCGAAATACATGTTGGCGTACTCCGTGTCCCGGCTGACGCCCGCGCCGCGCGAGTATTTGAGGCCCATGATGTTCTGCGCGGCCGGGTTGCCGGCATCGGCGGCTTTTTCGACAAAGGCGGTACCGGCTTTCAAGTCCTTCGCCAGCCCGTACATACCGATCTCGGTGCTCATGCCTAAGAAATACTGGGCGCGGTCGTCGCCTGCGTCAGCAGCTTTCTTCATCTGTGCGATGCCGAGGGCTGCGTCCTCTTTCATGCCGTAGGCACCGGTAGCTGCCTCGCCATAGTGGAAGATACCTGGAATGTCGCCACCTTCGGCCGCCTTCTTCCATGCGGCGGTGGCTGCCGCAGGGTCGGCCGGCGTTCCGATGCCCTCGCTGTAGAACACACCCAGCAGTGCGTAGGCTGATGGCAGCCCGCTGGCCGCAGCTTTCTTGACCAGGGCCAGGGCCTTGTCGGCGTCCTTCGCCACGCCGATGCCATTGCTCAGCAGTACGGCGTAGTCGCGCTCGGCTTCGGGCTTGCCTTTGCGCATCGCGCCACCGATGCCGCTTTCCATCTCTGCATCAGGGCCGCCGCTGAGCCCGAATTTGGCCATGCGTGCGGCGGCCGCGTAATAGCCGGCATCGATATCACCGGCCTTGGCTTTGGCAACGAAGGCCAGCACGAACGCGCGCCGGGTCAGCGCGGCGTCACTGCCTCTCGCTTTCTCATACAGGGCCCTATGCATGTTGTAGGCGTATTCGCTTGGGTTATGGATGGGCACTGGCGTGTTCAGCAGGCGCTCGCGGTCTTGCGCGATCTGCTCGCTCGCGCTTTTGACGCTGCCCAGGGTGGCGGTTCTGGGTACCGGGGCCCGCTCAGCCGTGGCGGCGACGGGTTGGCTTTGAGCGTGGGCGCCGTTGATGCTCGCCATGAAGGCGGGACACAGCGCAAGGGCCAGGAATGTGCGAATGTCAATCATGTGGGTGACCTGTTCGGTGCGATGGGAAGAAAAAGGGTGCGGTCGCATCAGCTGGAAGCCTTGAGCTTGGCCGCGCAGCGCTCATCGCCGGCTGCGGCACAAGCCTTGAACCACTTTCTGGATTCGGCGCGATCTTTTTCGACACCGCTGCCTTGCTCGTACATCAGGCCCAGGTCGTGCGCTGCGCGGACGTTGCCTTTCTCGGCGGCCAGACGGATCAGCTGTTCGGCTTCGACGTCGTCTTTTTGCACACCGCTCACGCCGTTGAAAAGCATCAGGCCCATGTAGTGCAGCGCCTGCGGAAACCCCTGCACCGCCGCCTGCCGGGTGTACTTGACGCCCAGGGTTTCGTTCTCGGGCACACCTTCGCCGTCGAAGTACAGCCGACCCAACTCGTAGTTGCCGCGCGCCGAGCCGTGCGCGGCCGCCTTCGCAAGCCATTCGGCCGCCTTTTTCGCGTCTTTGGGCACGCCGTAGCCGCGCTCGTAGTACAGGCCGATATAAGTCTCGGACACCGGGTCGCCCATATCGGCCAGGGGCTTTCTGATGGCAAACGCACGGGGCCAATCGGGCTCGACACCCAGCCCGCCTTCGTACAACAGGGCCAGCTGGTCGACCGCCTCTTTGGACCCGGCCGCAATCGCTTTGCGGTAGGCCGCTTCGGCCTTGGCCATGTCAGGCTTGGCGCGGTAACCCGGCACCGCAACCAGCAGCCCGGCGTACAGATTGCCCAGCGTGACGTTGGCAATCGCGTCGCCCTGCGCAGCCGCCAGGGTCAGCCAACGGGTGGCCTCTTCCGGGTTGACCGCGACACCCTTGCCGTTGAGAAAGTCGATGCCCGTGACGGTCATCGAATCGACATCGCCTGCGGCAGCCGCCTTGGCCGCCCAGCCGTGCGACTGCGCCAGATCGAGCGCGACGCCCGCATCGTTAGCGTTGCGGGTCCAATACGCCAGCGAAGACATCGCCGTTTTGTCACCGCGCTCTGCCGCATCCTTCACCATGCCGACGCCGCGTTCGCGGTTTTGCGTCACGCCCTTGCCGGTGGCGTATTGGTAGCCTGCATCGCCCAGCGCTGTCACATCGCCCTTGGCAGCCTTCTCAAGGTTGATCTCGATCAGCGGCGTCTGCTTGAATTTGTAGTTGGTTTCGCGCAGCGCGCGGTTCTGTTCGTTGTAGCGGGCCACAGCCTTGCGGTCTTCGGCATCGCGCTCGGCCTCGCGCTGGTTGTGGCGGTCCATCATGCTGCCCAGGGTGCCGCCGAGCATGCCCACCACGCCTGAATCGGCCCCGCCGCCGCCCGAACTGCCGCCCGCCTGCGCACTGCCGGGACCCGGCCCGCCGCGGGCGGCACGGGCCGAATCGTCGTACAGGTTTTGCTGCTCGCGGCGAGCGGTGCTGGCGCGCTCCTGGTTGAGCATCGAGGCGTAGCGGGCGTAGTCCTTCGAGACCGTTTGCGCCAGCGCAGCGCTGTTCATCAGCAGGAGCCCCAACATGGCGACCGGAATCAACGGGATCAGTGCGAAGGGCGATGCAGCCTTCGCGGCATGGTTGCGACGGAGCTTCATGGACGGGCCTTTGCGAGCGAGATTTCGATCAGGATTGCGGGTGGGTCGCTGGAGTACGCCCGATCCGTCGCTCGTAAAGCTCATCGTGTATCGAAAAAATATCCGGCCTGCGGTTCGACGGGGCGGCCTCGATATTCGGCGCGGCGTGAGCCGTCAGGGCGGCTGTTTCGGCATAAACCTACACCAGCGGAACCGCTTCAGTGTGCCTCCAACTCTCCGCGCAGCCAGGCGCTGGCTAGGTTCCAGTCGCACTTGACGGTGGCGTGTTGCCTCACGAAGGAATGTTGCTCGCCGGGTTGTTGTTGTTCCGGGTGCCTTTTGAATCCTTCAATAGTCGAAGGCTGTGGGCATGTGGTCGAAGGCGGCGGCGGTGGGCAACGCTGCCGAGTAGCGGCGCGTTGTCCACGGTCGCCGCCGGTGCGCCGCAGGCGCATCGTCCATATGTCCATGGCCTGCCGGGCGCGAAGCGCCCGGCCCCGTCGGCGCCAAGTTTTCTTTGAGCTGCGGCTTCAGACTTCAATCGGCATCGCATCAGGCCTGCGCAGGCAACCCAGAATCATTTCCTTCGCTCGCTCAGCGCGCCAGGCCTTGACTCGGCGCTGCAACGTTCTCGGCTGTGTGGACTTACCCTGATCTCACGAACACGGCTGGACTAGATTTTCAGTTCGCCTGCTGAGGTCAGCTCGGCGATGACGGGCGTGGTGGTGGTGGTGTTGGCTCTGTCTTGCAGTTCCTTCTCGAAGTTGATTGGCGATTTCTGTCCCAAGCCTTTATGCCTGCGGCGCGGGTTGTACCAGCCCTCGATCCAGGTGAAGATGGCCATGCGCGCCTCAGCGAAGGACTTCCAGCTGCGCCGGTCGATGAGTTCGCATTCACTGGCCCTCAAACATCATGTAAGCGGACACTTCAGTCGGGAGCCCTGAAAACCGGGGCGTGGGCTTACCGAGGCGGTGACAACATGAAAGATCGAAAGTGACACCCTCAAGGGAAACCGACACATGGCGATCAGCGCGGTCGCCTTGCACTTCAGCAACAACGGCTTGGCCCGACCCGTGCCCGACCAGGCTGCATTTCTGCGCAACGTAGCGGCCTCGGCCGGCCACGCAGTCAAAGCCCTCCCCTGGCTGTGCGGCACCGCTTCTGATCGGCCGGGCCGAACCGCCTTGTTCGATGTCCTGCTTCAGCAGGCCACTTTCATTCGGCCACGGCCCGCTGGCCGCCGCGTCGCGCACGGCTGTTGCGCTGCCGCAGCCATCGACCCAACTGGATACCGGTGACGCAGATGGCCAGCCAGGCCGTGCCCGATGCGAAGCCGGCCGCGACATCGCTGGCGTAATGCACACCCAGGATGATCCGGCTCACGCCGACGTTGAAGGCCATCAGCACCGCCACCAGCAACACGGGCAGGTGCCAGCGCGGCGGCAGCAAGCGCAGCCCGAGGTAGGCCAGCATCCCGAAGGCCACAACCGTGCCCGAACTGTGACCGCTGGGAAAGCTGAAGCCAGAGGCCGATACGCCGTCGGCCACATTCAATGGACGCATCCGCGCGAATTGCTGCTTCAGTACCGGATTGAGTATCCCGTTGCCCCCCATCGCCAACGCCCATCCCAGCATCAGGCCGACACGCCGCCCCAGCAGCAACGCTGTGCCGACCACGGCGCCCAGCACCCCGAGTGTGATGGGGTCCCCCAGCCGCGTGAGCAGCGCCGCAGCCTGCACCATCCTGGCCGGCACCGCGCGTGCGAGCGCATCGGTGAAGGTCAAGTCGAGCGCCGAGATCGCCGGTCCGTCGCGCAACAACTCCGCAAGCCCGACGAAGGTGGCCGAACCCAGTGCAGCCAGCGCACATCCCGTCGCCAATCGCGCACCGTGCGGCGGTTCCGCCCAAGGCGCCTGCGGCTGCGGCAGCGCCGCGCTTTGCAACAGGTGCCAGCCGAGCAGGGTGGCTGCGAGCAGCAGGAACAACATCGCGGCGTACGGCACCAGCGCATGGGCACCGAGCCACGTTGCTGCTTGCAGGTAGGCGGGGTCGTTCACGGCGCCCCGCGTTGCGGCTCGAACTCGCTCACCTTGGCGCGCACGAAGGCAGGCCCCACCGCGGGGCAGTCCCATTGCTCGACCACGCAGCGCCCGGGCGGTGCGTCACGGCCCCAGCGCAGCACGTTGACGGAATTCGGCTGGCCGCTGCGCACCCGGTGCGACACGGCCGTGCCGGCCTGCACCGACCACAGTCGGCGCGCCAGGCCTGGCAGCGGCGTCACGCAGGGCAGGTGGATATGGCCGCCCATCACCAGGTCGGCACCGGCATCGGCCCAGCGGTGTACTGCGGCGGCGTGCCGGCGAACGAGGTTGTGAACGTCGCCGGCTTGCGGCACCGAGACCGGATGGTGCACGACGATCACGCGCAACTGACCGGGCGCGGCGCGGGCGAGGCGTGCGGCCACGCGCTCGATCTGCTGGACCGAGATCTCGCCATTCGTCTGCAGCCACCAGCGTGTGGTGTTCAGGCATTGCACCAGCAGGTCGGCCGACGCATACACCGGCTCAAGTTCGTCGCCGAAGGCCTCCCGGTAATGGCCATAGGGGCGGGTGAAGCGCGCCAGCACGTCGAACAGCGGTACGTCGTGGTTGCCCGGTATCGCCAGCACCGGCGTTGCCAGGCGTTCGAAGAAGACACGCGCAGCATGGAATTGCGCGCGCCTGGCGCGCTGGGTGATATCGCCCGAGAGCACCACCAGGTCGGGCCGCTGCCGGGCCGTGAAGGCAGCCAGCGCCTCGACCACCGGCGGCTGCTCGGTTCCGAAGTGCGTGTCAGAGATCTGCAGCAGCACGCTCACGACTGTGGCTTGATGAGGAACAACGGGCGGGGCGAGCAGCCGATGTCCAGCGGCACACGCAACTGCCTGACCTCGCCGTCCATCGCCACGCGGATGCTGTGCCGCCCGGGCAGCAGCCGTGGCCGCACCTGCATCTGCGTGAACTCGAAGCGCTCGATCGTGTCGGCCTCGCCCAGCGTGCCCAAAGCGCCGCGCAGCATCAAGCGCAGCATCGCAAGCGTGCCGATCGGCCGCAGCATCACCGCGGCGAGCCGGCCGTCTTCCGGCGCCCTGGCCTCGGGCAGACCCATGCGCTCGAGCTGCAAGCGGTTGTTGCCGACGAATAGCGTCAGCGTGCTGATGTCGCGCACAGTGCCTTCGCAATGGATGCGCAGCCGAAGCGGCCGGTATGTGCGCAGCAGTGTTGTTGCGCTGGCGAACAGCACCACCAGCCGATGGCGGCCGAAACGGGCGGTGTAGGCCTCGCGGTCCTTCAGCATCTCGGGGTAAAGGCCCAGGCTGGCATTGACCAGGAACAACTGCCCGTTGACGACCCCGACCTGCACCGGCACCGGCGCGCCGCGCAGCAGCACGCGAGTCGCCTGGGCAGCGTCTTCGGGCACGCCATGCGTGCGGGCGAAATAGTTGAAGGTGCCCTGCGGCACTAGCCCCATTGCGCATCCGTGAGCATGGGCTGCCTGTGCCACCGTGCTGATGGTGCCATCGCCGCCCACCGCCACCACCGCCGAGTGCCGCTGCAGCGCCGTGAGTGCTGCCTGGTCGGCGGCCTGTGCCAAATCGGCAGGACGGGTGAAGCGCAGTTCGCCTGAACGCCCCGCCTCGGCAAGCGCACCTTCGATTGCGGCACGCTTGCCCTCGGGCGCACTGCTACCCGAAGCGGCGTTGACGATGAAAACCAGACGAGCCTTGGGGTCCACCGTCGGCACGGTCGCCGACCGCTCGTCCGGCACCTTCATTGCGCCGGACTCGGGTTGCCGGTCATGAATTGGCAGCCTTGCCCGATCTGCACAGACCTGCCTCGCCCACCTGTTTGTCGACGTCCTGGATATCGCGTTGGATGATCGCGCCGATTCAGGGATTCAAGATCGTTCAACAGGGTCTGGGACCACCGGCTGCCTCACGGCCCCGAGCAACCTTCTGTTTTTAGCCACCCCGTCGTCCGCGATAGCCAAAAAGCAAATACGCAACGACAAAGGCCACAAGGATCAAACCAATAGGACCAAGGCCCCAACCCATACCCATGCCCCAATACAGCCCTCCACCGCCACCAAACAACAACAACAGCACAATCAAGACAAGCAATAGATCCATGATTTTCTCCTACAAGCTGTAAAGCTTTGATTTATCAATTGCACACTCGTTTCATGCCAAGTCGCCACCGTCCGCACCCTACGAGCCTTGCAAGGCGCTGGCTACTCCGAGAATCTGCGCAGTGAAGTCCCGAGTCCGTGCGATGCCGTACGAAGCCAGAAATATCAGCCAAGCCACACACGCCTGCGGGAACATCATTGGGTGTTTGTCGCACGGAACCGCGACGACAATGCCGGTCAGCTATTACGCCGAAGGCTTTCAGGTCTTGCCGAAGGTCATCTTGGCACTGGTCACACAACTGGACTTGGCATCGCCGGCCAGCGCATCGCACTTTTGAATCGCCACCTTGTAGTCGGCGTCGCGCTTGTCGGACGCCGCGTCTTTGCGGGCCTCGCCGATCTCCTTGCCCAGCTTGGCATCCGCCAGGGCCTTGACTTCGACGGCCAGTGCAACCTTTTCCTTGGCCTTGCCTTCCTCGATGCAGATGTCCTTGGCATTGCCGGTCTGCGAGCCGCAGGCTGCCTTGTCCGACGTGTTGGACATCGCAGCCGCCTGGGCAATCGGCAAGGCCAGCACACCTGCGGTTAGAAGCGCAAGCTTGAGTACGGTGTTCTTAATCACGGAATCGCTCCGAAAGTTGGCTGAATGAGGTGCGGGACCTTCAGGCCCCGCACGATGTCATTCGGCGCTGTACGTTGTGCCGTAGAACTTGTGCACCCCGCTGGCCCAGGTGGGGTCGGGCATCGAAGGCCAACGGTCCTTGTCGAAGCCCGGTGCGTCCTTCAGGGCTTCCTTCACCTAGCAAGCCGCCGAACGACAGCACGGCGTAAACGACCTTGGCAGAGGCCATGTCGATCATGAACTCCTTGATGTCACCGAGGTTCTCGCCGTCCTTGTTGTAAACATCGTTGCCCAGTAGCGTGTCGGCACCCATCAACGCGGGGCCTGGCCCAGAGGCGCTGTTGGCGTACATGCCAAAGTTGTCACGGGTGACGTAGTTGGTTCCATGTTCTTTCCTTGTGTGAGGGAGTGGGTCGAAACGCGACGTCTCGCCTGGAAGGGGGCGCGGGAGCATCGCGTTTCGATGGCTGCCAGGGCCCAGGG